>JALYGF010000080.1 GCA_030777325.1 Actinomycetota bacterium | reverse complement strand
TGGCTGCGCTGTTCTCCGGTGGGGCGCTCTTGGCGCCGGCCTTGGCCAACACCGGGGAGACCACCAACACGAGCACCAGCACCAGCAGTGCCAGCAACACCAACAACAACACGAGCACCAACGCAAGCCAGAACACCAACACCAACAGCAGCAGCAGCACCAGCAGCAGCGACAGCACGAGCACCAGTGCCAGCGAGAGCGACGCGTGCGCTCTGCTGTGCGACGCCGAGATCCTCTCGGGCGGCCTGTAAGTCGGCACGTTCCCGGTGTCGAGCGGCGTCTGCCGCTTGACACCGGGGAGTCGTAGGGCGACGTGAAGCGCGTGGGGTGATCCTCGTCGCCTCGACCCTGCCTAGCGGGGACGTCCTAGAATGAGGCGCCTCGGGAGAAGGACACACGATGGCATCACGGCGGACCCCGGCCTTCCTGCTGGGCGCGGTTTCAGGAGCTCTGGCCCTTGCCGGAGTTGCGGGGGTAGCAGTCCACGAGCCCGACGACGGAGTCGTGGTGGCCGCCGTCGACGCCCTCGCCGCCTCGGCCGGCCCCGGTCCCGGCGAGCCCGGCGACGCGAGCCTGCCCGAGGCCCCGCCACCGCAGCTTGTGCCGAGCCCCCCGGCACCCGATGCCGGTGCTGGCGGCGGGTCGGCTCAGGCCGACGCCCGATGCGGGCTCGCTGAGAACCGCAGTCACGACGAGGAGCGAAGCGTGTCCGGCACGGCACGGGCCGAGGCCAGCTGCCGGGTCGAAGCCGGCCGGCCAGGCCCCGCCACTGCGCCTCCGGCGCCCGCCGCGGCAGGGACGAGGTCCACTCGCAGCTCGTCCGCGTCCTCGTCGGCCTCGCACAGCACCGTGTCGCAGCGGTCGTCCGCCAGCAGCGCCGCCAGCGTCAGCACGGCGACCAACTCGGAGAGCAGCAGCTCGGCGACCTCTTCGTCCAGCTCGTCCAGCTCAGCTCAGAGCTCGACCAGCAGCTCCTCCGGCCTCGGCCACGGCGTCGCCATCCTGGGGCCGTGACGCTGGTACGACGCCTCAGGGGGTAGGGCGGAGTTGCCCGCCGCCCGCGGGCAGCGGCAGACCGACCCTGCCATGCAGGCTTGGGCCCGGCTGGTTCGTTCCGACCGCGCCCGCCATGGTGGCGGGCGGCGCGTGCGGGGCTCGGCGCAGGGCCAGGCCGTGGGCGATCACCGGCAAGAGGAGGATCACGACCTGGGGTCGTTCCCGGACGACGGTGCCGAAGTTCCCGATGAGCAGACCCAGGGCCGCCCCGGTCATCAGCGCCGGCACGAGAAGCGTCAACAGACGGCGGCCCATCAGCCGCGTGGCTGACCACAAGCCCCGCCAGAGGCTGGGGAGGAGGAACCACCAGACCAACAGGTCGGGGAGGGCGATGAGCTGGCGAGCGCTGCGGATCTGCCAGGGGAAGGGGCCGAGGAGGAAGTTGGTGAACCCCACCGGCAGGTAGGCCAACGCTTTGCCGGTCGTCGACACGTCCGCCTCCGAAGCGAAGCCGCTCTCGGCCGACTGACTCAGATCGGACCGGACCGTTTCGACCTGCCGGAGGTCGGCCTCGACCGAGATCTTGTAGCCCGCGTGGCCGAGGCCCAAGCCGAGCACCAGCACCAGGACGACCGACAAGGTGCTCACGCCGATGCTGAGGCCGCTGAGCAGCTCTCGCTTGCCGAGGGCCACGCCGACCACCAGGCCTCCGGTCATCAGCAGGGCGACGTTGCCCCGGAAGGTGAACAGGACGGCCAGCGCCGCCGCCAGCACGACGAGCGGGCCGGGTGCCAGTCGCTCGGTGAGGCGAACGGCGCAATTGGCGGCCACGGCGATGAGGAAGAGCACGCCGGCCTCACGCAACAGCTGGGAGCTCCAGATGAGGAATCCCGGCAACAGCACCAGCAAGGGGGGGAGGAAGCGAGCGGCCGAGCCTCCGAGGAGCCTCCTGGTCACGTCGGCCATGACCGGCACGACGGCTGCCGCCATCACGGCGTTGACGACCAGACCGGCCTCGGGGCTCGGCCCGAAGAGCCAGTACAGAGCGGCCAGGAGGTAGAAGAACCCCTCCTTGCCACTCGGCAGCTCGGGAAGCGGGAAATCCCGGGTCCAGTGGTCGACGATCGCCCGGGCGGTCTCGTCGTAGTAGCTGGCGTCGGGTGCGGCGAGCGCCGTCACACCCGCCTTGCGTATGGCGAGGCCGAGGGCCAGGTGCACGGCGAAGGCCGCAAGCGTCCAGCCGAGGAGCCGGCGCTGAGCGGCGGCATCCTCGCTGCTGGTGAGAGTCCCGGCCAAGATGGCGAGAACGAGGACTCCGAGTGTGGCTGTGGCCAAGACGGCGACGACGGGGGGCAAGCCGACGATGGCGAGCCCCACGGACAAGGCGATGACGGCGGCGATCAGCTCCTTGCGCCGCCGAGCGCCGGATGAACGAGCGACCTCAGTCCCTCAAGTCGCGCTCGGGGCACGGGCGACGCTCCGCCGACGCCTCCCGATGACGGTGAGGCCGGAACCAAGGGCCAGCAGTCCCGCGCCGACGGCCGCCAGCGGGAGCGCACTCTGCACGCCGGTGCGACTGAGGACGCCGGCGCCGCGCGGCGCCCCCGCCGTTTGGGCCTGGACCACGACGACCTTCTTGGCCACGGGTGCCACGGGCACCTTTTTGACGACCTTGACGACGGGGACCTTGGGGACCTTCTCGACCACGGGCGGGACCACTCGGGGCGGCGGGGGAACGGGAGGGTAGGTGAACCCGCCGGCATGGGCCGTGGTTGCCGGCAGAACCAACGCCACCGCACTCATAGCCGCCGCTGCGATTGCTCGTCGGATCACGGCTTCCTCCCCCGCCTCAGAGAGCGGCCCCCCTGTGTAGAGACGGGAATCTACCACCCTCGCCAAGGCAGGGCCACCACTCCAGCCGCTCACCCCAGTCCCAACGAGGAGGTCCGCTCGACGCGGACCATGATCGTCGCTGGGCTCTCCAGCCGCAGGTGACCGCCGGCTCGGCGGGCAGCCGTTCGCCGCAACCCCCTCGCTTCGGCGATCCGCCAACCACGCGGCACGGTGAGCGAGATGTCGGCGTCGTCGGGCACCAGCGAAGGTTGATGGAGGAGGTCGAGGCGGTACCAACCGCCGGGGGCGAGCTGGATCCGTCCTGCCATCTCCAGGCGGAGGGTCCTGGACTCCAGGGCCGGGATGCTCAGGACCGCAGAGTGCACCGAGCGACCGAGCTCGGTCTGTGACTCGACGCCCACCGGCCGTCCGTCGAGGTCTGCACCCCGCAGCTCGAAGGGGCTGTAGACCGACACGTAGGTCCGGTTCTCGCCCGGGGCGAAACGATCGTCGAAGGGCCCGAGGACCCCGAGCGCCAACCCGCTCGGCGGCGCGTTGTTCTCCAGCCTCGCCTCCACCAGTCCCGTGAACGCCGCCGGCGTCCGGCCCGGGTCCAGCTGGACGTCGTAGCGCAGACGGCGCCGCAGGTACAGGTCGACCTTGTTGCCCGACACGTTCTGGTTGACCAACAGTAGGGAGTCCCCGCGCACCGGCGGGATGGCGCCGTCGGCACCAAGTCGTCCCATCAGGCGCTGCTCCTCTGGACGCTGCAGGTAGGCGAGCAGGTGGCCCTTGCCGGCGGCCGGGCCGAGCGTCGTCGTCACGCGGGCCGGGTTCCCGAGGTCGGCGACCGTGAAGGCCTGGAACACCCGCTGGGCCACGAGGCCCAGGAAAGCCGCCCGCTCGTCCCGGTCGGCGAAGCGCTCGTAGTGGGCGCGGAGGGAGACGTCGACCACGTTGGCCGCGCTGATGGGCTCGGGCCATCCCTCCACCTGCACGGGCCCGGTCAACTCCAGGAGGGACGCGAGGCCGAGGGGGTCCACGGCAACAACGCCGTCCACCCGATGCCCGCCGGACTGCGGGTAGAGGTCGCTGATGGCTCGGGCGGCGGTGGGAAAGTCGGGCGAGATGTTGAGCTGTCGCCAGTCGTTGGGGAAGAACCCCCGGTACCGCTGGAGGTACTCCTCCGACAGACGGGGAGCGGCACGCCGTTGCTCTGCCTCGGCTCGCAGGTCGTCGATGCGTCCGAAGCGCTCCAGGCGCAGGCGTCCGCCCTCGGCGACGAGCTCCCCCCAGTTGCCGATGAATCCTCCCGTCGCTCGCAGCTCGGCGTTGTTCTGGACGGCCAGGAAGTAGCGCCGGGTGCCGTCCGCACCGAGCACACCCGGAAGCAGCCGGGCGCTCTCGGCCGCAGCATCCAGCGTGCGCGTCTGCCGGGCGAGACGAGCGTCCAGGTCGTCGACGGCATGGCGGAGGGACGGCAGCACGTACGGCTGGTCCAGGCCGGCCAGGCGCGCCCGTGACAGTCGCAGCACTCTTGCCGCCTCGCCCAACTCCGGGGCCACGCGTCGCAGCTCCTCCACGGGGAGCGATCCGCCCTGCACTCGCAGCTGGCCGCTCTGCGCGGTTCGGGCCAGGCGGGTGCCGGTGCCGGCCAGCTCCCGTCCGACGGACACGAGCGTGCGGGCGCCGTTCAGGTTCGACGAGAGTCCGGGGACGGCCGAGCCCAGCGATGTCAAGGGCCCGTGCAAGCGGCGTTGAGCCAGCGCGAACAGCCCCCTCGCCCGCTCGAGCTCCGCTTCCGCTCGCGCCGAGTCGCCCTCGCCGGCCGCCCTGAGGCCCTGCTGGGCGGCCTCGGCTCCTGCTCGCGCCGGTGTTCCCGCCCGCACCAGTGCCACCAAGGCGGGTGCCGCCATCATCACCGTTCCCAGGGCCACGGCCAGCACGGCCAAGACCAGGCGGCGAGGCACGCCCACCACCGGCTCGGCGTACACGGGGGCCGCGGCGGCGGCGGCGGTCAGGAGGCCGAGCACCCCCACGGCGGCCAGCACGGCCCAGCCCAGGGGGAGCGCTCCACGCCCGGCCAGCACGGCCAGGGTGGCGAGGACGGCCTCCACGGCGACGAGCGCCATCACCGCCCTCCCCGGCGAGAGGCCGCGGGCGACGAGGCGGTGCGAGAGGTGGTCCTTGCCCCCGATGCTGACGGGCCGGGCTCGGCGCAGGCGGCCCAGGGTCACCGCGGTTGTGTCCAGCACCGGGAGAGCGAGGAGGAGCACGGGTACGGCGAAGCTGCCAGGCGGGTCCAGGGCAGGGTTCACGTCGACGGTCAGGACGGCGAGCACGAAGCCAAGGAACAGGCTGCCGGCGTCGCCCATGAAGATCGACGCCGGCCGGCGGTTGTAGGCCAGGAAGGCCAGGGAGGCGCCGGCCACGACGGCGGCCAGGTTCGCCGCCACCTGTTGGCCCTCCGGGACGGCGAGGGCGAACACGGCCAGGGCCGCGGTGGCGGCGACACCGGCAGCCAGGCCGTCCATGTTGTCGAGCAGGTTGAAGGCGTTGGTGATGCCGACGATCCAAAGGAGGGTCACGGCCACGTCGAGGACGGCGACGCCGGTGGCATGGACGCGCAGCCCTACGGCAGCTGCCGCCGCCGCTGCCACCAGCTCCGCCAGGAAGCGGTAGCGGGGCGCCACGGTGCGGTCGTCGTCGAGCAGGCCGACGGTTCCCAGCAGCGCCGCGCCCAGCGCGATGACCCCCACGCCGGGGGCGAGGCGGGGCGTGAGCAGCAGCCCCACCAACACGCTCACGATCAGGGCGACGCCGCCCAGGTACGGGACCGGCGTGGCGTGGACCTTGTGGGCGGCGGGCTGGTCCACGAGGTCCATGGCGAGGGCCCAGCGCCGGAGCACCGGCGTCGAGACCAGGACGATCAGCATGGCGACCGCGGAGGCCAGGGCCCAGGAGGGACCCACGGACTAGACGCGCCCGGCGGTGGTCCCCGCCTTCTCGGCAGCGGCTTCGCCAATCGTGTCGGCGAGGATGTCGTCGAGCGTGCGCGTCGGCCGCCACCCGGTCAACAGCCGCAGCTTGGTGGTGTCCGGCACCCGGCGCTGCATGTCCTCGAACCCGTCTCCCGGATAGGCCTGGTCGTAGGGGACGAGCTCGACCCACGACGTGGTCCCCGCCCGCTCGATGATGCGGTTGGCCAGCTCCAGCATCGAGAGCTCCTCTTGGGAGCCGAGGTTGAACACCTCGCCCTCGGCACCGGGATGGTCGAGCAGGAGCAGCAGCGCGTCGACGACGTCGTCCACGTGGCAGAAGCACCTCGTCTGGCGGCCGCTGCCGAAGACGGTGAGGGCCTCGCCGGCCACGGCTTGGCGTACGAGGCGCGGGATGACCATGCCATAGCCGGGGCTCTGGCGGCGGCCGGCGGTGTTGAACAGGCGGACCACCGTGGTCGGCAAACCACGTTCCCTGTGGTAGGCGTAGGCCAGGATCTCGTCCACCGCCTTGGCCGTCGAGTAGGACCAGCGGGTGGTGGTGGGCGAACCGAGCACCCGATCGGCCTCCTCCACCAGCGGCACATCCCCGTTCTTCCCGTAGATCTCCGAGCTGCTGGCCAGCAGGACCCTGCGGCGGTAGCGGTGGACGGCCTCGAGGATGATCTCCGAGCCACGGATGTTCGTCGTGAACGAGCGCAGGGGCTGCTCCACGATCAGGCGTACTCCGACTGCCGCAGCCAGGTGCACCACAACGTCGCACTCGTCGACGAGCTCGTCGACCATCAGCTCGTCGAGAACCGATCCCTGGACGAAGCGCAGCTGGCGGTGGTGGGCGACGGCAGCCAGGTTGGCGCGGCGCCCCGTGGCCAGGTTGTCGAGGACGATGACCCGGTTGCCCCGCTCCAGGAGGGCCTCAACCAGGTGCGACCCGATGAAACCTCCGCCCCCGGTGACGAGGTAGACGCCAGCCACTGCGGCCGGAGCCTAGACGATGAGGCCGATTCCGGGCCCCGGGGGAGCGACGGACGCGCCAGGGCGGGCCGCTAGGATCACGTCGTGCCTTCGAGCGAGCGGCCCGGGATGGAGCTGCGCGACTACTTGGCCATCATTCGGGCCCGGAGAGGGTTCATCGCGCTGACCGTCTTCGTCGCAGTGGCTTCGGCGCTGGTCGCCTCCTTCCTCCAGACACCGGTGTACGAGGGCAAGGCCAGGGTGCTGCTCCAGCCCAGCTCCAACCAGTCGCTGTTCGACTCAGGTGGGGGCGGCGGCGTCGACCCCTCGTTCGTCACCACGGAGATCCAGGTCATCAAGAGCGAGCCGGTGCGGGCCGCCGTGCGCAAGGCGCTCGGCAGGGCGCCCAAGGTCTCGGCCTCACAGGTCGGCGAGACGCGCGTCATCGAGGTGAGGGCCAGCAGCACCCGACCCCGGCAGGCGGCCACCGTGACCAACGCCTACGCCCGGGCCTACATCGACTTCCATCGTCGCCAAGCGGTCGACGAGCTGCTGTCGGCGAGCAAGGAGATCCAAGCCAAGATCACTGAGCTGCAGAAGCCGATCGACGACCTCGAGGCCGAGATCTCCAACGCACCCGAGCGGACACGGGCCCTCGTCAACGACAGCGCGCGACCGAGGAGGGATGCGCTGCTGCAGCAGCAGGCGCTGTTCAAGCAGAAGCTCGACGAGCTTCAGGTGGAGGCCGCCTTCAGGAAGAACGGCGGCGCCATGCTCGTCTCCCTGGCATCGGTGCCCTCCGACCCGGTTCGGCCCCGCCCGGTCCGAAACGGCCTGCTGGCCCTGGGTTTGGGACCCATCTTCGGCGTGGCCCTCGCCTTCGTGCTCCACCATCTCGACGACTCGCTCAAGACCAAGGAGGACCTCGAGCGCTCGGCGCCCGATGTCGCGGTCATCGGGATGGTCCCCGCGGTGGCGGGCTGGAAGAACACGGGCGAGACGCGTGTGGTCTCCCTCGAGGAGCCGAGCTCGCCGGCGGCCGAGGCCTACCGCGCCCTGCGGACGTCGATCCAGTTCCTCGCCTTCTACCGGTCACTGCGCCTGCTCCAGGTCACGAGCCCGAGCGCGTCGGAGGGCAAGACCACGACGGTCGCCAACCTCGCCGTGGCCCTCGCCCGCTCGGGGCAGTCCGTGATCCTGGTCAGTTGCGACCTGCGCCGGCCCCGACTGCACGAGTTCTTCTCCCTTCAGAACCGCGTGGGCTTCACGTCGGTGCTCCTGGGCCAGGCGCAGCTCCCCTCGGCGCTCCAGACGGTGCCCACCCAGGAGCGGCTGCGCGTCCTGGCTTCGGGCCCGCTCCCGCCCAACCCCTCGGAACTGCTGGCCTCGAGCCGGGCCGCTGAGCTCCTCGCCGCCCTTCAGGCCCAAGCCGACATGGTCATCCTGGATTGCCCGCCCGTGCTCCCGGTGACCGACTCCGCCGTGCTATCGGCCAGCGTCGACGGCACGCTGCTCGTGGCCAGCGCCGGGCTCACGTCCGGCAAGCAGGTCGCCAGAGCGGTGGAGCTGTTGCGGCAGGTGGACGCCCCGCTGCTGGGCACGGTCCTGAACGGCGTGGGGGCGGCAGGGGCTTACGGGTACGCCTACCGGTACCACCAGTACGGCGACGGCAACGGGCAAGAGCCGCTGAGGCCGACCCCGGAGTCGGTAGCCCCTCGCGCCTGACCCCCTTACTAGAACCCGGTGGATGTGTTGTTCCCCACCTCGACGTTGGGTGAGTTGATGAGTCGCACCGGCGCCGAGGTAGGCGGAGCGCAGAAGCCCGAGCCCTTCATGGACTGGATGGAGTTCCCGGTGACCGAGCCGCTGGCGCCGTCCCGGTACTTCACACCGTCTCCGTAGGTCTTGATGGTGTTGCCAGAGGCGACCACGTTGTAGGCGTTATAGCCCGAAGGACTCTCGTCACCGATCATGATCCCCGGGTAGCAGGTGTCAGGCTGGACCAACATCTTGTTGGCCCGGATCTCGATGCCGTCGATGGTCCCCTCGTCGCCGTTGCGAGGCACGGTGATGGCGGTGAACCGGTGACCGTTGATCGTGTTCCGGAGGACGTGAACGTCCTTCAACGTGACCGTGTGCCAGTCGGGTTCGAGGTCGACGCAGTTGGCGTCACAATCGGTGAGGCTGTTGTCCTCCAGGTGGATGGCTGAGCCGGCGGTGACGGCGAGGCCCTGGCGAGCGGCTCGCACGCCAGTGACCCGACGTACCTTGACCCGCAGCGGCTTTTCGCCCTGCCGCACGTCGCCCAGCAGGCCGCCCTCGGACTGGATGGTGACGAAGTCCCCGAATACCTGCTCGACCCACATGTCCTCGGCGGTGAAGTCGACCCCGCCATAGACGTCGAGGCCGGCGTCCCACTGGTTGCGGCTCAGGTCCACGGTACGGCCTGTGCCACCGTGAGTGCCCTTGATGGTCATGTTCCGGATGGTGACCTGGTGGGGGCGAACGAGCATCCAATTGGGCTTCTTGGCGTCGTAGACGCTGGGGACCGTCTTGACGAAGCTGGAGCCGTTGCCGTCGATGATCTTGTCGACCTGGTCATCCACCCGGATGGTGTCACCACCGAGGCTGTACGTGGCGCCCGCCGGGAACTTGACCGTACTGCCCGGAGAACAGGAAGCGACGGCATTGGCGATCGCCGAGGCGCTGTTCGCCGGCGCGATGTTGCACACAGGCCGGGCCGGTGCTGCATCGGTCACGACCTCCAGGGTGTACGCCGTGGCAGCACCGGCAACCTCGCTGAGGCGCACCGCAGTGCCGGCGGCCGTCACGGTCGCCTTGTGGGCGGCCTGCTTGGTCCCGTTGCAATCGATGGCGGCACCCGTGTTGTTGGTCCCCCAGATCAGGTGCGTCCCGTCCGGGTTCAACAGGTCGACCCTGACTTCAGCCGGAGCAACGCAGGTGAGGTACGTGTCAATCGTCTTCGACGTAGCGCTGTGGTTGACGATGCCGTACTTGGCCACCGTGCCCGTGAACGTCTGCGTTCCGGCAGAGGCGCTCTGCGGAACACCGACCTCGACCCCGACGGCGAAGACGGCGAGCATGGTCAGCAGTCGGCTTCTCATGTGGACCCTTCCAGGACGGCGTCGAGCTAGCGCTTCACGCGATCGTCGATGTCTTCGGCCATTGGTCGTCTGACCTGAACCGACAGATAGAATTACCGACCGCCGAACGGATTCGTGACCTCCATAGTCGGATGAAGTCTTCGCCCAGTCCTAGTGCCAGAAGCTGTTCGTGAGGGCATGGTCGGCCCGGTAGTCGCCCTGCTGGCGGCCCGCAACCTGGCCGAGGTCGTGCTGCCAGACGCAGCGTACGTCCCGACCAACGCGGCCGTTGCAGCGGTGTTGCTGGCAGTCGCGCGAAGAAGCGGATGTTCCTGGGAGGAGCTGGGGCTCGCCCGACGCCACGTCCGCCGCGGTCTGACCGTCGGGGGAGCGGCTGCCGCGGTGGCGATCGCCGGCATGCTCGTTGGCGCCGCCTGGCCCACCACGCGAGGCCTCTTCGACGATGCCCGGGTACCAGGAGACGCCAGTGGCTGGGAGCGGCTGTACCAGACCGCCATCCGCATTCCGCTCGGCACCGTCGTGTTCGAGGAGCTCGCCTTTCGCAGCGTGCTTCTTGCCCTGCTGTGCCGACGGCTCCCGTTGCCCGCTGCGGTCGCTGTCGACAGCGCACTGTTCGGCCTCTGGCACATCGTCCCCACGCTGGCCACGGCGAGGGCCAACGAGATCGTCGGGCTGGGCCGGTTCGGGCTCGTGCTCGGCTCGGTCCTGGTCACGGCCGTGGGGGGGATCGTGTTCTGCGCCCTCCGCCTGCGGGGGCGCCATGTGCTCGCGCCGGCGGTACTGCACCTCGGCTTCAACGACGTCGGCTACGCCCTCGCGTGGTGGGTCCGGAGTTGACTGCTCGGTACGAGGGACGTGCTGCCGTCGCCCGGCGATGGCGGCTCTCTGGGCTGAGTCTCTCGACCCTCCGTCAACCGTAGAAACGCTGGACCGCCGCTCGCTCACGGCACCCGTGCGAGTCCTGCGCGAGTGCCGGCCCAATGGTGTGATGTAGCTCGCTCCGATTCTCTCGCCACGAGGACAAATGGGCTCCCCGTCGCCCCATCGCAATTGCTCCATGTCGGCGTAGGTGTCGGCCTCAGGTACGGAGTCGGTCGCCGTGCCGGATACCGTCGTCCCCATGAGTCCAAGTATGAAGAGTGTGAGAATGAACGGCATGTTTTGTCGGCGCACACGTCTTCCGCGAGCATGCGTTCCTGTCACAGCCCGTAAATATGATAAGAGCCATGTTTGGGACCTTGACAGGGCTGCGGGAGGCGGTGGAGCGCTTCGTGGCCGACTTCGATCCCGCCCTTGTGTGCTCGGCCGACGCCGCCCGGGTCGTCGAGGACGCCTCGGCCATCGAGAGGATGGCGGCCACCCTGAAAGCGTTGGCCGCTGCCCGTGTGGCGGAGACGGCAGCGTGGCAGGCCGGGGGAGACCGCTCGGCCGCCCACCACTTGGCCCGAACCACGGGTACCTCGGTGGGCCAGGCCACCGGCGTCATCGAGACGGCTCGGCGCCTGGCGCGCCTGCCGGAGATCGCCGCTGCTTGCCGACGGG
>JALYGF010000079.1 GCA_030777325.1 Actinomycetota bacterium | reverse complement strand
CGCCGCTGGTGGCGGTGTTCCACACCAGGGTGGGCAACCCCGAGACCGACGAGGACTTCTTGTGGTCGCGCTCGCCGCTGTCGAGGGTGGACGACATCAAGATCCCCCTGCTGATCGCCCAGGGCGCCAATGACCCCCGGGTCAAGCAGGCCGAGTCCGAGCAGATCGTGGCCGCCCTCCGGGAGAAGGGGATCGACCACGAGTACCTGCTGTTCGACGACGAGGGGCACGGCTTCGCCAAGCCCGAGAACCGTCTTCGCTTCTACGCCCACGCCGAGCGATTCCTGGCCGAGCACCTGGGCGGCAGGTGCGAGGACTGAGCCGCTACCGGCGGCCGCCTGCCGCGGCGAACAGCTGGGCGAAGTCGGTCACCTGCTCGGCGGCTGGGACGGTGACGCTGACAGGCGCACCGAAGTCGAACAGCTCCACCGTGAAGCTGCAGGTGCCCGTCGGGTTCTGTCCCGCCGTCGCCTGTGGGGGAAGCGTGAGGGCGGCCAGGTCCACCGAATACGTCATCTTGCGCAGGCGTTCCTCACCGTCGATCCAGACCTCCACAGGCAAGGGCTGTGCGAAGAGCTGTCCCAGCTTCTGGTACGTCTGCTGCTGCTCTGGCGAGGCGGCGGCGGCGGCCTTGTCCACGTCGACCGTGCCCCGGTAGTGCGTGACGGCTTCGCCGCGGACCTGGTCCCGGCCCACCTTCACCATGTCGGCGCCGGAGCCCCTCAGGAACTGGAGAGCCTGGGTGGCGTCACCAAAGGAAGCCTGGAACATCACGTTGAAGTCGACACCGACCGCCTGACCCAGCTGGTCCAGGTCGACCTTGACCCAGGGCTTGGCCCCCAGCGCCGAGGCCACCTGCGGGGGGAACTTCTGATACAACACCGAGCCCGTGCTCACTGCCTCGATCCGACCCAGCTGCATCCCCCCCAGGGGCGGGATGTTCATGGTGAACGCACCCCGCCGGCCGGCGTAGTCGTAAGCACCTTCGCCGGTGATGGCGATGCTCCCGCCCGGCATCCCCGGCACCCCCTGCACTCCACGGGCAAGGAGCATGAGCGCGGCCTTGGAGGACTTCGCCTCCATCGTCTTGGTGGACGACGCCAGCACCGCATCCAGCGGCGTCTTCTGCTGGGACTTGGACTTGGCCCCGGTCCCGGCGGCCCCGTCGTCGCCCGAGTTCGACCCGCATGCCGCGGTGAAGACCAACGCGCCGGCCATCAACACACCCCACACACGCCTCATGCGGGTCTCCCTCATTGGTGAGAACCGTACCGGGTCGGGCCAGTCGCCTAGCGCACCACAGAACGGCGCCGTCGACGAGGTGGCCGACGGGATAGAAGTCACCAGGCCTACCGGTGTAGAGCGGCTCGATGAGGTAGCCCGTCGCCTGTCAAGGCAGCTCCGGCATCACCCGGGCCGGACCGCTCGCACTGACGAGCCAGCCTTCGCCAAGCGCGCCCGGCTCGGTAAGGGCGACCACGCAGCCGCCGAAGCCGGCACCGGTGAGGCGGGCGCCGTGTACGCCCGGTTGGCCGAGCAGGCGTGCGACCAGCTCGTCCAGGGCGGTGGTGGAGACGTCGAAGTCGTCGCGCAGGCTCCGGTGGCTCTCGACCATCAGGTCACCGGCGCCAACCAGGTCCTCAGCGGCCAGGGCGGAGGCGAAGGCTCTTACCCGGGCGTTCTCGCTCACCACGTGGCGGGCTCGCCGGCGCAGCATGGGATCTTCGATCATGGCCACGTCGTCGAGGTCGGCGTCCCGCAGGGGCCCGACGATCGCCGCCGCTGCCTCGCAGTGCTCCCTCCGCTCGGCGTAGGCCGATCCCGCCAGGCTTCGCTGTTGGCCGGAGTGGACCACGACGACGTCCAAGCCGTGCGGCAGCGGCACGGGCGTGACGTTGAAGGTCGAGCAGTCGATGAGAAGAGCACACCCCGCCACGCCGGCCGCCGATGCCAGTTGGTCCATCACACCGCAGGGGACGCCAGAGGCGGCCTGTTCGGCTCGCTGGCATGCGAGGGCCAACTCCAAAGGTGAACCCTGGAATCCCAAGGCCAGACCGAGCGCCACCTCCAAGGCCGCGCTCGAGGCCAGGCCCGCGCCGATGGGCAGATCGGTGCGAGCCCTGCCAACCCCACCCTCCGAGGGCCCGATCTCCCGGACCACGCCGGCCACCAAGCGGGCCCACGGGGGCGTCACGGCAGCAGGGTCGTCGACGGTGAGGTCCACCACGGCCGGCGCGTCCTCATCGGCCGACTCCAGCACCACCCTGTGCCCGGTGCGCTCGAGGACCACCGTCGTCCCCCGGTCGATGGCCATGGGCAGGACCAGTCCGCCGGTGTAGTCGGTGTGGTCGCCTATGAGGTTCACGCGGCCAGGGGCATGGGCCCGGACCCTCACCGGTCGACCGTCATGGCACGACCGTCACCGGACCGCACCGCGCAGCCGCTCTGCCGCCTCCTCGGGGTCCACCGGGTTGAAATAAACGCCGCTGCCGAGCTCACCGGCGGCGACGTAGCGCATGGTTCCGGGCTTGCGGAAGACGGGCGCCAGATGGGCATGGACGTGCGCTGTGGGCCAGTGCTCGCCGTCCGTCGGTCGTTGGTGGAACCAAAGCATGTAGGGCATCGCCTCGTCGAACAGGCGGTCGAGCCGCTCAAGCGCGTCGACCAGGGCGCGCCCGAGCGACCTGGCCCCTGGCCCGCCGTCCACTATGGCGGGCAGGTCGGGAACATGATCGAGAGGCGCCAGGAGGAGCTCGAACGGCCAGGCCGGGGCATCGGGAACCCATGCCCGCCAGCCCCCGTCGGCCGTGACCAGGCGGGTGCCGGGTTCCGCCCCGCACAGGCAGCACGAGCCGGAAGCGAGCTCGGTGCGCGGCACCGGCGGCACGGCATCGAAGGCATAGATCTGCCCATGGGGATGGGTGATGGTGGCACCGATCTGGGGTCCTCTGTTCTCGAACACCAGCACGTATCCGACGTCGGGTCGCGATCCCAGCACGGCGGTGCGCTCGGCCCAGAGTCGAACGACCTTCTCCGCACCGGCCACGCCCAGAGACCAGAACGCGGTGTCGTGGTCGGGTGTGTAGAGGACTACCTCGGCCCGCCCGTCCGGCAAGGAGGGCCAGCGGTTGGCGAACCAGCGCACGTCGTAGGGTTCCGGGGCCTCGATGCCCCCGGGGCAGAACGGGCACTCCCCGGCGGGAAGGTTCGGACGGCTCTGTCGGGCGCTGCTCACGACGACCGAGGCACCTGTTAGCGGGTCGACCTTCACACGACGGACCGGGCTAAAGACGTTCGGCCAGCACCTTCAGCTGCTCCCGCAATGCCTGGGGCAGCCTGGCCCCGAACTGCGCGTAGTGCTCCTCGATGGTGGGGACCTCGGCCCGCCATTCCCCTTCGTCCACGCGCAGCAGCTCGCCCATGGCGTCGGCGCCCAGATCGAGCCCCTCCCTCGGGATGGCGTCCTCGGTGGGAACCAGGCCGATCGGGGTCTCCCTGGTCGCCCCACCCCCGTTCACCCGTTCGAAGACCCATTCCAGTACCCGGCTGTTGTCGCCGAACCCGGGCCACAGGTAATTGCCGTCGGGGCCCTTCCGGAACCAGTTGACGTAGTACATCCTCGGCAGCCTGGACGCATCGGCGTCCCGGCCGATGCGGAGCCAGTGGCCGAGGTAGTCGGCCATGTTGTAGCCGCAGAAGGGCAGCATGGCCAAGGGGTCCGGGCGGACGTCGCCCACGGCCCCTGCGGCGGCTGCCGTGGTCTCCGACGACATGATCGAGCCGAGGAACACACCGTGCTCCCAGTCGAACGCCTCGGTGATGAGCGGGACCACGGAGGAACGCCGGCCGCCGAACAGGATGGCCGAGATGGGCACCCCGGCCGGGTCCTCCCATTCGGGAGCGATGGCGGGGTCCTGCGAGGCGGGAGCGGTGAACCGGGCGTTGGGATGGGCGGCCGGCGTTCCGCTGTCGGGTGTCCAGTCGTCCCCCCTCCAGTCGATCAGGTGGGCGGGCGGCTCGTCGGTCATGCCCTCCCACCACACGTCCCCCTCGTCGGTGAGGGCGGTGTTGGTGAAGATGCAGTTGCCGTCCAGGGTGAGGACGGCGTTGGGGTTGGTCTTCGAGCTGGTACCCGGAGCCACGCCGAAGAAACCCGCTTCGGGGTTGATGGCGTAGAGGCGGCCGTCGGCGCCGAACTTCATCCAGCAGATGTCGTCACCCACCGTCTCCACCTTCCAGCCCGGAAGGGTCGGGACGAGCATGGCCAGATTGGTCTTCCCGCACGCCGAGGGGAAGGCGCCGGTCACGTAGCGCGCCTCACCTTGGGGGCTGGTGAGCTTCACGATCAGCATGTGCTCGGCCAGCCAACCCTCGTCCCGGGCCATCACCGAGGCGATGCGCAGGGCAAAGCACTTCTTCCCGAGGAGGGCGTTGCCGCCGTAGCCCGACCCGTAGGACCAGATCTCCCGTTCCTCGGGAAAGTGGACGATGTACTTGTTCTGGGCATTGCACGGCCAGGCAACGTCGGCCTGGCCCCGCTCCAGAGGCATGCCGACCGAGTGGATGCAGGGCACGAACTCGCCGTCGGCACCGAGCACGTCCAGCGCTCCGGCGCCCATCCGGGTCATGATCCGCATGCTCACCACGACGTAGACCGAGTCGGTGAACTGCACGCCGATGTGGGACTTGTCCGACCCTAGCGGCCCCATGGAGAAGGGCACCACGTACAGGGTGCGGCCGCGCATGGAGCCGGCGAAGAGCTCGTGCAGCTCGGCGGCCATCTTGTCGGGGGCGCGCCAGTTGTTCGTCGGCCCGGCATCGTCTTCGCGTTCGGAGCAGATGAAGGTGCGATCCTCGACCCGGGCCACGTCGGCCGGGTCGGAGCGAGCGAGGTAGCTGTTGGGGCGCCTGGAGTCAGAGAGGCGGGTGAAGGTGCCGCTGTCCACCAGCAGCTGGCACAGCCGGTCGTACTCTGCGGTCGACCCGTCGCACCACTCGACCTTGTCCGGCTTACAGAGCTCTACCACCTGGTCCACGCGAGCGAGCAACGGCGCGTTCCTGGATGGGGCGTCGCTCATCCCCGGATGCTATGGCACGGGGTCAGGTCAGAGTCACGGCGTCGGGGGCTCCGCCGGCGCGCCCATGTCGACCTCGGAGCCGAACCGGAGCCTGGTCGCGCGGCCTTCCGCATCGAGGTCGTAGACCACCCTCTGGCCCTGCCGCAGCATCCGGAAGATCGATCCTTCCAAGGCGTCGTCGGCCAGGTCGACCTCGCTGCGATCGGTGTCGCGGACCACCACACCCTCTCCTGTGCCGGGGTCGTAGGACTTGACCACGCCCTGCATCGCTGGTGCCTCCTACAGTCGTTGGGTGGACAGTAACGGCCGGGGCGAGTTCGGGGCCATCGAACGCCTCAGGCGGCTGCTCCCGGCCCCGCCCGACGGCCAGACCTGGATCGGTGACGACGCCGCCGTGGTCCTTGCCGGCGGCAGCCAAACGGTCCTGACCGCCGACGCCGTGGTAGCCGGCGTGCACGCCGACCTGTCGCTGGTGAGCCTCGACGACCTGGGGTGGAAGGCCGTGTCCGTCAGCGTGAGCGACGTGGCCGCCATGGGCGCCTCGCCGTCACACGCCCTCGTCACAGTGACCGGACCGCCGGACGTGGACCTGGACCTGCTCTACCGGGGCATCGCCGAGGCGGCCGAGAACTACGCCTGCCCGGTGGTGGGTGGCGATCTGACGGGCGGCGCCCAGCTGGTGGTCTCCGTCTTCGTCACTGGAACCTTGGGTGCCGGGGGGCCGGTGCTGCGCTCGGGGGCGCGCGAGGGTGACTCGGTCTACGTGACGGGTCCCCTTGGATCGTCGGCTGCCGGGCTCCGCCTGCTGCAAGCGGGAGCCGTGAGCGAAGGCCACCCCTGCGTGTTGGCCCATCGACGGCCGCGGGCGCGGGTGGCCGAGGGTCAGCTGGCCCGAAGCGCTGGGGCTACCTCGCTCATCGACGTCTCCGACGGGCTGGCCGCCGACGTCGGCCACCTTGGCGACGCCTCGGGGGTGGGAGTGGTGATGGAACACGTGCCCGTGGCCGACGGGGCGACCCTGGACGAGGCGTTGGGCGGGGGAGAGGACTACGAGCTCGTGTTCACCGCACCGGAGGACTCGTCGGTGCAGGCCGCGTTCGTCGAGGCGGGCCTGAGGCCGCCCATCCGCATCGGACGGTGCACGCCCGACGCCGGCGTGTTGAGGCTGGGCGACGAGCCGCTGCCGAGGACGGGCTGGGAGCACGCATGGAAGTGATGCCCGAGTGACTGTGAGACCGCCGGTCGCTCTCACCATTGCCGGCTCGGACTCGGGCGGCGGGGCAGGCATCGTGGCCGACCTCAAGACCTTCGAGGCCCATGGGGTGTGGGGGACGTGCGCCATCGCCGCCGTCACCGCGCAGAACACGCGGGGGGTGCAGGGCTTCGAGAGCGTGAACCCCGACCTCGTGCGGTCCCAGGTGACGAGCGTCGCCTCCGACATCGGCATCGACGCGGCCAAGACGGGGATGCTCGCCTCCGCCGAGCTGGTCAGGGCGGTGGCGGACGCCGTCGCCGAGGCCGGCATCGAGAAGATGGTGGTGGACACCGTCTTCATCTCCAAGCACGGCGACACCCTTCTGGCCGACGACGCCGTGGGCGCCATGCGCGACCGGCTGCTCCCCTTGGCCACCGTGGTGACGCCCAACCTTCCCGAGGCGGCCCGCCTGGTGGACTTCGTCATCGACGACAGGGCGGCCATGGAGCGCGCCGCCCAGGCACTGGGCGACCTGGGACCCGAGGTGGTGCTGGTGAAGGGTGGCCACCTCGGCGGTGACGACTCACCGGATTGCCTGGTGGTGTCGGGCTCGGCTCCGGTATGGCTGGAAGCAGCACGCATCCCCGGACGCCACACCCACGGAACCGGCTGCGTGCTGTCGGCGGCCGTCTGCGCCGAGCTGGCCAGGGGCATGGAGCCGGCCGACGCCTGCGTGGCGGCCAAGCACTTCACGGAGCGCGCCATCGGCGCCGGGTTCGAGCTCGGACGAGGAGTAGGCCCGGTGAACCCTGGCTGGGAGCGGATGGCCTGACTAGTACAGACCGTCGTTTCCCATGGCTGTGCTAGCGGACGGCTTTGGTGATCTTGCCCGCCCGGATGCACGAGGTGCACACGCGCATGCGCTTCGGGGTGCCGTTGACCAGGGCTCGGACCCGCTGGATGTTCGGGTTCCAGCGCCGCTTGGTGCGGCGGTGCGAATGGCTGATGCTCATGCCGAAGGATGGGTGCTTGCCGCACACCTCGCACACCGCTGCCACGTGAGAACACCTCCAGGGAGCGCGCTCGGCTCCAGCACCGCTCGGAAACCGCTCGGGTTCCATCACCCGATCAGGGGTCGACGTTAGCATCCGCCTCCTGTGGAGCAGCTCGAACGCCTGGGGCCGGATCACCTTCGTTCGACGATGGCCTCGTACCGTGACTCGCTGCGGGCCCACCGAGATCGGATCAACCGCCTGAACGTCTACCCCGTGCCCGACGGCGACACCGGCACCAACATGGCCCTGACCCTGGAGTCGGTGGTGAGCGCCCTCGACGACGCCAACGACATGGCCGACTCGTGCCGGGCCATCGCCCGAGGGTCGCTCATGGGCGCGCGGGGCAACTCCGGCGTCATCCTCTCCCAGATCCTCCGGGGCCTGTCGGACGTGTTCCGGCAGCTCGACTCGGCCGGACCCGAGGAGCTGGCCAGGGCCCTGCGGGCCGCCAGCGAGGCCGCCGACTCGGCCGTGAGCCGGCCGGTGGAGGGCACCATCCTCACCGTGGTCCGGGCCGCGGCAGAGGGAGCTGAGAAGGCCAGCGGCGAGGGCAAGCCCCTGGTGGACGTCGTGGAGTGGGCCCGCTCGGCCGCTGCCGACGCCCTGGACCGCACGCCGGAGATGCTCCCGGTGCTGGCCGAAGCCGGGGTGGTGGACGCCGGCGGGCTGGGCTTCCTGCTGCTCCACGACGCCCTGCTCCACGTGGTGGCGGGACGGCCCCTTCCCGCCCCTGAGGCGCACCCGGCGCCGAGCGGTGCGACTGCCACCTCCGGGGAGGCCGCGGCCGGCCATGGTGCCGCCGCAGCCCACGAGGAGGGCGACGTGTCCGACCTCCGGTACGAGGTCATGTTCTTCCTGGACGCGCCCGACGACTCGGTGCCCGCCTTCAAGGAGGCATGGGAGGAGGTCGGGGACTCCATCGTCGTGGCCGGCGGCGACGGCCTCTGGAACTGCCACATCCACACTGACGACATCGGCTCCGCCATCGAGGCCGCGCTGGAGGCGGGACGGCCACGCCAGATACGGGTCAGCGACCTGAAGGAGCAGGTGGAGGAGGAACGCTGGGTCCGCGAGGGGGTGTCGGGCGAGGGTCCGGATGACGGGCCCGGCGACACGGTGCCCACCGCCGTAGTGGTGGTGGGGACGGGCGAGGGCCTGCACGCCATGTTCCGTTCTCTGGGCGCCCACGCCGTGGTGGCCGGAGGCCAGTCGATGAACCCGTCGACGGCGGAGCTCCTGGCGGCCGTTGAGGCCGCGCCCGGCGACGCCGTGGTCCTGGTTCCCAACAACAAGAACATCGTCCCCGTGGCCGAGCGGGTGGACGAACTGACTAAGAAGGTCGTCCGGGTGGTGAGGACACACTCCGTGGCCGAGGGCCTGGCCGCTCTGCTCGAGTACGACCCCCGGCTGGAGGCAGAGGACAACGTAGGGGCCATGACCGAGGCCGCCCGCCAGGTGTCCTGGGGAGAGGTCACTCGGGCGGTTCGATCCTCGTCGTGTGAGCTCGGTCCGATCAACGAGGGCGACTGGCTCGGCATCTCCAGCCGAAGGATCGAGGCCGTCGCTCCCAACCCGGCCGACGCCGCCACCGAGCTGCTCTCGACACTGGTCTCGGACGTCCACGAGATGGTCACCGTCATCGCAGGGGAGGGCGCGAGCGACACCGATACCGACCGCATCACCACGTGGCTCGCCGAGCACCACCCGGGGGTGACCGCCGAGGTCCACCACGGCGGCCAGCCGCTCTACCCGTACTTGCTCTCAATCGAGTAGCTCGGGAGGGAGCCGATGGCGCGCCTGCTGAGCGGTCTGGCCGAAGTCCCGGTTACCCGGCTGCACGGGGTGGGGGATAAGAAGGCGAGGTCCTTGGCCGAGATGGGCATCCACCAGGTGCTCGACCTCCTCACCCATTACCCCCGCCGCTACGTCGACCGCACCCAGCAGGCGCAGATCCGAGAGCTCGGCATCGGCGACGAGGCCATGGTGATTGCCACGGTCAAGAAGGTGAGCAGCCGACGGACGCGGAACCGGCGGAACATCGTGGAGGTCGAGGTCTTCGACGGCAGCGGATACCTACGGTGCACCTTCTTCAACCAGCCGTGGAGGGCTCGCCAGCTGGCGGTGGGCACCGAGGCCGTCTTCTTCGGCAAGGTCGACATGTACAAGGGACGGCGCCAGATGAGCAGCCCGGTGGTCGACCTCGTGGGCGACCGGACGGGCCGCATCGTGCCCGTGTACCCGCAGTCGGAGAAGGGGCTGCTCACCTGGGAGCTGGCGTCGCTGGTGGAGGAGGCTCTCGAGCGGGCGGGCGACCTCGCCGAGCCGCTGCCCGCGCCGTTGCTCGGCGAGCTCGAGCTCGTCGACCGCACCCGCGCCTTCCGGCGGATCCACTGCCCCGAGACCCTCCCCGATGCCTATGCCGCCCGCAAGCGACTGGCGTTCGACGAGCTGCTCCGCCTGCAGCTGGCGCTGGTGATGCGCAAGCGAGCGGTCGAACGCGAGGCCAAGGGCATCCGTCACGTGGTCGACGGCGAACTGGTCGAACGCTTCCACGACAAGCTGCCCTTCGCCCTCACCGATGCCCAGCGCCGGGCCGTCGACGAGATCGCCGCGGACCTCGCCGGCCCCCACCCCATGCACCGCCTGCTGCAGGGCGACGTGGGCTCGGGCAAGACGGTGGTGTGCGTGTCCGCCCTGCTGACGGCCATCCAGGGCGGGCACCAGGGTGCCCTGATGGCTCCCACCGAGGTGCTGGCCGAGCAGCACTACCTCGGCGTGCGAGAGCTGCTGGCCGACCTCACCGTGCCCGACCCCTCCACGCTTCTCGGCGAGCGGCCCCTCCGGGTCGAGCTGCTCACCAACCGCACCACGGCTTCGGAGCGGGCTCGGCTTCATGCCGGGTTGAGGGCGGGCGAGGTGGACTTGCTGGTGGGCACCCATGCCCTGCTCACCGGGGAAGTGGAGTTCCGCAGGCTGGGGGTGGTGGTCATCGACGAGCAGCACCGTTTCGGCGTCGAGCAGCGCGCTGCGCTCCGGGGCAAGGGCGGCGACCCCGACGTGCTGGTGATGACGGCCACGCCCATACCCCGTACAGCCGCCATGTTGGTGTACGGAGACCTCGACCTCACCGTCCTGGACGAGCTGCCGCCCGGGCGAACTCCGGTGCGCACCGTGTGGTCGCGCGGGCCTCTGGAGGAGGCCGAGGCGTGGGAGCGCGTGCGGGCCGAGGTGGCCGGCGGCCGCCAGGCCTACGTGGTGTGCCCCTTGGTGGAGGACTCCGAGCGCATCCAGGCCAGGTCGGCGACCGAGGAGCTGGAGCGCCTACGCGGAGGTGTCCTGGCCGATCTTCGCCTGGGCCTCCTCCACGGGCAGATGCCAGCGGGGGACAAGGAGCGGGTGATGGCCGCCTTCCGTGCCGGCGAGGTGGATGTGCTGGTGGCCACCACCGTCATCGAGGTGGGCGTCGACGTCCCCAACGCCACCGTGATGGTGCTCGAGGACGCCGAGCGCTTTGGCATCGCCCAGCTCCATCAGCTGCGGGGGCGCGTAGGTCGAGGCGCGGCGGAGTCGTGGTG
>JALYGF010000078.1 GCA_030777325.1 Actinomycetota bacterium | reverse complement strand
GCCCTCCCGACGCCAGTACACGGGGTGCTCGGCCGCCGCGCGGGCGCGCCAGGACCACCCCTCATCTCCCCAAAGCTCGGGGCGCCGGTAACCGTCGTCATCCACGAAAGCGGCGAACTCGGCCTGCGTCACCGGCGTGCGGGACATGGCGAAGGGCTCGACCCGAACCAGGTGGGCCCACTTCTCGTTGTCGAAGACGAACGGTTCCCGCCTGACCGCCCCGAGCAGGAACGCTCCTCCTGCAATCTCGACGTCGCCCGCCGGTGAACCTCTCCTGACCTCCGCTGGTTCAACGGTGGGCAGGTGGCGCAGAGTCGGTGGCGGGTAGCCGAGGGTCTGGCGGGTGTAGGTGATGGCCTCGGTGTGCATGTCGTCGTGGCCGACGGTGTAGTGGGCGAAGTGGAGTATGACGTCGTTGTCGCCGGCACCGAGGACCCGGTCGATGACCCGGTCGCGCACCTCCTGGACGTACCCGAGCGTCTCGTCCCGGGACGGCAGCATCAGCCGCCAACGCGTGTCGTGGGGGATGGCGCCGGAGTCCCAGATGGCGTCGGCGTCGGGACGGATCGGGGGCTCGCCACAGGCCTGGCGCAGCACGAGGCGCTCCTGGAACCAGGCCAGGTGGCCCACCTCCCAGAGCAGGGGGTTCACGGTGTTGAGCCTGGGCCCAACGAGCTGCTGGTCGCTCAGGTCGGCGATCAGCTCCATGGTGCGGGCGCGGGCATCGCCCACCCACGTCGCGAGCTGTTCGGGGCTGGGCCCTACTCCCACTCGATGGTGCCGGGCGGCTTGGACGTGATGTCGAGCGCGACGCGGTTGACCCCGGGGACCTCGTTGATGATGCGGCTGGACAGGCGCTCGAGCACCTCGTAGGGGAGCCGGGCCCAGTCAGCGGTCATGGCATCGTCGGAGGTGACGGCTCGGATGACTATGGGGTATGCGTAGCTCCGCTCGTCGCCCATGACGCCCACCGTGCGCACTGCGGGCAGCACGGCGAAGCTCTGCCACAGGTCCCGGTACAGGCCGGCGCGCTTCACTTCCTCGGTCACGATGGCGTCAGCGGCTCTTAGCACCTCCAGCCGCTCGGGTGTCACCGTCCCCACGATGCGCACGGCCAGGCCCGGACCGGGGAACGGTTGGCGCCACACGATGTCCTCGGGCAGGCCCAGCTCCTCGCCCACGGCCCGCACCTCGTCCTTGAACAGGTTGCGCAGCGGCTCCACCAGCTCGAAGTCCATGTCCTCGGGCAGGCCGCCCACGTTGTGGTGGCTCTTGATCCTGGCCGCGTCGGCCGTCCCCGATTCGATGATGTCGGGATACAGCGTGCCCTGGACGAGGAAGCGAGCGTCGTCGAGGTCGCGGGCCACCTCCTCGAACACCCGGATGAAGGTGGCGCCGATGGCCTTGCGCTTGCGCTCGGGGTCGATGACGTCGTCGAGAGACTCGAGGAAGCGGTCACCTGCCTTGGCATGGACCAGGTCCACGCTGAACTGGCCACGGAACGTCTCCTCCACCTGCTCCGCCTCGCCCGCTCGCAACAGCCCGGTGTCCACGAACACGCAGGCGAGCTGGTCGCCCACGGCCTTCTGCACCAAGGCGGCGGCGACGGCCGAGTCCACGCCTCCCGACAGACCGCAGATCACCCGCTCCCCGCCGACCTGTTCCCGGATGGCCACCACGGAGCGCTCGATTATCGAGGTCATCGTCCACGCCGGCCTACAGCCGGCAACGTCGTAGAGGAAGTGCTTGAGCACCTCCTGGCCACGAGCGGTATGGGCCACCTCCGGGTGGAACTGGACCCCGTAAATCCTCCGTTCCGGATCCTCGATGGCCGCGGCCGGTGACTCCTCCGTGCTGGCCACGACACGGAATCCCTCCGGACCGGCCACGATGGAGTCGAAGTGGCTCATCCACACGTCCTGCTCCACCGGAAGGTCGGCGAACAGCGGCGAGCCGCCCACCACCCGCATCGGCGTGCGGCCGTACTCTCCTCTGCCCGTGGGGGCCACCTCCCCGCCGAGCTGCTGGGCCACGAGCTGGGCGCCGTAACAGATGCCGAGCACCGGGACACCGGCCTGGTACACCCCGAGCTCCAGGATGGGAGCGCCCTCCACGTGTACCGAACGCGGGCCGCCGCTCAGGATGAGCGCCGCCGGGGCACGGGCCTGGACCTCGGCCGCAGTGATGGTGTGGGGCACGATCTCGGAGTAGACGTGGGCCTCGCGCACCCGGCGCGCGATGAGTTGGGCGTACTGAGCCCCGAAGTCCACCACCAGGACGGTGTCGGACCCCTCGGGTTCTCTCACCTCCCCATGCCCACACCCTGGGTCCGCTGCAGGTCCTTGCCCTCCGTCTGCAGTGACGGGGCCACCATGACCTCGGCCTTCTGGAACTCCTTCACCGACTCGTAGCCGCAGGTGGCCATGGAGCTGCGCAGTGCCCCGAACAGGTTGAGGCGACCATCGTTCTCGTGGGCCGGACCGACGAGTATCTCCTGCAGGCTGCCGCGAATCCGCGTGCTGACGCGCGCCCCCCGGGGCAGGGTGGGATGGAAGGTGGCCATACCCCAGTGGTGCCCACGGCCGGGCGCCTCGTGAGCCGACGTGAGCGGGGAGCCCACCATCACGGCGTCGGCACCACAGGCGATGGCCTTGGCGATGTCGCCGCCGCGGCTCATGCCGCCGTCGGCGATGACCTGCACGTATACACCCGTCTCGTCGAGGTGGCGCATACGAGCACCGGCGGCGTCGGCGATGGCGGTGGCCTGCGGCACACCGATCCCGAGCACGCCGCGGGTGGTGCACGCGTTGCCCGGGCCCACCCCGACCAGTACCCCCACCGCGCCGGTGCGCATGAGGTGCAGGGCTGCCTGGTAGGAGGCACAACCCCCGACGATGACGGGCAGGTCGAGTTCCCGGATGAACTTCTTCAAGTTGAGGGGCTCGGTGGTCTTGGAGACATGCTCGGCGGAGACCACGGTTCCCTGGATCACCAGCAGGTCGAGCTCGGCCTTCAGCAGGGCGTCGGTGAATCGCTCGACTCGCTGGGGCGTGAGCGAGACACAGGAGACGGCGCCACCGTCGTTGATCTCCCGGATGCGCTGGGTGACCAGCTCGGGCTTCATGGGCTCGGCGTAGATCTGCTGCATGCGGGCCGTGGCCTTGTCGTCGTCGAGGTCGGCTATCTCCTCGAACAGGGGCTCGGGATCCTCGTAGCGGGTCCAGAGGCCCTCGAGGTTGAGCACCCCCACACCGCCCAAGCGCCCGATCTCGATGGCGGTGGCAGGGCTCACCACTCCGTCCATGGCCGAGGCCATGAGCGGGAGCTCGAAGTTGAAGGCGTCGATCTCCCAGGAGATGTCGACGTCCTCCGGGTCACGCGTGCGCCTGCTGGGGACGATGGCGATGTCGTCGAACCCGTAGGCCCTCCGACCGGACTTGCCGATGCCGATCTCGACCTCAGCCACGCTGTACCTCCTGGACCCGGCGAAGGAGCCAGGATAACGGACCGGGGATCAGCCCAGGCCGATCTCCCGGTGCGCGGCCACGGTGGATTCCAGCAGGTCCCGCAGACCCGCCGTCTTCAGGTTGGCCAGCACCCGGCCGGGCGGCGTCTCCCCGCGCTCCCACTCGAGCCAGAAGGCAAGCAGCTTCTCGGGGTCGGGGGCCGGGCGGTTCTCGATGCCCTCGCCCTCGTATGACATGTCGCGACTCTAAGCGAGCAGCCCGAGCGGGCTACATCATCCCCATTCCGCCCATGCCACCCATTCCGCCCATGCCACCCATTCCACCCATGCCACCCATTCCGCCACCGGGGGGCGCTGCCGGCGCCGGTTGCTGCTTCTCCGGCTTGTCGGCCACCAGAGCTTCGGTGGTGAGCAGAAGGGAGGCGATGGAGGCGGCGTTCTGCAGGGCCGAGCGGGTCACCTTGGCGGGGTCAATGATCCCCGCCTTGATCAGGTCCTCGAACTGCCCGGTGGCAGCGTTGAGGCCAACCGACCCCGTCTCCCGCTCCACCTGCTGGACCATGACCGCACCCTCGAAACCGGCGTTCTGGGCGATCCACTTGAGCGGTTCCTCCAGCGCCTTGCGCACGATGGCGGCACCGGTGGCCTCGTCGCCCTCCAGGGTGGGGACCAAGCCGTCGAGGACTCCTCGGGCTCGCACCAGGGCCGAGCCTCCGCCCGCCACAACGCCCTCCTCGATGGCCGCTCGAGTAGCCGAGAGGGCGTCCTCGATGCGGTGCTTCTTCTCCTTGAGCTCCACCTCGGTGGCGGCGCCGACGCGGACCACGGCCACGCCACCCGCCAGCTTGGCCAAGCGCTCCTGGAGCTTCTCCTTGTCCCAGTCCGAGTCGGCGTCCTCGATCTCCCTGCGGAGCTGGGCCACACGGCCCTTCACGTCGGAGTCCGAGCCCGCGCCCTCGATGAGAGTGGTCTCGTCCTTGGTGACGATGACTCGGCGGGCCCGTCCGAGCAGGTCGAGGGTGATGGTGTCGAGCTTGAGACCGACCTCCTCAGAGATGACCTGGCCACCGGTGAGGATGGCGATGTCCTGGAGCACGGCCTTGCGACGCTCGCCGAACCCGGGTGCCTTCACGGCTACCGAGTTGAACGTGCCGCGGATCTTATTCACCACCAGGGTGGCCAGGGCCTCCCCTTCCACGTCCTCGGCGATGATCAGCAACGGTTGGCCGGACTGCATGACCTTCTCGAGGACGGCGATGAGCTCCTGGGCGGAGGAGATCTTGGAGTTGACGATGAGGATGTAGGGATCCTCGAGGACCGCCTCCTGCCGCTCGGGATCGGTCACCAGGTAGGGGGACAGGTACCCCTTGTCGAACTGCATGCCCTCGGTGAACTCGAGCTCCAGCCCGAAGGTGTTCGACTCCTCGACGGTGACGGTGCCGTCCTTGCCCACCCGGTCGATGGCGTCGGCGAGGACCGCACCGATGTTGGCGTCACCGGCGGAGATGGACGCCACCTGGGCGATCTCGCTCTTGTCGTCCACGTCCTTGGCCTGATCGTGGATGGACCCGACCACTATCTCCACGGCCTTGTCGATGCCCCTCTTGAGGGCCGTCGGGTTGGCGCCGGCCGCCACATTTCGCAGACCTTCGTGGATCAGGGCCTGGGCGAGGACCGTTGCTGTGGTGGTGCCGTCGCCGGCGATGTCGTTGGTCTTGGTGGCGACCTCCTTCACCAGCTGGGCTCCCATGTTCTCGAAGTGGTCCTCGAGCTCGACCTCACGGGCGATGGTGACGCCGTCGTTGGTGATGGTGGGGGCACCGAACTTCTTGTCCAGCACCACGTTGCGGCCCCTCGGTCCGAGCGTGACCCTGACGGAGTTGGCCAGCTTGTTCACTCCGGCTTCGAGCCCACGCCGGGCCTCCTCCCGGAAGCGCAGGTCCTTGGCCATCAGTTGGCCACCTTGGCCAGCACGTCGCGGCTGGTCAGGATGAGCAGGTCCTCGCCGTCGGAGTTGAACTCGGTGCCGCCGTACTTGGAGTAGACGACCCTGTCGCCCACCTTTACGTCGAGGGGGATCAGCTCTCCGCTGCTTTCTGCCCGCCTGCCCGGTCCCACCGCCAGCACCTCGCCCTGCTGGGGCTTCTCCTTGGCGGTGTCGGGGATCACCAGCCCGGATGCGGTGGTTTCCTCGGACTCGCTGGGGCGGACGACGAGACGATCGTCGAGGGGCTGCAGGTTCATGATTGACCTCCGGTGTGCTGGTTTACGCTCGTGCTCTTTGCGGACTGCTCTTTGCAGGATTGCTCCATGCGGCTGGTCGCCGGGCGGTGCCGTTAGCACTCGCACCTTGCGAGTGCTAACGATAGCCACACGGCGCCGCACTGGCAACCGGCACGCCGGTACCCGTCACCTCGAAGCCTTCGGCGGGCCGGCCGAGGAGGAAGCCCTGGGCGCCGTAGCCCGCGCTCAGGTGGTGGCGCAGCAGTATGCGCTTGACGGACTCGAGCGCCGCCTGTGTCTCGATGCCCTCGGCGATCACGAACGAGCGGGCCTCGGAGGCGAAGGCGCAGACAGCCGCCATCACAGCTCGACCCGGGCCGTCCTCGACGACGCTGTTCACCACGCCGCGATCGACCTTGACGAAGTCGAACCTCACCTGGAGCAGCATCTCCAGGCCGGCGTTGCCCGAACCCACGTCGTCAAGGGCCAGCTTGAAGCCGAGCTGTCGCAGTCTGGCCGCCTCACGCACGACAACGTCCAACCGTTCGGTGGACCGTTCGGTGATCTCGATGACCACTCGCTCCTGTCCCAGACCGGCGGCCTGGACCTCCTCGACCAGGCGCCGGCAGGCCAGCGACTCGTGGTCGAGCACCTGGGGCGAGACGTTGACGAAGAGGAGGGCGTCGGGCGGCAACCCGGCCGCACCGGCCAGCACGGCTCGGCGGCACAGAGCGTCCAGCTCGTCCACCTTCCCGATCCTCTCGGCCACCTGGAACGCCTCCAAGGGCCCCTCGAAGCCGTAGTCCTCCGACGGCCGGGCCAGGCCCTCGAAGGCCATCACCTCTCCGGTACCGACGTTCCAGATCGGCTGGTACACGGCGCTCAACCGCCCTTCGCCCAGCAACGCTCGCAGGGCATGGATCTTGGCCGCCGGCAGCACCGAGGCCAGAGCCGCCTCGTGGAAGGACACGGCTCGGTCGCGGCCCAGCCGCTTCGCCTCGTACAGCGCCGCGTCAGCTTGGTCCCGCAGCACGTTGGAGTCACCCTCGGGGCCCAGTGTGGCGATCCCGATGCTGATGGTGGTGCCCGGGACTCGGCGGGCGGCCGCCACCCGCAGCCGCTCGGCGGCTACTACGGCACCTTCGTGGTCGGTCTGGGGCAGGATGACGGCGAACTCGTCTCCGCCGATCCGGAAGGCCCGGTCGGTGAGGCGCCCGCTGGCGAGCGCGGCCCCGAGCTCCACCAGCATCTCGTCGCCCTGGCGGTGACCGGCCTGGTCGTTCACGACCTTGAAGTCGTCCACGTCCACCATGGCCAGCGACAACGAGCCGCCGTGGCGCAGGGCCCGAGCCACCTCCCGTCGTATCTCCTCCTGGAAGCTCCGGTGGTTGGCCAGGCCGGTCAGGCCGTCGCGACTCGATCGCTCCTCGGCCGACTGGTAGCGGCCTGCGAGGGAGCGCCCTCCCAGGAGCCACATCAGGGGAATGGCGATCAGCAAGCTGGCTCCCAGCGCCCCGAACGAGGAGCGCCGCAGGGCCGCCAGCTCCTGCTCGAGCAGGAGCGGAATCTCCTCGACCTCGAGCACCACCCTCCCGGTGGGCAGCTCGACCGGGGTGAGGTACTCGAAGGGGCGACCGCCGCCGTCGCTGACGAATCGAGACTTGGCGCTGCGAAGGACGGCCTCGATCGCCGGGGTGTAATGAGGCTTCCCCTCGTCGTTGGGGTCACCGGCGACGAGCACCGTGCCGGTGGAGTCGACCACGTAGGCATTGGCCACGTCCGGGCGGTTCTGGACCTGGGCCAGGACAGCTCCGACGTCGCGTCGAGCCGCTCGGGCGTCGGTGGCATCCCGGAAGGTGCGCTCGATCAGGCGGGCCTCGGCCTCATGGCGCTTGAGCCCCTCGTCGATCAGGATGCGACGCAGGGCTGCGGCCTGGGACACCTGCAGCACCACCCCAACCAAGATCAACACCAGCGAGGTGGACACGAACAGCCGAGCGACGAAGCCACGCCGTCGCCGGTTTCCTCCCTCGGGCCCCGGCGTTCGGCTGCGCCTCAGAAGGCGGACTCCCCACATCGCTCCTGTCCCTCCTCCCGCCGGCAAAGAGGGCACAAGTCACCACCGCCCCCTCCCCCACATCGGCAGTTCGCTTCCGGCGGTTGAGGGCTACTAGTACAGCTTCAGGCCGGGATCGGCAGCGGCGTCGAGCGGCGTGGGACCTTCCGCTTTCAGGCGCCACCAGCCGGCCGACGCCACCATGGCTGCGTTGTCGGTGCACATGGACCGGCTGGGCAGAAACGGTCGCAGACCGTCGGCGGCGCACACCTCGAGCGCCCGCTCTCGGAGCCGTGAGTTGGCGGCCACTCCTCCGCCCAGCACCAGGCCCTTGGCCCCCGTCTCGGCCGCGGCCCGGCGAGCCTTGGTCACCAGGACGTCCACCACGGCCTCCTGGAAGGAGGCGGCCACGTCGGCGACATCGACATCCGGGTGCTTGCGCACGTGGGTGACCACCGAGGTCTTGAGCCCGCTGAAGGAGAAGTCGTAGGGGCGCTCCCTCAGCCCTCGCGGGAACCGGATGGCCGAAGGGTCCCCATCCCGGGCCAGGCGGTCGATGGCCGGCCCGCCCGGGTAGCCGAGGCCGAGGAAGCGAGCCACCTTGTCGAAGGCCTCTCCGGCGGCGTCGTCGATGGTCGAACCGAGCACCCGGTAGCGGCCGTGAGCCTCCATCAGGACCACCATGGTGTGCGCGCCCGAAGCCAGGAGGACCACCACGGGCAGTTCCAGGCCGGGCTCTTCGAGGAAGGCGGCGTAGAGATGGGCCTCCAAGTGGTTGACGCCGACGAAGGGCACCTGCCAGGCCAACGCGAGCGCCTTGGCCGCACTCACGCCGACGAGCAGCGAGCCGATCAGCCCGGGTCCGACGGTGGCCGCCACCGCGGTCAGCTCGGCTGGCTCGGCCCGGGCCTCCAGGAGCGCCCTGCCGATGACGGGGTTCAGCAGGTCGACGTGAGCCCTGCTGGCGATCTCGGGCACGACGCCGCCGAAGGTGGCATGCAGGTCCACCTGGCTGCTCACCACCGAGGACATCACGTCGTGGCCGTCGACCACTACTGCGGCGGCCGTCTCGTCACAGGACGTCTCGATGCCGAGGATCCGGTCGCTCATGCCCCGGCCCCGCCTTCGGTGCCCTCTGTACCTTTTCTGCCTGCCTGGCCTTCCTTGACTCGCGTGGAGTCACCATCCGTGAAGCCGAGCCGCTCGGTGCCCTCCACCACCGTCGAGCCGGGCATGGCAGTCTCGATCTGGGCAAGCCTCTGCCGGTACTCAGGTGTGGCGATGTCGTCGGCCCACATCACCAGTGCGTCCTCGTTGGTCTCGGCGTAGTAGTTCTTCCGGACGCCAGCCGGGTAGAAGCCGAACCGCCGGTACAGCACCTGGGCCGCTTCGTTGCCGACTCGAACCTCCAGCGTGAGGTGGCCGGCACCCCGGGCCGCAGCCGTGCGGGCCATGTTGAGCAAGAGCCGGCTCCCGATGCCCCGGCGGTGCCAGGCGGGGTCGACTGCGATGGTCGTGACGTGTGCGTCGTCGCCGGCGAGCATGAGCCCCGAGTAGCCGACCACGGCTCCGTCGACGTGAGCCACGGTGTAGGCCCTGGTAGTGCGCAGCGCCAGCTCGCTCATGAACAGCGGCAGGGACCACGGCCGCGGGTACACCTGGGACTCGATCCGCATGACCGCGCGCAGGTGGCGGCGGCGCATGGGTGCCAGGTGCACCACGAGCGCGGGCGGCGCGGGACGGGGGACTCGGGCAGCCATCTAGGCGCTTGCCCTGCTCTCCCAGTTGAGCTCGGCGTCCGACTTGCGCAGGTAGAGGGGTTGCAGCTCCCAGTGCTGGACGAACTCCTCGCGCAAGGCCTGCGGGTGGGCCAGCTCGACAAGGGCGGCCGCCGAGGGATGAGCGGAGCCCACCTCGGCGACGTCGGCGGCGTGAGCGTCGCCAAAGGCGGTGGCGTAACGGAGGGCGCCGTCCCCGACCAACAAGGCCTCCTCGTTCCTGGCCATCAGCTCGGAGGCGAGCTCCTCCGCCGAGCTCACCTGCGGCGGCCCCAACCGCTGGACGCCGCCGGGCACCGAGCGGTAGAAGGCGTAGAAGACCTCGTCCCGGCGAGCGTCTACGACGGCGACGATCAGCCGGTTCGTCTGGCGCACGCTGAAGGCGAGCAGGTCCAGGCTGGAGAGCCCGATCATGGGGATCCGCAGGCCCATGGCGAGGGCCTTGGCGGTGGCCACGCCGACGCGAAGGCCGGTGAACAGGCCGGGCCCCACGTCGACGGCGACGACGGACACCTCGCTGAGGGCCACGCCGGCCTGGCGGCATGTGAACTCGATCGCAGGAGCCAGTGTCTCGGCGTGGCGGCGGCCCCTGGCCACGTGGAACGAGGCGAGCACCCCTTCGACGCCTCCGAGGGCGCAGCCCGCCTGCTGGGTGGCTGTCTCGATGCCGAGGATTATCAACGGGCCCCGATCATGACTGCCACCTCTCGATGGCGGCCCGCAGCCCCTCGGTGCGCCCCAGCCAGGACGATCCCACGGGTCGGAGCTCGAACCGTCGTTCGTCGTCGGACTCCGTGAGCTCGATGCGCGTCTCGAGGTGGTCGGCAGGCAGCCCCGGTGCCGCCACGTCACCCCATTCGACGAGGGCGACGGCGTTGCCGTCGACCATCTCGGCAAGGCCCAGGTCGATCACCTCCTGAAGGTGGTCGAGCCGGTACACGTCGCAGTGGACGAGCGTGAGCCGTCCCTCGTAGGAACGGATGAGGGTGAAGGTGGGGCTGACGATCTCGTCCTGCACGCCGAGCCCGCGCCCGAACCCCTGGGCGAACGTCGTCTTGCCCGCGCCGAGGTCCCCCGAGAGGAGGATCACGTCACCCGCAGATGCCAGCGACGCCACCGCGGCCCCGAGCTCGCGGGTGTCGTCCGCCGACTTGGTCAGAGCGGTGATCAACGCGCCGCCACTCCGAGGTACCGCTTGGCGCGCACCAGGTCCGCCCGCAGGCCGGCCATGGCCTCGCCCGCACCACCGCTGCGCAGCACGAAGGACGGGTGGAAGGTGGGAACCACCATGACCTCTGCGCTCGGTACGTTCCCGCTCACCGCCCGCTCGTAGGGATAGGCCCGGCCTCGTAGCTGCTTGATCCCCCGAGTCGAGTCCAGGAGGAGCCGCGTGGCGAAGTTACCCAGCGTGACGATCACCCGTGGCTCGATCAGCTCGATCTGGCGTTCGAGGTAGGGCCGGCAGGCGGCCACCTCAGAGGGGTGAGGGTCTCTGTTCCCGGGAGGCCGGCACTTCACGGTGTTGCTTATGTATACGCGGTCGCGGCCGATCCCGAGCTCCTCCTGGAGCACCCGGTCGAAAAGGTGGCCGGAGCGACCCACGAAGGGCTCACCCTTCAGGTCCTCGTCCCGCCCCGGGCCCTCACCCACGAACATCAGGTCGGCGCTCGCGTCGCCCACGCCGAACACCACGTTGGTACGCCCGTCCGCCAACGGGCATCGCGTGCACACGCTCGCCTCCCGCTCGAGAGCGGCGAGATCCACCACGCCCCGATGGTACCGCCGGCACAGCCGGGAACTACTGCTCAGCGGCTCAGACCACCGGTAGTAGCGTCGGCCCAGTGGACTGGGAATCTCCCGACACGTGGCGGTGGGTCTGGCTGGTGATCACCGTGGGGTTCGCCTTGGGGGAACTGGTCACCCCGGCGGCGTTCTTCTTCCTGCCCTTCGCCGCCGGGGCGTTCCTGGCATCGGTCCTGGCCTTCCTGGGTGTGGGGGTGGGCTGGGAGTTCACTGCGTTCCTCGTGGTCTCGGGCGCTTCCTTTGCGTTCCTCTGGCCGATCGGGAGGCGCATGGAACGGCAATCGGGGCGGTCCGGCGTCGGATCCAACCGCTGGGTGGGCCGCCAGGGCGTCGTCCTCTCCGACATACCCGCCGAGGTCGGCGGCACCGGCGTCATCCGCCTCGAACGGGAGCAGTGGCGTGCCGAGAGCGGCGTGGCCGGAGCACCCATCCGCAAGGGCACCACGGTGCTCATCAGCCGGGTGCACGGCACCCGGCTGGTCGTGCTTCCCCTCGACGACGGCCCGCTTCCCCCGATCGAACGAGAGTCCGATCCGCCTGTGACGGATTCAGAGCAAGGAGCTCAACAATGACGTTCGTAGTCCTCCTGGGGGTCATGGGGTTCATCCTCTTCGTGTTCGCCGCCAGCTCGATAAAGATCATCCGCCCCTACCAGCGGGGGCTGGTCGAGCGGTTGGGCCGCTACCACGCCACCGAGGAGCCGGGCCTGCGCATCATCGTCCCCGTGATCGACCGCATGGTGCGGGTGGACATGCGAGAGGTGGTCCTCGACGTCCCGCCCCAGGAGGTCATCACCTCGGACAACGTGGTGGTCAGGGTGGACGCAGTCATCTACTACGAGGCCACCGATCCCCAACGGCTGATCTACAACGTCACCAACTTCCAGATCGCCGTCACCAAGCTGGCCCAGACCAACCTGCGCAACGTCATCGGTGACATGCAGCTCGACGAGGCTCTCACCTCCAGCGAGATCATCAACTCCCGCCTGCGTGACATCCTCGACGATGCCACCGACAAATGGGGCACGCGGGTGGTTCGAGTGGAGATCCAGCGCATCGACCCACCGCCCGACGTGGTGGAGTCCATGCACCACCAGATGAGGGCGGAGCGGACTCGCCGAGCGGTGGTCACCGAGGCGGCCGGTACCCGCGAAGCCGCCGTCACCCAGGCAGAGGGCGAGAAGACGGCAGCCGTCCTCAAGGCCGAGGGCGAGAAGGCCTCCGCCATCCTCAAGGCCCAGGGCGATGCCGAGGCCACCAAGGCCTCGGCCGACGCCGAGCGCTTCCGGCAGGACACGGTGGCCCAGGGCGAGGCCGAGGCCATCCGCACGGTGTACCAGGCGATCCACGACGGCGGCCCCAGCAACGACCTGCTGGCCATCAAGTACATGGAGACCCTCCAGATAATGGCCAATGGTCAGGCCACCAAGATCTTCCTCCCCACCGAGGCCACGGCCCTGCTCGGTGCCCTGGCCGGCGTGAGCGACCTGTTCGGGGACCGGGGCAACGGCGTGGGAAACGCCAGGGTGGCCAGAGCCCCCAGGGCGGCGCCCTCGCCGTAGCATGACCCGTCGTCGAGAGTCCCAGTCGCGAGCAGGAAGGGGATTTGGATGCCCAAAGGCATGAGCACAGCGGCAGCAGTAGTGGCGGCCTCGGCCCTGGGGTTGGCGGCGGGCTGCGGTGACAGCGAGGACGAGGCCGACAGGGCGGAGGACGCCGCCAGGCGTACCGCCACCAGCGCCGTCACCGGAGCCGAAGCCACCACGCGCTTGAGCGCGGGCCTGACCGGTGCCGCCGAGGCACCCACGCCCGGCGACCCGGACGGAACCGGGACCGCCATGGTGAACCTCGACGTCACCAAGGGTGAGGTCTGTTACGAGGTGACGGCTCAGAGGATCGACCGCCCCACGGCGATGCACATCCACGAGGGCCCAGCCGGCAAGAGCGGTGGAATCGTCGTGACCTTGGCCACGCCCACGGCCAGCGACACCACCACCAAGGGATGCGCCAACGCCGACCGCACGCTGATGGGCCGCATGGCGGCCACCCCGGGGGACTTCTACGTGAACGTCCATTCGGCGGCCTACCCGCAAGGGGCGGTGCGAGGCCAGCTCTCGCAGTAGGAGCGGGGCGTCAGGTCTCCCTGAGACTCCGCTGCTGGGTTCGCCCGTCAGCGTCAACAGCGTCACCTTCACCATTCACGTAGACCCGTGGGACTCGGGGCCCGACGCCGCACACGATCTCGTAGCTGATGGTGCCGAGCAGCTCGGCCCAGTGGTCGGCGGTTATCTGCTCGTCGCCCTGCCGGCCGATGAGCACCACCTCGTCGCCGGTCTTCACGCCCGACGACGGTCCGCAATCGACGAGGAACTGGTCCATGGTCACGGTGCCGGCCATGGGACAGCGTCGGCCGTTGACCAGGACCTCGGCTCCCTCAGCCGCCAGCCGGCGGCGGACGCCGTCGTCGTACCCCAGAGGCACTGTGGCCAGGTCACCAGTCTCCGGCAAGGCGTAGCGCAGCCCGTAGGACACCCGCTCACCGGCGTCGAGCTCCTTGACGAAGGAGACGCGAGCCTTCAGGGACATGGCAGGGCGCAGCTCCACCCTGCCGTCCAGAGCGACGCCGGGGCAGTAGCCGTAGACGGAGATCCCGCAGCGCACCATGTCGTAACGGGCGGCCGGATGAGCGATGGCCCCCGCAGAGTTGGCTGCATGGAGCAGGTCCGGATGGATGCCTGCGAGCGCCAGGCGATCCCGTGCTTCCTCGAAGCACCGCAGCTGCTCGGTCGTGTAGCCGTCCTCGGCTGGATCCTCGGCGACGGCCAGGTGCGTCCACAGCCCTTCGACGCGAAGCCCGCCGGACTCTTCCACGGCCCGGGCCACGTCGACCAGGGTGTCGGGAGGGGCGCCGACCCTGTGCATGCCGGTGTCGACCTTGAGATGCACGGGTGTGGGCGATTGCCCGTCGGCCGCCACCCTGGCCGCAGCGTGCGCACCTTCGACGCTGTAGAGCGTGAGGGTGAGGTGCTGCGCCAGGGCGTCGGCCATGGCCTCGGGTGGCGGCTCGGCGAGCAGGAGGATGGGGGCGCGGATCCCCTCCCGCCGGAGCGCTTCTCCCTCCTCGACCACAGCCACCGCCAACCAGGTGGCACCCGCGTCCAGGGCGGCGCGCGCCACCGGCACCGCTCCGTGCCCGTATCCCTCGGCCTTGACCACGGCGCACAGGGCGGCGGGCGCCGCCACTGCGCCCAGGGCGGCGGTGTTGTGGCGGACAGCGTCGAGGTCGACCTCCGCCCACGCCGGGCGAGATCGCGCTTCAGGCACCGGCTCTCCTACGCCGGACCCTCCTAGGCATGAGCCGAGAGCCACTGGGGCAGCAGCTCCACGACGTCGCCGGCCACCATCCCCCGGCGAGGCCCCAGCCTGGCGGCGGAGCCGTGCACGTGAGCGGCGAGGCCTGCGGCCCACATGGGGGCCACCCCCTGGGCCAGGAAGGCGGCGATGACGCCGGACAGGACGTCACCGGTGCCGGCCGTGGCCAGCCGGGTGTCGCCGGTGACCGAGATCAGCACCTCTCCCTGCGGATGGGCCACCACCGTCGTGGGGCCCTTGAGGAGCACAACGGCCTGGAGCCGAGCAGCCAGCGACCGGGCTGCGTCCAGCCGGTCGGGGCCGAGAGGTGAGCCCGCCAGTCGCTCGTACTCGGCCGCGTGAGGAGTGAGCACGGCTTCGGCGCCGAGCGGTCCGTCCACCGCCGCCAGCGCGTCACCGTCCACGACCAGCGGAACGGGGGACTCGGCCAGCAGCCGGCGCACCTCGGCGAGCGTGCCTTCACCCCGCCCGAGGCCCGGCCCCACCGCAGCGGCCTTGAACCTCTCCGAGTCACGAAGAGCCTCCGGCGCCCAACCCTCGGACGGGAGCGCCCTGGCCACCGCCTCGCTGCCGGACGGCATCTGCTCGAGAGCGGCTCCCGGGACCCCGAGATTGACGTAGCCCGCGCCGGCGCGGAGGGCCGCACGGGCCACGAGGAGCGGCGCGCCCATCATGCCCGGCGAGCCGGCGGCCACGAACACCGCCGAGCGCCACTTGTGGGACTCCCTCGGGCGCGGCGGCAGGTGTGCTCCCACGTCCTCGTCCTGGACGAGGTGAATGTGCGCCCGGCTGGCGTCGAGCCCGATGTCGACCAGCTCGACCGGCCCTGTCCGCTCGGGCCCCGACCCAAGCAGGAGTCCCGGCTTCAGGGCGGCAAAGGTCACCGTGGTGGTGGCCCACACTGCGCCGTCACCAGCCTGACCGGTGAGCCCGTCCACCCCCGAGGGGATGTCCACGGCGAGGACGGGGGCGCCCCCAGGGGCGGGAGCCTGGTACTCGCCACGGAACCCGGTGCCGAAGGCGGCGTCGATCAGCAGGTCACACGGCGGCAGCCGCTGCGGCTGGTCGGTGGCTTCCACGACTGTGACCCTGGCACCGCTGCGGCGCAGCCGTTGCCCGGCCACCCTGCCGTCAGCACCGTTGTTGCCCTTGCCCGCCACAACCACTACCCGACGGCCGTAGCCACCGCCGAGCATCTGGAGCGCCCGGCGCGCGACCGCCGCCCCCGCCCGCTGCACCAGCACCTCCGTGGGCTCGCGGCTCTCCTCGTCGATGGACTTCATCTCATCGGGCGTGACGACGGGGATCACGGCGCCGGTTTCAGAGGGCAGCCACGACCGCTTCGGCCGTGCTGTCGGTGTGGGTGATGGAGACGAAGAACGACGTCACCCCTCGTTCGCCCGCCAGCGTTGCTGCCGCGCCCGACACTCGTAGCGACGGTGCCCCGCTCGACGCACGCACCACCTCCACGTCGTGGAAAGGAAACGCTCCCAGTCCCACACCCAGGGCCTTCATGGCCGCTTCCTTGGCGGCGAAACGAGCGGCCAGTCGAGGAGCGGGGTCGGAGAAGCGAGCCCCGTAGGCACGCTCGGCGTCGGTGAACAGGCGAGCGGCCAGACCGGGCCTTCGACCGAGCATGCGCCGGAAGCGGTCGACTTCGACGGCGTCGATGCCCAGGCCGATCATCCGTAGCCCGGCCAGGAAACCCGCACGTACCCGCCGATCAGCTCCCGGCCGTGCGCCAGTGGTCGGCCAGGATGTGCACGGGCTCCGAAAGAAGGTCCACCAGCGGCACCTCGCCGAGAACCGCCTCGTCGAACGCCGGCTCGGTCTCGGTGACGGCATCGACCAGCGCGGAGTAGCGGTCGCGGTAGCCGAGCAGCACCGCCTGGGCATCCGCCGCCGGCAGCCGGTCGTGGAAGCGCACGTGCAGCAGGGTCATGCCCGTGACCTCGCCGCCCTTGGTCTCGGGGACGAGGACCACGGTGCGTCCGTCGTTGCGCCCCCGCGCCACGGTGACCTCCCGCTCGTACGCCGCCCGGTGCTTCGTACCTCGGAGGACGGGGTTCTCCGAGGTGCGAGACGGGATGTCGCGGGCCACCCCTCCCCGTTCCACCACGTGGATGGTGGCTTCGCCGTCGTCGACGCCTCCCTCGATGCGGTAGCGCGTGAAGCCGGTGACGTCGGCCACACCGCCGTCGAGGGCGGCAAGGGTCCGCAGCGCCCGATAGCTGATCCGGTCGCGAGCCACGCCGGCGCTCAGCACCTCCTCGACCAACCGCACCCGGAACAGGGCTTCCTCGGAGCGGGAGATGCCGACGGTGACGGTCTTGGCCTGGTGCTTGATGGCGTCGACGGGCCGGGTGAGCTCCTCCACGGCGCGGGTGAGGGCCTCGGCCAGGTCTTCGACCACGACGGCCGGGGTTCCCAGCTTGCCGAACTCCACCTGGTAGGAGTCGAGCGGGGCGGGGCCGACCACGTAGCGGAGAAGCGACGCCACCCGTACGGCCGTGCTGGGCTCGAGGTGGCCGTCGTAGGAGCCGGTGCGCAGCTCCTCGAAGAAGCGCCGGGCCGCAGGCTCGACCAGCGGCGCCAGGCGTTCGAGGGGGTCACCCTCGTCGGGGGACGATGACACCAGGGACTCGACTGCCGCCCGCGCCGCTCGGAAGGGGAGCGCCTGGGCGTCGATGGCCAGCGCCGCCTCGTAAGCGAAGAGGTGGCCAGCCATGGCCGCCAGCACGAAGGCAAATGCCTGATCGACCTTCGGGACCTGGATCACGTGCACGGCGGCGGAGAAGCGGTGGTCGGCGTCGGCGGTGATCACAACGGGGGCCGCCTTGTGCGAGCGGTAGATGGCCACCTCCTTGGCCACGTCGTCGGCGTTGGGCCCAGACAGACCGGCGGCACAAACCAGCACCAGTGGCTCGGACGACAGGTCGATGTGCTTCTTGTCCTCAGTGGCGTCGCAGGCGATGGACTTGTAGCAGAGCTCGGAGAGCTTGATGCGCAGCTCTTGGGCGGCGATCCGGTCCCGCCCGTTTCCGACGACGGCCCAGTGCCGGCGTCCCGGCGCGTAACGCTGCGCCGCGACGCCGATCTCCTGGCGCAGAGTCAGCACCGTCTCCATGGCCTCGGGAAGACGGCGGAGGACCGAGAGCAACTCGTGGGCCGAGCGCCGGTCACACGAGCCCATCTCGTCGGCGATGCTCAGGGCCAGCAGGAAGCCGGCGGCGACCTGGGCGTAGAAGGCCTTGGTCGACGCCACGCTCATCTCCACGTCCCGCCCGTCGGAGGTGTAGAGCACGCCGTCCGCCTTCTCGGCCAGGTCGCTGTTGCGCCGGTTGACCACCGCCACCACGCTGGCCCCTCGGGCCCGCGCCAGGTCCACCGTGCGGTTCGTGTCGGTCGTGGTGCCCGACTGGCTGATGGCGATCACCAGTGTGTCGGACATGTCGTCGTCCAACCCGAAACCGGACAGCTCGGTGGCGGGAATGGCGGCCACGCTGAGATGAGTCCCACTCACGAGTCTCGAGAGTGTGGTGGCCAGGCTCTGGCCGGCGATGGCCGCCGTGCCCTGGCCGATCACCTTCACCCTGCGGATGGCACTGGTGCGCAGGCGGCTGCGCAAGCGGCTGGGGAGCGTGTCCTCGCCGAGGCGTACCCGGAGTTGACTGTCCGAGTCGTCGATCTTTCCCCGCAGGGTCTTCCGGAACGACTGAGGTGATTCGGTGATCTCCTTCAGGAGGTAGTGCGGGAAGTAGTCGCGATCGATGTCACGGGAGGTGATCTCGACGGTTTGGATCTCCCCGGCCCCGATGGGGAGGGGGCGGCCCTCGTAATCGAGGCGGGTGATGCCCTCGATCTGGCCCGCCCTCTGGCGGTCCAACGTGACGACCTGGCCCCGGACTCCCTCCAGCGCTGCCTCACCGTCCATGCGCAGGTACCGGGAGGTCTCCTCCACCAGGCCGTACGGCTCACTGGCCACCACGAAGGCGTCCTCGGCGAGGCCGACGTAGAGGGCCTGGCCGCTGCCCCGCAGTGCCAACAGAAGCTGGTCGGGGGCCGACGCGACGCTGGCGGCGATGGCCACCGAGCCGTCGAGAGTGGCCACCGCATGGCGGAAAGCGTCCAGGGGGGCCAAGCCACCGGCGATGCGACGGGAGACGAGGGTTGGGACCAGCTTGGCGTCGGTGGTGATCCCGGCGGGTATGCGGAGGTCCTCGGCAGCGGCCAGCTCGGCGTGGTTGTCCACGTCTCCGTTGAGGGCTGCGGCCACGTATGGCCCGCCGGACCGTCCTTCCTCCTCATGGTTCAAGGGGTGGGCGTTGGGCTGGGAGATGATGCCGACGCTGGCCCAGCGGGTGTGGCCGAGCACCGTCGCCCGGGCTTCACTCGAATGAAGAGCCCGCCGCAGCAGTGAGTCTCCGGCTATGGCATCCCGCAGGCGCCGGGTGTTGTCGCCCAGCTCGCCGATCTCGGCAGCGGCCTTGTACACGAAGGCCAGGTGGCCGCTGGGGCTGCGGACGGCCATGGAGGTGAAGAGGGGGTCGGCCGAGCGGTCACCGATGGCGGCGCGGTTCTCCCTCGAGTCGAGATCGAGACCGTGTCCCTGGACCAGCACGTGCAGCCCTGCAGAGTCCCGGCCCCGGACCTCGAGGCGGTCAATGGCCGACAGCGCCGAGTGGAGCGAGTAGTAAGCCTCGACGGCGGCCTGGCCGATCTCCGTCGCGTCGTGTGCGGTGGCGTCAGCAGTGTCGTCTGCGGTGTCGTCTGCCGTCGGGTCGGGGTGGGCCAACTCGGCCACGGCCCGGGGGGCCCGGAGGCGGTCTCGACCGAGCGACCAGGCAGCGTCCTTGATGCGCACGAGGGCGGCGTTCACCGCTTCTGTCTGGCTGACGCCGAGATCCACTTCGCCGGAGTCCAGGGATCGCTCGAGATCGGCGATGTGCCCTTCGATGTCCCGGAGCCGCTTCTCCACATTCTTGGGGAGGCTGGGGTCTTCGAGGAGGGCCCGCACGCCGGGGGGTCCACTCAGTGCTTGGTCGACCTGCTCCAAGGCGACCGCGGCATCGTCCAGGGTCTGAAGGCCGGCGCCGAGCGCCGTGCACGACGCGTCCAGCCCGGCCAGTACGTCCCGAGCGGCCGGAGGGGTGCGCAGGCTGGGCCTACGGACGATGGCGATGATGCCGCACATGGGCCAGGACAGTGTATGTGAGGCGGTACGGCCCGGACCGGTCCTCAGGAGGGTGGGGAGCGGGTGCGGTCAGCGGGCGCCGGGTGGCCGAGCTGGTTCTTGTCACGACCGGCGACCCTTCGGAGCCCGCCAGCATCGAGGTGAGCTCTGACACGCCCGAAGGGCAAGGAGGTGCTCCGAGTGGCCCATCTTGGACGGCGTCCGACGGCCCACCAGCTAAGCGCTCTGGAATGGCTCCATCCCAGCTACGCGGCTGAGGGTTGCTCGTCACTGGGCCGGCTCGAGGTGGACCACCGGCTCGACTGGGCGCAGAGCCACGTCACGATGTTCGATCTGTTGATCGGCTCTGCGCCCACCATCACCACATGAAGACCCATGAAGGGTGGGCCCTGGTGGAGGGCAGCGGCAAGCGGGCTTTCGTCGCCCCCGACGACCCCCGACATCCCGGCCGTGCCAACGCTCCACCGGGCGCGCCTGAGCTCTCCTGCCCTCCACAAAGGAAGCGAGCTCTCTCGAAGTGTGGATGTTCAGGCGTAGCCGGGACACGACTTCCGGGTCGCGAACCGCGCCGCAGGCGGACCACTGGTCAAACACCAGTTGGCATGATATGCATTGGGCCGTGATCGCTCGAAGTCTCGCCGTAGTCGCCGCATTGGGGCTCGCCGCTGGCTGCAACGGCAAGGCCGACGGCGGACCGGCGGCGACCATTCCGCCGTCCTCCACGTCAACCTCTACACCTACCGACCCCTACGCAGTACCGGCAGTGATCGACGAGGCATACGTGAACCGAGTCCTCGCGGCTCTGGACCAAATCCGAGGTGAAGCCGTTCGACGGTTCGTGGCGGTTGGTCAGGTCGACGCGGACGTAGGCATAGCGCTTCGATCTATTTACAACGACCCCCAGTACGTCCAAGAACTCGAGGGCCTGGTGAAGACCGATCGCTCGCGGCTAAAGACGCCGCCCGGGAACCGACGAACGACTGCAACCAGAGTCCTTCATGGTCAACAAACCTGCATACTCGCCGAGGTTTCGATCGACTTCAGTGAGGTAGCTCAGGCGCCCCCCCCCTCGTCCGTCGGACGAAGTGACCTCAGTCACACTTCGCCCGACGCAGCCTGAAGCGGATCCGACAAACCTCAATCCAACTCCTTGGTCGATGAGCAACGCTGACGTGCTTAAGCGAGGGATGCTGCCAAGCCGGGAGGATCAGTGCGCCGCGTAATCTCCGCATCGCTGACAATCGTCTTGATCCTTTCCGCCATGGTCACGACCGCTCGCACCGCCGAAAGCCTAGAGTGCCCTTCTAGTGGCGTGGTGAACAAGGACGACGGCACCAGCGAAGTCGTTTGCTCAGGAAGCAGCCAGCGAGCCAACCCGGAAGCGAACGGGCCCGGAGGTGGCCCGGCGGCGCCTCGCCCCCGGGTCGCCGTGCCGGACGACGTCAACATCCTCGCTCTGGGCAACGAGCCCACAACAGGTCTCTGCTACCGGCCCGGCCCCTCCAGCGTCCCCAGGGCTGCGTTCGAAATCCCTGTGTTCAGCATTGACCGCGAGTGGAACCGGCTCGTCCGACAGCTTCCGCGCTGCCCGTCCGTAGTCCTCACGCCGCAGGAGGTGGCAGTCAGCGTTGTCGAGGCCTTCCCCTTTCCGGCTCCCAAGCCGTACATCGCACCCGGCAAGGTCATCACCGGGTTGCGGGCCTTCCTCGAACCACGCTCGCCGACGACCGTCAGCGACGTGCGGCCAACACCCTTGGGCGACATCCAGCTCAACGCCGCCGGCGAGTACTACGTGAACTGGGGTGACGCCAAGACGGGTCCCCATCCAGGTCCGGGCGGGCCGTGGCCGAACGGCAACATCAGTCACGTCTACACGCACCGCGGCGTCTTCGACGTGCAAGTGACCGTGGCGTGGACGGTGCGCTGGCAGATGGCCGGCACCAGCGGAACCCTGAACGTGAGCACCGACGGCGCCCTTCGAGGCTTCCCCGTGGAGCAGCTCCAAGCAGTGCGGAACCGGTAACTAGGCCGGCGCCACCCCGCACGTTCGCTCCACGTCGGCAACCAGTCGGGCCACGGCCTCCTCGGCCTGCTGCTCGGTGGGCGCCTCCACCATGACGCGCACCAGGGGCTCGGTGCCGCTGGCACGAACCAGCACCCTGCCCTCACCGTCGAGCTCGGCCTCGGCGGCTTCGATGGCCGGCCGCAGCCGCGCCACCACATCCGGGTCGCGAACGGCAAGGCGCACGTTGCGAAGCACCTGCGGGAGCCGGGTCATCGCCTCTGCCGCCAGCTCGGCCAACGGCCGGCCATGGCGGCGGAGCAGGTCCAACAGCATGAGCCCGGTGAGGGTGCCGTCCCCCGTCGTGGCCAGCTCCCGGAAGATGAGATGGCCCGACTGCTCGCCACCGAGTGACCAACCCCCCCGCTCCAACGCCTCGAGCACATAGCGGTCACCCACCGCCGTCTCCTGCACGGCGATTCCCTGGGCGGACATGGCGTGGCGGAAACCGAGGTTGGTCATCACCGTGACCACGACGGTGTCTTCTCGAAGCCGACCCCGACTTCGTAGGTCTTGGGCACAGAGCGCCAGGAGCTGGTCACCATCGACCAGACCGCCTTGCCCGTCGACCGCCAGCACCCTGTCGGCGTCACCGTCCAGGGCCAGCCCCACGTCGGCCCCGGCGGTCACCACCGCCCGCTGCAGAGCCATCGGGAAGGTGGACCCGCAACCGTCATTGATGTTGGTGCCGTCGGGGCGATGGCCCATCACCTCGACCTCGGCACCGAGCGCGACCAAAGCTCGGGGCGCGGCCTCGAACGCAGCACCGTTGGCGCAGTCGAGCACTACCCGCAGGTGGTCGAGCCGCCGTCCCTCGAGCGAGCCGACCAGGTGGGTGACGTACTCGTCCAGTGCACCGCCATCCGTATCGAGCCTGCCCACCGACTCGCCCGTCGGCGCTGACGAACCGGGAAGGCCGCCAACTCCACCGAGCACCTGGGTCAGTCGCGACTCGAGCACCTCCTCCACGTCGTCGGGCAGCTTTCGGCCCCCGGCGGCGAACAGCTTGATGCCGTTGTCCGGGAACGGGTTGTGCGAAGCCGAGATGACCGCCGCGGGGTTCCCTCGCATCGCAGAGGCGAATGCGACTCCGGGCGTCGGCAACACCCCCAGGTCGACGACCGACACACCTTCGGACGCCAGACCGGCGGAGAGCGCTGCCTGGAGCAGGGGGCCCGACACCCGGGTGTCACGGCCGAGCAGGAAGGTGGTGCCACCGAGCACTTCGGCCGCAGCACGTCCGAGGGCAACTACCAGCTCGGGGGTCAGCTCCTGGTTGGCGACACCGCGAACACCGTCGGTGCCGAACTTGAGAGTCAAACCTCTGCTACCGCTTGGAGTACTGCGGCGCCTTCCGGGCCTTCTTGAGACCGTACTTCTTGATCTCCTTCTCGCGGGCGTCGCGGGTGAGCAACCCGGCCCGCTTGAGCGCCATTCGCTGCTCGGGATCCAGCTCGACCAGGCCACGGGCTATGGCCAGGCGAAGGGCGCCGGCCTGCCCGGACACGCCTCCACCGTCGATGGTGGCATCCACGTCGTAGGTGTCCGCCGTGTCGGTGAGGCGGAGGGGCTCGGTTGCCACCATGCGCTGTGTGGCTGACGGGAAGTACGCCTCGATGGGCCGCTGGTTGACCGTGACGACGCCGGCGCCCGCCCTGATCCGCACTCGGGCCACCGCTTCCTTGCGCCGACCGGTGGACTGGGTGAGCGGCGGGGTCACGACTGCCTCCCGGAGGTGTTGGCGCGGGCGTGCTCCAATTCCAGCGGCGTGGGGCCCTGCGCGACATGAGGATGGTCGGGGCCGGCGTAGACCTTGAGCTTGGTGAGCATCTGGCGGCCGAGGGTGCCCTTCGGAAGCATCCCCTTCACCGCCCTGCGGACCACGTCCTCCGGCCTGGTGGCCAGCAGCTCGGCATAGCTGCGGCTCTTCAGCCCACCCGGGTATCCGGAGTGCCGGTAGGCCATCTTCGATTCGGCCTTGCCCGCGGTCATGACCACCCGGGAGGCGTTGACCACGATCACGTGGTCACCGGTGTCCACGTGAGGAGCAAAGGTGGGCTTGTGCTTGCCGCGCAGCAAGCGAGCCGTCTCCGAGGCCAGACGCCCGAGCACCAGGCCGTCGGCGTCCACCACGTGCCAGGCGCGGTCAATGTCATCGGGTTTTGGAGAGAACGTCCGCACGCAAGATCCTCCGCTGGAACGGCCCACGATCATACCTCCTGGCATCGACGGCGGTCGCCTCACTCGTACAGCACCTCCCAGAGGCACAGCCCATGGGGAGGGGCAGGCTCGCCGGCGAGCGCACGGTCCCTCGACCGGATGATCCAGGCGACGTCACCGGCTCGCCTCTTGCCCTGGCCGATGGCGACGAGCATCCCCACAACCGAGCGCACCATCTGGTGGCAGAAGGCCGACGCTTCGATGTCGAAGCGCAGCACCGACTCCCCCACCTTCACCCATCGGGCGTCTCGAACCACGCGCACCATTGAGGCATCGACTGCGGGAGGCTTCCGACAGAACGACGACCAGTCGTGCTCGCCGAAGAGCGGATCGCACGCGAGCTGCATTGCCGGCAGGTCGAGGGGCTCGGGAACGTGCCAAGCCGTGGAGGCCAGAAAGGGATCGGGCAACGGGCGGTTGAGCACCGTGTAGCGGTAGCGGCGACCGGTGGCCGAGCGGCGTGCGTCGAAGTCCGCCGCCGAGACCGAGGCCTCCCTCACCACCACCTCGGGGGCGAGCATCTTGTTGAGCGAACGCTGAAGCCGGTCCACGTCGATATCCCCTGCGGTTTCGAAATGCACGACCTGGCCCCAGGCGTGCACGCCGCTGTCGGTGCGCCCGGCGCAGGTGAGCGCCACCGGATGGCCGAGAACCTTCCTGATGGCTTCGACCAGGCTTCCAGCCACGGTGGTGACACCGGGATTGGCGGCGAAGCCGTGAAAGCCGCTGCCGTGGTAGGCGACGGTCATCCGGATGCGCTGGGTCGGGCCGGGGCCCGGGGCCGAAGGGGGGGGCGTCCCCTCTTCGAAGAGGGTCACTCGAAGAGCGTCAGACGAGCTCTATGCGGGCCATCGGGGCGTTGTCCCCATGACGCGGGCCGAGCTTGAGGATGCGGGTGTAGCCACCGGGGCGATCCTCGTAGCGAGGCCCGATGTCCTCGAAGAGCTTGTGGGCCATGTCCTTGTCCCGGATGAACGCCACCACCTGACGGTGGCGGTGCACGCCGCCCTTCCTCGCCTTGGTGATGACCTTCTCCATGACCGGCCGCAGGGCTTTGGCCTTGGTCTCCGTCGTGACCAGGGCCTCGGCGGCGATCAGCGACGCCACCAGGTTGCCCATCATCGCCTTCTGGTGCGCGGCGTCGCTGCCGAGGCGATGTCCCTTCTTGGGCCTCCCGGGCATGATGCGAGCTCTACGCCGGCCGGTTGTCGCGGAGGTTGAGGCCGCGTTCGTCCAGCTTCTGGAGCACCTCGTCGAGCGACTTCTGCCCGAAGTTGGTGATCGCCAGGAGGTCGTCGTGGGTCTTCTCCACCAGCTCCCCGACGGTGTTCACCTGGGCCCGCTTCAGGCAGTTGCGCGGCCGCTCGGAGAGGTCCAGCTCCTCGATGGGCAGGTCGAGGTCCGGCGAGCCGCTGCTGACCGTGCTCAGGTCGCCCAGCTCGAGACCCTGCGGTGCGTCGCTCATGTCGGCTACCAGGCCCATCAACGAGCGCATGGTGTCTCCGGCCGAGGCCAGGGCCTCCTTGGGGGAGATGGACCCGTCGGTCTCAATGGACAGCACGAGGCGGTCGAAGTCGGTGGACTGCTCCACTCGGGTGGGCTCCACGGTGAAGGCGACCCGGCGGACGGGGGAGAAGATGGAGTCCACCGGGATCACGCCGATGGTGGAGGATCGCTTGTTCCGATCCGCCGAGACGTAGCCACGGCCCCGCTCCACGGTGATGTCGACGGCCAGGCGGCCCTGCTCGTTGAGCTGGGCCAAATGGAGCTCGGGGTTGAGGATCTCCACCTCCGAGGTGAGCTGTATGTCGCCGGCTGTGGCTGCCCCCGGGCCGTGGACGTCAAGGCGTACGGTGGCGGCCTCGTCACCCTCCAGCCGCAGGACCAGATCCTTGAAGTTGAGGATGAGGTCGGTGACGTCCTCCTTCACCCCCGGCAGGGTGCTGAACTCGTGGAGGGCGTCGTCGAAGCGCAGCTGGGTCACCGCGGCCCCTGGGATCGACGACAGAAGGGCGCGCCGGAGCGAGTTGCCCAGGGTGTGGCCGAAGCCGGGCTCCAAGGGACCGACCGCGAACCGCTGACTGTTGGCCTCTTCCTCGTCGAGGGCCTCGACGGTGGGGCGCTGGATGATCAGCATGAGTTCCTCTCGCTACTTGCTGTAGAGCTCGACGATGAGCTGTTCCCGGACGGGAACGTCGATGTGCTCCCGTTCGGGCAGGTCTCGGACGACCACCTCGAATGCGCCACCGGCGCTTTCGCCGCCCGCGCTCTCCAGCCAGGGCGGCAACTGGCGGTCGAGGGTGTCCATGTTGTGACGGATGACGATGAGCTCGCGTGAGCGCTCCTTGAGCGACACCACGTCGCCCTTGCGCACCCGGTAGCTCGGGATGGTGACCCGCTTCGAGTTGACCAGCACGTGCCCGTGGCGAACCAGTTGGCGGGCCTGGCTTCGGCTCGACGCCCAAGAGGCCCGGTACACCACGTTGTCCAGCCGCAGCTCGAGCATGCGCAGGAGGTTCTCACCGGTGATCCCCTGCTGGCGGTTGGCCTCCTCGTAGAGGTTGGCGAACTGCTTCTCCAACACGCCGTATATGCGGCGCGCCTTCTGCTTCTCCCTGAGCTGCACCAGGTACTCCGAGCCCTGCCGCATTCGATCACGACCGTGCTCACCCGGTGGATAGGGCCGGCGTTCGATGGGGCACTTCATGGTGTCGCACTTCGGCCCCTTCAGGAACAGCTTCATCTTCTCCCGCCGGCACAGCCGGCAGACCGGCCCCGTGTACCGCGCCATTACACCCGCCTCCGCTTCTTGGGCCGGCAGCCGTTGTGCGGGATGGGGCTCACGTCCTTGATGCCGGACACCTCCAGGCCGGTGCTCTGGAGGGAGCGGATGGCCGTCTCCCGCCCCGAGCCGGGGCCCTTCACCAGCACGTCGACCCGGCGCATGCCGTGCTCCATGGCCCGGCGGGCACATGCTTCGGCAGCCATCTGAGCGGCGAACGGGGTGGACTTCCGTGATCCCTTGAACCCCACGTTCCCAGCCGAGGCCCAGGCAATGACGTTCCCCTCGGTGTCCGTGATGGAGACGATGGTGTTGTTGAAGGAGCTCTTGATGTGGGCCACGCCGTAGGCCACGTTCTTACGCTCGCGGCGGCGGGGCCTCCTCCCACCTGGCTTGGGCTTGGGCACTACTTCCTGACCTTCTTCTTGCCGGCGACCGTGCGCTTCGGGCCCTTTCGGGTGCGTGCGTTCGTGTGGGTCCGCTGCCCATGGACGGGAAGACCCCGGCGGTGTCGAACGCCCTGGTAGGAGCTGATCTCCATCTTCCGCTTGATGTCCTGCTGCACGTCCCGGCGCAGGTCACCCTCCACCTTCATGTTGGCGTCGATCCAGCCCCGGAGCCGGACCACCTCGTCGTCAGTGAGGTCCCGGACCCTGGTGTCGCGATTCACGTCCGTGGCGTGGCAGACCTCTTGAGCCTTCGACCGGCCCACTCCGAAGATGTAGGTGAGGGCGATCTCCAGCCGCTTCTCTCGGGGAATGTCGACCCCTGCTATGCGAGCCATGCGCTCACCCCTGCCTCTGCTTGTGGCGCGCGTTGGAGCAGATGACCAGTACCCGGCCGTGCCGGCGTACCACCTTGCACTTCTCACACATCGTCTTGACGCTGGGTCGTACCTTCATCATTTGTACCTGTAGGTGATTCGGCCTCGGGTGAGGTCGTAGGGTGTGATCTCCACCTGCACGCGATCCCCGGGCAGGATGCGGATCCGGTGCATCCGCATCTTTCCCGAGCTGTGAGCCAGGACCTTGTGTCCGTTCTCGAGCTCCACCTTGAACATTGCGTTGGGAAGGGGCTCGAGCACCGTGCCTTCGAGCACGATCGCGTCTTCCTTGGGCTTGGGCAGGTGTACCTCCGGGCACTTGTTACGGGGGGAGTTCGGCGGATGGAGCTTCGGTGCAGTCGGGCTTCAGCAGCCTGGGCCCGGCGCACTGGCATGACACCGTTGGGGCGGGAGCCCGGTGGCGCGCCAGGTCGACCGGACAGGATATCGCGTCACGCCCTTCCGGGAAACTCCCATGCATCCCGTTGTCCTCATCCAAGACACCTCGGCCTCGCACTGAGGCAAGTGCCATTGCACCGGCTACGGATCAGTCCCCGGGGACGGTCAGCACCTCGGGGCCGTTGTCGGTGATGGCGATGGAGTGCTCGGCGTGCGCCGACAGGCTCCCGTCGGCGGTCACCACGGCCCAGCCGTCGTCGAGCAGGCGAGTGCCGGGACCCCCCATGTTCACCATCGGCTCGACGGCGAAGACCATGCCCACCCGCAGCTTCGGCCCCTTCCCGGGCTCGCCGTAGTTGGGGACCTGAGGCTCCTCGTGCATGGCCGTACCGATGCCGTGGCCGACGTACTCACGCACCACCGAGTGGCCGGCGGCCTCGGCCACGGTCTGCACGGCGTGGCCGATGTCGGAGAGGCGGTTGCCCTCGACCATCTGCTCTATGCCCTTGCGCAGACTCTCCTCGGTGACCTCGATGAGCCGCAGCGCCTCGGGGTCCACATCGCCCACCGGCATGGTGAAGGCGGCGTCACCGTGGTAGCCCTCGATGATGGCGCCGCAGTCGATGGAGATGATGTCCCCCTCCTCGAGCCGGTACGGCCCCGGGATGCCGTGGACGATCATGTCGTTGGGCGACGTGCAGATCACGCCGGGAAAGCCGTGGTAGTTCAAGAAGTTCGACCGGGCGCCGCGCCGCTCCAGCACCTCGCGCGCCACCCGGTCGAGGTCGGCGGTGGTGACGCCGGGACGGGCCGCCGAGCGGGTGCGCTCGTGCATCTCGGCCACGACCCGGCCGGCACGGCGCATCTTGGAGATCTCGTCCTTGGTACGCCTCACGACGCTGACCTCACCTGGTCGGTGGGCCACCTGCGGTCGATGGCGCGGATCAGGCGGTCGGTCACGGTGTCGAGTGGCCCGATCCCGTCGATGGCAACCAGCTTCTCCTGCTCCTGGTACCAGCTCACCAGAGGCTCGGTCTGCTCCTCGTAGAGCTTGAGGCGCCGGGCGATGGCGTGCTCGGTGTCGTCCCTTCGCAGCACGACCTTCCCGCCACAGTGGTCACATTCCCAGCCCTGCTCGGGCGGGCTGTGCACGCTGTAGTTGGTGCCGCAGTCCCGGCACACGCGTCGCCCGGCCAGGCGCCTGAGGGACACCTCGGTGGGGACCTCGAGCGACAGCACCAGGTCAACGTCGCCCGGCGCCAGCAGCTCGGAGAGCTTCTCCGCCTGGGCGGTGGTACGGGGAAACCCGTCGAGGACGAAGCCTCGGGCAGCGTCCTCCTCGCTCAGGCGCTCGCTGACGACCCCGATCACCAGGTCGTCGGGGATCAGCTCGCCGGCGTGCATGTAGCTGTCCAAGCGTTCCCCGAGCCGAGATCCGGACTGGACCGCAGCGCGGAACATGTCACCGGTGGAGATGTGGGGCACCCGGTAGTGACGGCACAGGCGCACGCACTGCGTGCCCTTCCCAGCACCCTGTTTGCCGAAGATGAGCAGCCTCGGACCTTGAGCTTCGGACACTTAATGCTGACCTGCTCCGACGGTCTGCATTACTTCAGGAAGCCCTCGTAGTTGCGCATCATGAGCTGGCTGTCGATCTGCTTCATGGTCTCCAGAGCCACTCCGACGGCGATCAGCAGCGTGGCGCCGGCGAAGGGATAGTTGTTGACGTCCCAGGCGGCCAGGAATATCGACGGGAGCAGGGCGATGAAGGCCAGGAACAGCGAGCCCGGCAGCGTGATGCGGTTGAGGATGGAGGCCAGGTGGCGTTCGGTCCGCTCTCCGGGACGGATGCCCGGTATGTAGCCGCCCTGCTTGCGAATGAGGTCGGCCTGCTGACGGGGGTCGAAGGCAATGGCGGTGTAGAAGTAGGCGAAGAGGACGATGAATATCCCGTACAGCACCACGTAGTAGACGCTCGTGGGCTGGGCCAGGTTCTTGTCGATGAAGCTGCGCACGCCGTCCCAGGGGACCACGTTGGAGAGCAGCACTGGGAAGTACAGCACCGAGCTGGCGAAGATGATGGGGATGACCCCGGACTGGTTCACCTTGAGCGGGATGTAGGTGCTCTGCCCGCCGTACATGCGCCGCCCGACCACCCGCTTGGCGAACTGCACCGGGATCCGCCGCTGGCCCTGCTCGACGAAGACGACCGCGGCGATGAGCAGCAGGGTCACAACGAGGATGATGGCGAACTTCACGTCGCCTCCCTCGGCCCTGACCGATGCACCTCCGGCCGGGAGACCGGACACGACGCTGGCGAAGATCAGGATCGACATGCCCTGGCCGATGCCCCGCTGGGTGATCAGCTCCCCCAGCCACATGACGAACGCCGTCCCCGCCGTCATGGACAGCACCACCAGCAACACCCGGGGCACGGTGAAGTTGGGGATGAGGTCGACGTCATCACCCACGCCCAGCCCGGGCGCGCCGTTGTGGAAGGCGAACGCCAGACCGGTCGACTGCATGATGGCCAGGGCCACGGTGAGGTACCGCGTGGCCTGGGTGATCTTGCGCTGGCCGACCGCGCCCTCGTTCCGCCACTGCTCGAGCTTGGGAATCACAACGCCCAGGAGCTGCACGATGATCGAGCTGGTGATGTAGGGCATGATGCCGAGGCCGAACACCGCGAAGCGGGTGAGGGCCCCGCCCGAGAAGAGGTTCAAGAAGCCGAGCACGCCGCCGGCCTTGGCCGTCTCCTCCAGGCGTTGCACGGCGTCGAAGTCGATGCCGGGTACCGGCACGTGTGATCCCACCCGGTAGAGGATGATCACCAGCAGCGTGAACACGATCTTGTTCCGGAGGTCCGGAATCTTGAACATGTTCTTGAAGCTGGCGAGCACGGCTGCTCCTGCGGGTGACGGCTCTAGCGGTTAGTGAGGGCGTTGCCCTTGGCTGCCGGCCGTCCGGGCGGGGACGGGATGACCTCCACGCTACCGCCCGCCGCGGTGATCGCCGCCTCGGCCGAGCGCGAGAAGGCATGGGCCTGGACGCGCAAGGCTCGGTTGAGCTGGCCGCGCCCGAGGACCTTCACCAGGCCATGCTTGTGCACCAGGCCCCTGGACCGCAGAGACTCCGGGTTGACGTCGTCCCCGTCGAACTCCTCCAAGGCGTCGAGGTTCACCACCGTGTACTCGACCCGGAAGGGGTTCTTGAACCCGCCCAGCTTGGGGACCCGCTGCGTGAGCGGCAGCTGGCCGCCCTCAAAGCCGGGCTTCACGTTGTTGCGGGCGCCCTGCCCCTTCGTGCCCCTTCCGGCCGTCTTTCCTCCACGGCCGGCGGTTCCGCGCCCCACCCGCTTGCGGCGCTTGGTGGAGCCGGGAGCGGGACGCAGGTCGTGCAGCTTCATGACTCCGTCACCGCTTCCACGGCCACCAGGTGGGGGACGCGGGCGATCATGCCGCGGATCTCGGCACGGTCCGGCAGGATGTTCGCCTTGCCGATGCGGCCGAGGCCCAACGCCCGCAGCGTGCCACGGTGCTTCGGCTTGGTCCCGATGGCCGACTTCGTCTGAGTGACGCGCAACATCTCAGGCATCTCTAGACAACCACCTCGGGGACGTGGGGACCCCGCTTGGTCTCCCTGTACGCGGCCAGGACTCCCTTGGGGGTGACCTCCTCCGGGCTCTTGCCCCGGAGGCGTGCGACGTCATCGGGGGACTTCAGCGCCTTCAGACCGGCGATGGTGGCATGAGCGACGTTGATGGCGTTGGAGGACCCGAGTGACTTGGCGAGCACGTCGTGGATGCCCGCCGCCTCGAGGATGATACGGGCCGCTCCGCCGGCGATGACACCGGTACCCGGTGCGGCAGGCTTCAGCAGCACACGGCCGGCACCGGCCACACCCATGATGGGATGGGTGATGGTGGAGCCGGCCAAAGGCACGCCGAACACGTTCTTGCGGGCGTCCTCGCCCGCCTTCTGCATGGCCAGAGCCACCTCCTTGGCCTTGCCGTAGCCAAGGCCGACCTTGCCCTGACCGTCCCCGACGACCATGAGGGCGGCAAAGGAGAATCGCCTCCCACCCTTGACCACCTTGGCCACCCGGTTGGGCCTGCCAATGGCTCGTTCCTCGAACTGACCTTCAGCCATGCATTCCTCTCAATGTCTCTAGAACTCGAGCCCGGCTTCGCGAGCGGCATCGGCCAGGGCGGCCACTCGCCCGTGATAGCGGAAGCCGCCGCGGTCGAACACCACCCGCGACACGCCGCCAGCCTTGGCCCGCTCGGCAATGAGGCGCCCCACTGCGGTGGCACCCGTCTTGTTGCCGGTGTTCCCGGCGTTGGCCGACCGCAGCTCCTTCTCCACCGACGACGCCGCAGCCAGGGTTCGCCCCCTCTCGTCGTCGATGACCTGGGCCACCACGTGCCGGTTGGAGCGGAACACGGCCAAGCGCGGCCGTTCAGCCGTTCCGGTGACCTTCTTGCGCACTCGACGATGACGTCTGATGCGTAGCTGCGCCTCGCGCTGGCGAGTCATTACTTGCCTGCCTTCCCGGCCTTGCGCTGGACGTGCTCGCCGGCATAGCGGACGCCCTTGCCCTTGTAGGGCTCGGGCTTGCGGATATTTCGGATATTCGCCGCCACCTGGCCCACCAGCTCCTTGTCCACGCCTTTGACGAGGATGCGGGTGGGTGCCGGCACCTCGAAGCTGATCCCGTCCGGGGCGTCGACGGCCACGCCGTGGCTGAAGCCCAGTGCCAGCTCCAGGCGCTGCGGGGTGTGCGACGTTACTCGGTAGCCGACGCCGACGATCTCCAGCTCCTTGGAGAACCCGGCCGTGACTCCGACCACCATGTTGTTGACCAGGGCACGGGTGAGGCCGTGCAGGGCACGGTTGCGCCGGTCGTCTCCTGCCCGCTCGACCAGGACCTCGGTGTCCTCCCGGCGGACGTCGATCTCGTCCGGAATGGCGCGCTCTAGCGTGCCGTTCGGGCCCTTCACGGTGACGCGCCGGCGCGCCACGGACACCTCGACGCCTTCGGGCACCGGGATTGGAGATCGTCCGATTCTCGACATCTCAGACCTTTCGACGACGGCTCTGGCCGGTTACCACACGTAGCACAGCACCTCACCACCCACTCGCCGCTGGCGGGCCTCACGATCGCTCATCAGCCCTTGGCTGGTGGACAGCACCGCCACTCCCAGCCCGCCGAGCACCCTGGGCAGCCGGTCGGCCTTGGTGTAGACGCGCAAACCCGGCTTGGATATGCGGCGAAGGCCGGAGATGGTCCTCTCGCGGTCGGGCGAGTACTTCATCCGGATCTCGAGGGCCTTCCCGGGGCGGTCGTCGTTCTCGCCGACGCTGAAGCCGTCGATGTAGCCCTCCCTCTCCAGGACGATGGCGAGGGACTCCTTCAGCTTGGACGAGGGCATGCGCACGGTGTCGTGCATCGCCGTGTTGGCGTTGCGGATCCGGCTGAGCATGTCGGCGATGGGGTCGGTCATGGTCATGGGCGCCCTCCCCTACCAGCTCGCCTTGACGACACCAGGAAGCTCACCGGCGTGCGCCAGCTCGCGCAGACAGATCCGGCATAGCCCGAACTTGCGAAAGACCGCCTTGGGTCGTCCGCACCGCCGGCAGCGCGTGTAGCCGCGCACCTTGAACTTGGGCTTCTGCTGCTGCTTCTGTATGAGCGCCTTCTTGGCCATGTCAGTTCTCACCTTCACGCTTGAACGGGAACCCGAACGCCTGGATGAGGGCCTTGCCCTCGGCGTCGGTGCGAGCAGTGGTCACGATGGTGACGTCGAGGCCCCGCACCGTGTCCACCCGGTCGTAGTCGATCTCGGGGAAGATGAGTTGCTCAACGACCCCGAAGGTGTAATTGCCACGCCCGTCGAACGAGTTCGACGGGAGGCCGCGGAAGTCTCGTACCCGGGGGATGGCCAGGGCGATGAGGCGGTCCAAGAACTCCCACATCCGGTCACCCCGCAGGGTGACCTTGGCGCCGATGGCGTTCCCCTCCCGGAGCTTGAATCCGGCGATCGACTTCTTGGCCCGGGTGACCAGCGGCTTCTGGCCGGAGATCGCCGTCAGGTCACGAACCGCACCCTCCAGGAGCGACGACTGCTGAGCGGCCAGGCCGACGCCCATGTTCAGCACGATCTTCTCGAAGCGAGGCACCTCCATAATGTTGGACAGGCCCAGCTGATCCTTGAGCTGAGCGCGCACCTCGTCGTCGTAGCGCTGCTTCAGGCGTGGCCGAGAGGTGGTGGCTACAGCCGGCATCACAGATCACCTCCGCACTTACGGCAGATTCGCACCTTGACCCGGCCGCCGCTCGAGCTCTCCTCGAGGCGATAGCCGATTCGGGTGGGCCCGTCGGTAGGGCAAAGAATGGCCACGGACGAAGCGGGAAGTGGCATGTCCTTGTCGATGATGCCGCCCTGCATGGTCTCCTTGGTCGAGCGCTGGTGGCGCTTGGCCACGTTCACCCCGTCGACGATCACCTTGTTCCTCTCGGGCAGGGCGCGGCTGACCTCGCCCTCCTTGCCCCGATCCTTCCCGCTCAGAACGCGGACCCGGTCTCCCTTACGCAGCTTCATGGGGGCACCTCACAGCACTTCGGGGGCGAGGGAGATGATGCGCATGAAGCGCTTGTCCCGCAGCTCCCGGCCCACAGGGCCGAAGATGCGGGTTCCCCTCGGTTGTTGTTGGTCGTTGATGAGCACGGCGGCGTTCTCGTCGAAACGGATGTAGCTGCCGTCCGATCGCCGCTTCTCCTTCTTGGTGCGGACCACCACGCAGCGCACCACGTCACCCTTCTTGACGGCCGCACCGGGGATGGCGTCCTTGACGCTGGCGACGAAGATGTCGCCTATGGACGCGTAGCGGCGCCTCGAGCCACCGAGGACCTTGATGCAGAGCACTTCCTTGGCCCCCGAGTTGTCGGCCACCCGCAGCCGTGACTCCTGCTGGATCACCGGGCGCGCTCCAGGACCTCGACGACCCGCCAGCGCTTGCGCTTGGACAGGGGGCGCGTCTCCTGCACCCGCACGCGGTCGCCAACCCTCAGGTCGTTCTGCGCATCGTGGGCGAGGAGCCGCTTGGTGCGCTGCATGGTCTTGGCGTAGCGGGGATGGCGGACCCGCTCGATGACGCTGACCACGACGGTCTTGTCCATGGCAGTCGACGCAACGGTTCCCTCGCGGACCTTCCGGGGGTTCGGGCGGGGCACGGCTCCGGTGCCCGTCTCCGACCCGCTCTGAACCTCAGACATCACTTGCCCCCTCCAGGCTCTCCGCCTCGGCGATCTCCCTCTCCCGTAGGAGGGTGTTCATCCGGGCCACGTCCTTCTTGACCTGGCCGATGCGGGCGTTGTTGTCCAGCTGGCCGGTGACGATCTGGAAGCGCAGGTTGAACAGCTCCTGCTTGGCCTCGGCCAAGCGGCTCTCGAGCTCGCCGACATCGAGGGAACGGAGCTCCTCCGCCCTTCGGCTGGCCATCAGACCTCCACTCCTTCCTGCTGGCGGCGCACGACGAACTTGGCCTTGATCGGCAGCTTCTGGATGGCCTTCTCCATGGCCGCCTTGGCCAGGTCCTCGTCGACGCCGGCCAGCTCGAACATCACGCGTCCCGGCTTCACCACTGCCACCCAGTGCTCGGGACTGCCCTTGCCCGAACCCATCCGGGTCTCTGCCGGCTTCTCGGTGACCGGCTTGTCGGGAAAGACCCGGATCCAGACCTTGCCGCCGCGGCGCACGTGGCGGGTCATGGCGATACGGGCTGCCTCGATCTGCCTGGCGGTGATCCAGCCCCCTTCGAGGGCCAGGATGCCGTAGTCGCCGAAGCTCACCGCTGTGCCTCCCTTGGCCGTTCCGGAGACGCGCCCTCGCTGCTGCTTGCGATGCTTCACCTTCTTGGGCATCAGCATGCAAACCCACCCCCACGACGCCGCCCCCACGAGCGCGCGCGGCTTCCGCACCAGTAAGGAGCCGAGGCGGGTGGCCCGTAGGGAGGGCCCCAGCGGTGGGGCCCCAGCGGAGCTGGGGAAGGCCGCTGGGAGGGACCCTGAGGGACAGGACCCGCCTCGGCGGGCGCCAAGACGGCCATCAGTAGTCCCTGAAGTGGGGAGCCTCGTGATGCTCGCGGGTGCGGCGCTCGATCTCCTCCTCCTCGGCGAGAAGTCGCTCGATGTCGGGGTCGACCTCCTTGATCAGAGGCTTGCTCTCGGCCGGCTCGCCGGCGTCTCCCTGAGCCGTCTCCGCATCGGTCGTCACCTCGACTGCGGTCTCCTCCTCGGCGGGCGCCGCTGCCTCGTCGGGTTGAACCGTGCCCGGCTCCCCCTGCTCGGGTCGGCGCCGGCCCCCTCCGGCGGAGATGATCCGCCGGGGACGACCCTGTCCCGACGTTTCTCCCACCGCCATGGCGGCCTCACGGCTGATCTTGTCCTCGCTGGAGAGCTTGTAGGGGAGGATGTCGCCCTTGTAGATCCAGACCTTGACGCCAATGCGTCCGACGGAGGTACGCGCCTCCCGCAGGCCGTAGTCGATGTCGGCTCGGAGCGTGTGCAGCGGCACCCGTCCCTCGCGATAGGACTCCTTGCGGGACATCTCCGAACCGCCCAACCGGCCGGCGCACTGAACGCGAATGCCCTGGGCGCCGGCCTTCTGCACCGTCTGCACCGCACGCTTCATGGCCCGGCGAAAGCTCACCCGGCCGGCCAGCTGGTCGGCGATGCCCTGGGCGATCAGAGCTGCGTCGAGCTCGGGCTGCTTGATCTCCTGGATGTTCAGCTGCACCTTGGCGTTGCCCGTCATCTTGGCCAGCTCGGTGCGCAGCCGGTCTGCCTCGGCGCCCCGGCGCCCGATGACGATGCCCGGACGAGCCGTGTGCAGGTCGATGCGGAGACGGTCCCGCGTGCGCTCGACCTCGATGCGGCTGACGGCGGCCCGCTCGAGCTGACCCATGAGGTAGTCGCGAATCTTCCAGTCCTCCACCACCTGGTCCTGGTAGCCGCGGTCGTTGAACCAGCGAGATTTCCAGTCGGTGGTCACGCCGAGGCGGAACCCGTAGGGATTGACCTTTTGACCCATTAACTGTCGCCTTGACCCATCACTCGTCGCCGCCGCGCTCGCTGTTCTCCTGCGGTGGCGGCGGTTCACCCCTTTCGTCAGCGTTGCTCGGACCCTGCTCTTGCTCGTCTGGAGCCGATGCCGCCTCGGCGCCGGCCGGGCTTGACTGCTCCTGTTCCTGTTCCTGGCGTGCGGCTCGGCGGCCCTGGCGACCGCCGGCCACCCGTCGGGCTCGCCGGGAGGCGTCGCCGGCCTGACGAGCCTCGATACGGGCCAGCTGCTCGTCGGGCAGGCGGCTCACGATCACCGTCACATGGCAGGTGCGCTTTCGGATACGGGTGGCCCGCCCCCGAGCGCGCGGACGCCACCGCTTCATGGTCGGGCCCTCGTCCGCGTAGCAAGCCGAGACGTACAGACCCTCGGGGTCGAGCCCGTCGTTGTTCTCGGCGTTCGCCACCGCCGACCTCAGGAGCTTGTCGACCAGCTGGGCCACGTCCCGCTCGGAGAACTGCAGAGCCTCCCGGGCCCGCTGCACATCCTTGCCTCGGATGAGGTCCAGCACGGGGCGAACCTTGTAGGGCGACACGCGCGAATGACGAAGCACCGCTCGAGTGCCCTCGCGCTCGTTGGTCTTCGTCGCCGTCATGTCCCTATCGCCTTCCGGCCCGCTCCTGGCCGGCGTGGTAGCGGAACGTACGGGTGGGGGCGAACTCGCCGAGCTTGTGGCCCACCATGGACTCGGTGATGTACACGGGCACGTGCTTGCGGCCGTCGTGCACGGCAATGGTGTGGCCCACCATGTCCGGGATGATCGTCGATCGCCGGGACCACGTCTTCACCACCCGCTTCTGGTTGGACGCGTTGAGCTCGTCCACCTTCTTGAGCAGGTGGTCGTCGACGAACGGTCCCTTCTTCAGGCTGCGCGGCATTTCACACCCATCTCCCCGTCCGGCTCATCGACGCGACCCCCGGGTGCGGCGGCGCCGAACGATCAGCTTCTCGGATTCCTTGGTGCGGTCGCGCGTCCGGCCCTCGGGCTTGCCCCATGGCGACACCGGGTGCCGGCCACCCGAGGACTTGCCCTCGCCGCCACCGAGGGGGTGGTCGACCGGGTTCATGGCCACGCCGCGGGTCTGGGGACGGACGCCCTTCCATCGGTTGCGTCCCGCCTTGCCCAGCTTCACCTGGTCCACCTCGGCGTTGCCCACCTCACCCACCGTGCCCCGACAGTCGATGGGCACGCGGCGCATCTCGGTCGACGGCAGGCGCAGGGTTGCGAAGGCGCCTTCCTTGGCCACGAGCTGCACGCTCATGCCGGCCCCGCGGGCCAGCTTGCCGCCCCCGCCGGGCTTGAGCTCCACGTTGTGCACCGTGGTGCCGACCGGTATGTACCGCAGCGGGAGCGCGTTCCCCGGGCGGATCTCCGACCCTTGGCCACTCTGCAGCACCGCCCCCACCCCCACCCGGGCCGGCGCCAGGATGTAGCGCTTCTCACCGTCGACGTAGTGCAGCAGGGCAATGCGGGCGTTGCGGTTCGGGTCGTACTCGATGGTGGCCACCTTGGCCGGAATCCCGTCCTTGGTGCGCTTGAAGTCGACGACCCGGTACTGCTGCTTGTGCCCCCCTCCCCGGTGGCGCGCCGTCTTTCGCCCGTAGGAGTTCCTCCCACCGGTCCTTGGCTTCGACTGGAGCAGCGCCTTCTCCGGGCGGTCCGTCGTGACCTCCGAGAAGTCGGAGACCGTCTGGAACCGCCGTCCGGCGCTGGTGGGCTTGCGTTTGCGTAGTGCCATCGTCGTCCTCGATCAGCTCTCGAACAGGTCGATACGGTCGTCACCCGCGAGGGTGACGACCGCCCGCTTGGTGTCGGGTCGCTTGCCGAAGGTGGGCTGGCGCCGGTTGCGCTTGAGCTTGCCCTTTCGGTTGAGCGTGTTCACGTTGACCACCCGCACGTCGAAAATCGACTCCACGGCCTGGCGGATCTCGGTCTTGTTGGCCGAGGGGTGGACGACGAAGGTGTAGACGCCCTCGTCGAGCAGACCGTAGGACTTCTCGGACACGACGGGCTTGATGATCACGTCTCTCGGGTCCTTCATTGGTCTTCGCCTTCGTCTTTACCGTTGGGAGCGGCCGGTGGTGTCGGCTCCTCCGGAGCTTGACCCTCCCCCGCCGACACCACCGGCCCCTCTTCCCCGTTCTCATCCTCATCAACGCCCGACGCTCTGCTCGTTGAGATGGGAAGGGTGGAGGGGGTGAAGACGACCCAGTCGCTGACCAGGATGTCGTAGGCGTTGAGCTCGCTGGCCAAGAGGACCTGGACCTCCGGGAGGTTTCGGAAGGACTTGGAGATCACCTCGTCCTCGTGGTCCACCACCACGAGCACCTGCCCGTCGACCCCCAGGGCGGCGAGGGCGGCGACGGCATCCCTCGTCTTCGGCGCCTCGAAGGCCCAGCCCTCGACCACGGCCACCCGGCCGGTCGCGGCTCGATCGGACAGTGCCGAACGCAGAGCGAGCTGGACCATCTTCTTTGGCGTCTTCTGGCGGTAGCTGCGCGGCTTGGGCCCGAGGGCCACCCCACCACCAGTCCACTGCGGCGAGCGCGACGACCCCTGCCGGGACCGCCCGGTGCCCTTCTGGCGCCATGGCTTGGCGCCCCCGCCCCTAACCTCGGCCCGGGTCAGGGTGGACTGCGTGCCGGCGCGGGCCGCGGCCAGCTGTGCCGTCACGACCTGGTGCATCACCGCGGTGTTGGGCGTGATGGCGAACACCGCGTCGTCGAGCTCCATCGAACGAGCGGTGGAGCCGTCGACCCGGCGAACGTCGACCGTCGCCATCGTCACTTCCCGCCCTTCACGGCGTCGCGGATCAGCACCAGCCCGCCACGAGGACCGGGGACGGCACCCTTGACCAGCAGCAGGTCTCGCTCGGCGTCGGCCTGCACGACCTCGAGGTTCAAAGTGGTGACCCGCTGCGAACCGAGCTGGCCGGCCATCCTCGTGCCCGGGAACACTCGGGCCGGCGTGGCGCAGGCTCCTATGGCGCCCGGTGACCGGTGCTTCTTGTGGTTGCCGTGGGAGGCGCCCTGGCCGGAGAAGTTGTGCCGCTTCATGGCCCCGGCGAAGCCCTTGCCCTTGCTCACCGCGGTGACGTCGATCTTCTCGCCGGCAGCGAGCTGGTCCACCTTCAGCTCCTGGCCGATCTCGTAGCCGTCGGCGTCGTCGAGGCGTAGCTCCACCAGCTTGCGGCCGGGGTCGACCCCCGCCTTCTCGAAGTGCCCGACTGCGGGCTTGTTGAGGCGTGCCGGCTTCACGGTGCCGAACGTGACCTGGAGCGCGGCGTAGCCATCTCTTTCAGGCGTCTTCACCTGCACGACGCGGACGGGCGGCACCTTGAGCACGGTCACGGGGATGGCGCGGTCGCCATCGCTCCAGACCTGTGTCATGCCGACCTTCTCGCCGACGATCGCTTTGCTCGCCATTCAGTTCTCGTTCTCAGCTCGTACTCACACGAACGCTCCGCACGGGCAGGCCCGGCGGAGCGTCTTCTCGGTTGTGCCACGGGGTCCCCGGTGTGGGCGCCCGCGGACGTCGGTTGAGGAACGTGTGATGTTAACAGGATCGACACGAGCCGGCGCCGGGCCGTGCATGACCGATGTCGCCGGTGTCCAGGACTGCGCCGGTCATCGGCCAGGCCCCGTTCCGCCATCCGGGCCGCTCAGCTTGGCGAAGGTCAGCCACCCGACGGCGAGCAACCCCTGGTTGCGAGCGGAACTACTGGATCTTGATCTCGATGTCCACGCCGGCGGGGAGGTCGAGGCGCTGCAGGGAGTCCACCGTCTTCGGGCTGTGCTCCACGATGTCGATCAGGCGCTTGTGGATGCGCATCTCGAAGTGCTCGC
>JALYGF010000077.1 GCA_030777325.1 Actinomycetota bacterium | reverse complement strand
CCCAGGGGGTAGCCAGTACGACCACGTCGGCCTCGGCGGCGGCGGCGTTGTCGCCGCCCACCACGGGCAGCGTGCGGTCCGGCCAGCGCTCGCGTATGGAGCTGCACGCCTGGTCAGCCCGCTCCTGCGAGCGGGAGCCGAGGACGACTTCCACGCCGACGGATGCGAGGCGGGCGGACAGCCCCTTCCCCGCCGGGCCGGTACCCCCGAGGACGCCTACGTTCATCTGCGCGCTCCAACGCTCATCTGGCACCTCCGGCCGGGACTACTCCGGGGGGAGGCTATTCCCAGGGCTGCGCCGACCGCCCGTCCGGGCCGGGTCCGCCCTGGTCTGCCAGGTCACGGGCGAGGGCGTGGCCGAGCGACCGAGTGGCTCGGCGGTTGACCTCCGCTCCGGCCAGGGCGCCGGCCAGGAGGGGGGCCAAACTGGACATGTTCCTCCCGAGGCGCCCGGCCAGCCGGCGTCGAACGACCCGGATGGCCTCGGCGCGGGCCCTGCGACCGAGGGCGTCCGCCATCCCGCCGCGCCGCGCCAGGGTGGCGGGGCTCACCCCCCGACGCTCGGCCCAGGCCATCACCAGGGCCAGGTTGCGCTGGGCGGGTGCCGTGGGCATGGGGCGTTCGAAGATCCCGTGCAGCTCGGCCACCAGCTTGAGCTCGATGACCGCCACCGCCATCGTCTCCGACAGCAGCTCCATGGGAATGGTGACCCAGGCCGGGGGGGCGAGCTCCTTGGCCCCCACCAGCACGCCGACCGAGGCGCCCACGGCCGCCGACGACCGGCTGGCGGCACGAATGACCTCGTCGACGAGCTCGGGCCCCTGCCTGGCGTACTGAGCCTCCAGGGTGGCCCTGTCCCGGACGGGTATCCGGGGGGCGTTGTCCACCAGCCACTCGGCGAGCCATCGGCCACTGGCCACGGCCGTGACCCCGGCGGTGCGGGCTGAGGCGGAGAGGCTGCGGGCCAATGCGGTCAGTGCCCGGATGTCGGGCTCTCCGCTCAGGGTGTCCTGGCTCGGGAACCCCTCGCCGTCGGACGTCTTCAGCGCCGCTCCATTGCCCCCGCCAGGGTAGTCCCCGCCCCTCAGGGCTCTGCGTAGGTCCAGTCGGGACGTTTCCGGGCGTGACGCTCGTCGTAGACGGCTGTGCCGTCGACGATGTCGTCGAGCTTGGGGATCGGGACGTGGCGGGGCGGGAACTCGCACCAACCTTCGAGGTGGGTGGCGACCTCCTCCGGAAAGGTCTGCAGGACGCTGGACACCACGAGTTGCTCTTCTGTGCCGAGATAGCAGCGGTTGGCGTCGGTCACGGTCTGCAGCCGGCGGCCAAGGGCCTCCACGTCGGTCTCGCTGCCGGTTCCGGCCTCGATCCCCGCCAGGATGGCGGTGATGTCCATCGACCCCTGCTTGCACGGGGGGCACTGCCCGCACGACTCGACGGAGAGGAAGCGCGAGTACTCGCGCGCCACCGCCACCATGCACGCGGAGTCGTCGTAGAGGGCGAAGCCTCCCGCCCCAAGCCCGCTGCCTATGGCGCTCATGGCCTCGTACGACAGTGGCGTGTCGAAGTCCGAGGCGTGGATGACGGCGTTGGCCACCCCCGAGAAGGCGGCCTTGAATTGCCGTCCTTGCGGTGGCCCGCCCGCCGCCTCCAGGAGCTCAGACAGCGGCGAGCCCATCTCCATCTCGTGGACGCCGGCCCGCGCCACGTCGCCCACCACCGTGCACACGATGGTGCCGGGGGACTCGGCCGTGCCCATGCGCCGGAACCAGTCGGCTCCCCGGGACAGGATGTGGGCCACATTGGCCAGCGTCTCCAAGTTGTTGACCAAGGTGGGGTTGGCCTCGGGCGACGGCGCGTGGCCCGGCTCCGGAGCGTGCGCCTCCCAACCCAGCTGCGGTCCGGTGGCGAACAGTCCGTGCTGGAACGGAGGCATCAGCCTGGGCATGGGGTCATGGCCCTCTATGACCTCGAGCAGGGCCTTCTCCTCGCCGAAGAGGTACTCGTCGGGCCCGGCGGCGATGACCATGGTCAGGCCCTCCAGGAGGCCGGCTGCGTCCATCTCCTGGATGGCCGCCTCCAGGGACAGTCGCTCGACCTCGAACTTGGCCTTGGTCCCCAGGTAGGCGTCGGGTGCGTCCATGCACAGGGCGGCTATGGCCAGTCCCTCGACGCACTGGTACGGGTTGGCCCGCATCAAGGCGCGGTCCTTGAACGTTGCCGGCTCCCCCTCGGCGGCGTTGCACACGACGTAGTGGCGGCCCGGGACCGAGCGCGTCGATGCCCACTTGACGCCGGTGGGGAACCCGCCCCCGCCGCGCCCCCGCAGGCCGGACCGGGTGATCTCGTCGATGACGGCCTCGGGCCCCAGGCGGCGCGCCTTGGCCACGCCCTCCCCTCCGCCCAGCTCCAGGTACTGCTCCAGCGAGGTGACGGGCGACTCGGGCAGCAGGAAGGGCAGCAGCGGCACGGCCGATGGTCTGCCACGGCGCGGCTGGTGCGGGCAAGTCGGGCAAGACGGGGGGGCGACTGGGTTACGGTCCGTCCATGGGCGAGCCGAGCGGCCCTCTGGGCCGAGTCGTCACCGTCAACGTGGGCCTGCCTCGGGAGGTCACAGCCGAGCGGCGCACGGTGACCACGGCAATATGGAAGGCGCCGGTCTCCGGGCGGGTCCGAGCCATTGGCACCAACCTGGAGGGAGACGAGCAGGCAGACCACAGGTACCACGGAGGGCCCGACAAGGCGGTGTACGCCTACGCCCTCGAGGACAACCAGTGGTGGGCCGCCGAGCTGGGGCGCTCGCTCGAGCCGGGGACCATGGGCGAGAACCTCACCCTGGCCGGCGTGGACGTCACCAATGCGGTCGTCGGGGAGCGCTGGGCCGTGGGGTCAGCGATCTTCGAGGTGTGCCAGCCCCGCACACCCTGCGCCAAGCTCGGTCTGCGCATGGGTGATCCGCGGTTCCCCAAGCGGTTCGCCGCCGCCGGGCGTCCCGGCGCCTACGTGCGCATCCACGCCGAGGGTGACGTCGGCGCCGGCGACGAGGTGCGGGTCGTTCACCGTCCCGCCCACGGGCTGACCGTGGCCGAGGTGGCCGGGGCGCGATCTCGCGACCCGGTCGGGTTGCCGCGAATGCTGGTGGCCCCCGAGCTGGCCGACGACCGGGTCAGATGGGCACTGGAGCGGGGGCTCAAAGAGCTCCGGCGCAACCCTTCGGACCACTTGCTCCGAGCGAGGCTAACCGCACGGTTGACCGAGCGTGGCCTGGCGCCCGAAGAGGTGGAGGCCGCGCTCGAGCCCCCTCAGCAGTAGCGGGCGACGGTGGGATAGGGGTTCACCGGGCCGCCACCACCGGGGTGGATCTCGAAGTGGAGATGGGTCGGCCCGCCCCGGGCGTTGCCGCTGTTGCCGTTGTAGCCGATGACCGTGCCGGCGGAGACGCGTCCGCTGGCGCCGCTGAGGCGGTCCAGGTGCGTCCCGAAGTAGGTGTTGCCGTCGTCGCCCCTCAGGTAGTACGAGATGCCACCGAGACCGGAGTTGTGGGGGCTCACCGTGCCCGAGACGTTGGCCACTATGGGCGTCCCCCTGGGCGAGAGGATGTCCGTGCCCTGGTGCCTGCGCCCACCGGAGCGGGGCTGTCCCCAGTCGTTGGTGAAGGCCCGGGGCCCCTGTACCGGGCAGACCCACTGGCCGGAGCCGATCACCACCGGGCCACCCGACGGAGGCCGCAGCACTGCCCTCGACGGCGCTGGCGGGCGGCCCGGACCAGGAGCCGCGGGTCGGGCGACCGCCGCGGCGGCTTGGGCCGCCGCCCGCTCGGCGGCGGCCTTCTCCCTCGCCACCTTGGCCTCGAAGGCCTGCTGGGCGGCGGACAGCCTGTCGAGCTCGGCGGCCACTCTTGCCTCCTCCGCTCGTAGCCCCTCCACGGCCTTGCGCTGCTGCGCCAGGCGCCGCTCGAGCGCCGACTGGCTCTCGGCGAGGTCGTCACTCGCCGCCCGGTACTCGTCCATGGCGTCGGTGCGCCCCACGGTCACGTAGCGGAGGAGCGCCCGGCCCCGAGCCGCCTGGCTCAGGTCCGTCTGGACGATCCACACCGACGGGTCGCCTCCCTGTACGTACTGGCGTACGCCGAGCTGGCGGACCTCGCCCCGGAGCTGCTCCAGGCGGCTTCGGGTGGCGGAGACGCGCCCGTTGAGCGCCGCTACGTCGTCCTCCACCTTGGCCAGCGCGCTCTGGCCTGCGGCCAGCCTGGCCGCCGCCTGGTTGGCCTTCTCCTGGGGCCCGGCCAGGTCCTTCGGGGTAGGCGCGTTCTCGGCCGCGCCGGCAGGCGCAGTCAAGGAGGCACTGAGGAGGACGGCCGCGAGGCCCGCCAGGGCGCGACGCATAAGCGCTTCAGGTTACACAGACCTGACCTCGCGGCCACGTGGGCCCCTCGTCAGAGCTGGATCGACTTCACCTCGAGGAACTCCTCCAGGCCGTGGCGGCCCAGCTCTCGCCCGTTGCCGGACTGCTTGTAGCCCCCGAAGGGGGCCAGGGGATTGAAGGCGCCGCCGTTCACATCCACCTGGCCGCTGCGCAGCCGGAGGGCGACCTCGCGGGCGCGGTCGGGATCGCCCGACCACACCGCCCCGGCCAGCCCGTAGATGGTGCCGTTGGCCATCTCGACCGCCTCCTCCTCACTGTCGTAGGCCATGATCGCAAGCACGGGGCCGAACACCTCTTCCTGGGCGATGGCCATTTGAGGCTGCACGCCGGAGAAAACGGTCGGGCGCACGAAGAAGCCGCGTTCGAGCCCCTCGGGCATGCCCGTCCCGCCCGTCAGGAGGCGGGCGCCATCCGCCTCCGCCCTGCTTATGTGGCTCCAGACCCTCTGGCGCTGCGTCTCGGAGGCGAGGGGGCCCAACCGGGTGCCCGGACTCTGCGGGTCGCCGGCCGTGAACGACTCGGCGGCGGCCACGGCAAGGTCCTCCACCTCGGCGAGCTTGGACCGGGGGACGAGCATCCGGCTCTGAGCCAGGCAGCTCTGACCCGAATTGAGGAAGGCGGAGGTGACCCCGGCCGTGACCGCCCGACGCAGGTCGGCGTCGGCGAGGACGACGGTGGGTGACTTGCCCCCGAGCTCGAGCGCAACCCGCTTCACCGTGCGCGCCGCCACCTCGCCCACCCGGCGCCCGGCGGGTGTGGAGCCGGTGAAGGAGACCATGTCCACCCCGGGGTGGGCCACCAGTGCCTCGCCCACCTCGGCGCCAGTACCGCTCACGAGGTTGAACACGCCAGCCGGCAGAGGCAGCTCGTCGATCATCTCCGCAAGGACGAAGGCGCTCAGGGGTGCCACCTCGCTGGGCTTGAGGACCACGGTGCAGCCGGCGGCCAGTGCCGGTGCCACCTTGGCCACCGCCTGGTGTAGCGGGTAGTTCCACGGGGTGATGCAGCCCACCACCCCAACGGGTTCGGACACCACGAGGGAGCTGCCCACCGTCTCCTCGAAGGGGTATGTGCGAACGATCTGGGCCGTCGAGGCCAAGGTGATGGTGGGCAGGCCCACGTGGGCCAGGGCGGAAAGGTTGACCGGAGTGCCCACTTCCCTGGTCACCAGGGTGGTCAGCTCAGACGTGCGGGCCTGAACGGCCTCGCTCAACCGCTCGAGGGCCTTGGCCCGGTCCTCGACCGGTGTGGCCGCCCACTCCGGCAGGGCGGCTCGGGCCGCGGCCACGGCCCGGTCCACGTCGTCGGCGTTGCCGTCGGGGACGTGGCCGAGGATGTCCTCGGTGGTGGCGTCGACCACGTCGATGAGGTCGGTGCCCGAGGATGGTTCCCAGGTTCCGCCGACGTAGATCTGGTTCCGCTCGTGCACACCGGCCTCCTGCTCGCCCTTGGTGCCGGACCACGCTAGAGGGTGTGGTTCGGCCACCGGAAGCGGCTCACGGGGCGTCGCCCCGCGCCCACCTCACCTCGGTCCGGGTGACCGGCGGCGGTGGCGTCCGGGCAGTCCGCCGGTCCGGCTCGTCGGCGACCAGGTGCACCCGGGCCTCGCCCACCGGACCGAAGAGGGTGAGCGGGTCGATGTAGGCGTCACCCCTGCGGGCTCCGAAGTGCAGTGATGGTCCGGACGTGCCCACCTGGGCGCCGGCGCTCACCAGATGTCCCCGTCGCACGCTGACGGCGGCAAGGAAGGAGTAGCTGGTCCGGATGCCGTCGGCGTGGCGGACCACGACGTGCAGCTGACCTCCCACCGGACCGGCGAAGACCACCTGGCCGTCGGCCGACGCCCGCACTGGGGTGCCCTCGGCGGTGGCGTAGTCGATCCCGCGGTTGCCGGGCCCGAAGGGCGAAGCCGGTGGGCGGAAGCCGTCGACGACGGGCGCGTCGACGGGTGGTCGATGGCGCACCGTGACTGGTGCCACCGGTGCCGGTGCGTCTGGCCCGGCCGGAAGGAGTCCGGCGGGAGCAGGGCAGCGGCCGAGGCCGCGGCCACGACTAGGAGCGAGCGCATGATTTCCCCCTGAGAATGCTGACGCTGTGGGGGAAGGACGCTGGGGGAAGAGCTGGGCGGGGAAGAGGGCGGGCCGAGCCAGGCCGGCGTGGGTCAGGTTCTAGCCAGGCGGGAACGGAGCTGCAGCACGGCCTTGCTGTGGATCTGGCAGACCCGGCTCTCGGTGACGCCCAGCACGTCGCCGATCTCGGCCAGGGTGAAGCCCTCGTAATAATAGAGGGTGAGGACGATTTTCTCCCGGTCGGCCAGCCGGTTGATGGCGTCGGCCAGGACCTCCTTGGTCTCTTCGACCTCGAAGGCCTGCATGGGGCCGTCGCCCTTGTCGGCGATGGTGTCGCCGAGCGTGGTGGACTCCCCCCGCTCCCCGCTCACCGACAGCATCTCGTCGAGGGCCACCAAGCCGACGAAGGACACCTGCTGGAACACTCGCTGCAGGTCGCTCTCGGTGATCCCCATCTCACCGGCCACCTCGGCGTCGGACGGCGTGCGGAGCAGTGAAGCCTCCAGCTTGGCGTAGGCCTTCTCCACCGACCTGGCTTTGGCGCGGACCGAGCGCGGAACCCAGTCGATCAGTCGGAGCTCGTCGATGATGGCGCCCTTGATGCGGGAGATGGCGTACGTCTCGAACTTGATGTTCCGGCCCGGATCGAACTTGTCGATGGCGTCGATGAGCCCGAAGATCCCGTAGCTCACGAGGTCGGCCTGCTCGATGTTCTGGGGCAGGCCCACGGACACCCGGCCGGCCACGTACTTCACCAGCGGGGAATAGTGGACGATGAGCCCGTCTCGGGCCTCTTGACAGTCGGAGCTCTTGTACTCCGCCCACAGACGGCCGATGACCCTCTGGACCTCCAACCGCTCCCGCTCTTCGTTTTCCACGCCCACCTCTAGCGGGGTAGATGCCGCCACGTCCGTCGAGTGTAGACGTTGTCCGCCGAGGCTCCGCACCGGGCGGACCGGCCCCCGGAGGCGGCCTACCGGGTCGACGGCAGGGCGGCGGCGACCGCCTCGGTGCTCACTTGCCGTCTCCGTGCTCGGACAGCAGCTCGGCGATGGGGCTGTCGTCGAGCTCGCGAAGGAGCTGGGCCACGTCCTCGTAGACCGCGACGGCACCTGCTTCCTCCAGCTCCTGACGGCTGACGCCGCCCGTGAGGATGCCCACGACCGGCAGGTCGCACTGCTTGGCTGCCTCGATGTCCCAGAGCGTGTCACCCACCACCAGGCTGGCGGCGGGGTCGAGCTCGGCGCCCTCGATGGCCGCCCTGAAGATGTCGGGTGCCGGCTTGCTCTCCTCCACGTCGTCCTTCTTGACGATGTGGTCGATCGAGCCGTCGACGGGGCCGATGGCCTCCAGCATGGCGTCGAGCTCGTCCTCGCTGGCGGACGAGGCCAGGACCACCTTGGCCCCCCGCTTGTGCACCTCGGCGAGGATCTCGGCGGCGCAGGGGAACGGCTGGATCTCGGGCATCAGCTTCTCGAAGTGCGCCGTGTGCCCGTTCGACGCCTCTTCGCTCTCGTGGTTGACGAGCTCCTCGATTAGCTGGTCACTGCCCATCCCGATGAGGCGATGGATGGCGGACATGGAGACCGTCTCGCCTGCCTCCCGGAAACCGCGTGCCCACGCCAGCGTGTGGAGGTAATTGGTATCGACCAGAGTACCGTCGACGTCGAAGATCACTGCCGGAGTAGCCATGCGCTGATCTAGCACGTTCGCTCCTCGCGGCGCCAAAGCGCTCCGCTTCCTATCCGCGTCGGCCCTGTCAGTGAGCGCCGTGAGCTGAGCACCGTGACCAAGACCGAGACGACCCAACCACTGACCTCGAACCGGGCCCTGCCACTGTTGTTCTCGGCCACGCTCTTCGTCAGCTCGGCGCTGCTCTTCGTCGTCCAACCGATGTTCGCCAAGATGGTGCTTCCCACCCTTGGCGGCTCGCCGGCGACGTGGATCGGCTGCATGCTCTTCTTCCAGGCCGCCCTGCTGGTGGCGTACGCCTACGCCCACTGGTCCACCCGCCGCCTGGGTTCCCGCCGCCAGGCCGCCGTGCACGCGGCCCTGCTCCTCGTGCCAGTGGTGAGCCTGCCGATCACGCTGCCCCGAGGTTGGGGGTCTCCCGCCGAGCGCCCCATGTGGTGGCTGCTCAGCGTCCTGGTCATCGCGGTCGGCCTTCCGTTCCTCGCCGTGGCCACCACCGCACCGCTGTTGCAGCGGTGGTTCGCCAGCACCGACCATGCCCACGCCCGGGACCCCTACTTCCTGTACCGGGCCAGCAATCTGGGAAGCGTCCTCGCACTGGTGAGCTATCCCGCCCTGATAGAGCCGCGGCTGCGGCTCGGACTTCAGGGACGCTTCTGGGCCGCCGGCTACGCCATTCTGGTCGTGCTCGTCCTCTTCTGCGCCGTAGGTCTTTGGCGGTCGTCCGCTCCTGCAACGACCGTCGACTCGCACGATGAACCCGGCGATGAGCTCCCCGAACAGGGCGGCGGGCCAGCGCCTGGTCCGCCCACGGCGCGGCGGCGCCTGCGGTGGGTGGCCTGGTCCTTCCTCCCCTCCAGCCTGATGCTCGGGGTGACCACCTACATCACCACGGACATTGCCGCCGTACCCCTCCTTTGGGTGATCCCCCTGGCGCTGTACCTGCTCACCTTCGTGACGGCCTTCTCCAGGAGCTCGCGCCCGTGGTTCGGACTGGTCGTGATCCTCCACCCGTTGGTGCTGCTGGAGCTCGTGTTCCTTGTGATCCTCGGCGTGACCGAGCCTGTCGGACTGCTGGTGGCCCTGAACCTCGTGGTCCTGTTCCTCACCGGCCTCGTGTGCCACGGTCAGCTGGCGAGGGACCGCCCACCGGCCCGCCACCTCACCGAGTTCTACCTCTGGGTGGCCGTTGGCGGGGTGCTCGGCGGGATGTTCAACGCCCTCTTGGCGCCACTGATCTTCGACAGCGTGGCCGAGTACCCCCTGGCCCTGGTGCTGGCGGCCTTCCTGCGGCCGGCACCGGCGGGCGCGAAGGACGCCCGGTTCAACAGCCTCGACCTCGAGCTCCCCCTCCTACTGGGCGCGGCGGCGGTCCTTGCCCTGTGGGTGGGTTGTCGTACCGGAGCGAGTGAGGTGGCCCTCAAGGCTACGGTCTTCGGCGCCGGACTTCTTGCATGCCTGACGTTCACCGGTCGCCGGGTGCGTCTCGGACTGGGAGTGGCCATCCTGGTGCTGCTGGCGACGCTTCCTGCAGGGCGGCGGTCGACGGCCACACTGTTCCGCGAGCGGACGTTCTTCGGGGTGGTGCACGTGGTGGACGACCGCAGCGCGGGGCTCCACCGGCTGGTGCACGGCAACACCACCCACGGCGCCCAGAGCACCGACCCGGCCCGCCGGCGCGAGCCTCTCACCTACTTCTCCCGCAGTGGCCCCATCGGCCAGGCCCTCACCGAGCTGCCGGGCCGCGAGGCGCGCTCGCGGGTGGCCGTCGTGGGTCTCGGGGCCGGCTCCCTGGCCTGCTACGGCGAAGCGGGCCAGCGCTGGACGTTCTACGAGCTAGACCCCACGGTGGCTCGGGTGGCCCGCGACAGCCGGCTCTTCACGTTCCTGCGGGACTGCCCACCCGTGACCGACGTCGTCCTGGGCGACGCCCGCCTGTCGCTGACCCGCGAGCCGCAGCACCGCTTCCAGATCCTCGTGGTGGACGCCTTCAACTCCGACGCCATACCCGTGCACCTTCTCACCCGTGAGGCCCTGGCCTTGTACATGGACAAGCTGACCGACGACGGGGTGCTGGCGGTCCACATCACCAACCGGTACCTCGACCTCCGGCCCGTGCTCGCCGCCCTGGCCGACGACGCCGGTCTGACGGCGCTGGTGCGCGACGACATTGACCTATCCGCTCCCGAGCGTGCGGCGGGCAAGAGTGCCTCGGTCTGGGTGGTGGCCGCCCGCCGGCCCGCCCACCTGGGCCGGTTGGTGGACGACCGGCGATGGCAGCCACTCGAGCCCTCCGCCGAGCGCAGCGTCTGGACCGACGACTTCTCGAACATCGTGAGCGTCTTCGGCTGAGACGAAAACGAGCCATCCGAGCTCCCCCCGGGGGGCGTCAGAGGGCGTCCGCGAAGGCGTCGGCCACGGCCCGGTGGCCGAGCGTGCTCGGGTGGAAGCCGTCCGCAGCGACGAGGGCCTCGAACTCGCCGGTGTCGGCGGCCCGGAGCGATGCGCCGTGGAGGTCGACCAGCACCGCTCCCTCGGCCCTGGCCACCCTCTGGACGGCAGCGTTGTAGGTCTCGACGGCGGCAGCGATCACGTCGGGCGGCAGCGAGGCAATCAGGGCGCAGAATCCCGTAGGGCTGCGCCGGCACGCCTGGTACGAGGGCAGGAGCTGCACCGGCGGGGTGTTGGCCACCAGCACCTTGGTGGCCCCCTCCCTGCGCAGGGCGCGGACGAGCTGGCCCAGCTGGGCCTCGTACCTGTCGGCGGGCACGCCCGACGTCAGGTCGTTCACGTTGAGCCAGACGGTGGCGAGCGTGGGCCGGAGTGACAACGCCCGTGGCAGCTCCTGCTCGAGGGCCTGGGTGACAGTCGCTCCCGAGATGCCCACGTTGGTGAACGCCGTACCCTCGGGCAGGCGAGTGCGCCGCAGCACCTCGGGCCACGCCTGCTCGGGCAGATCGGCCCCCACCCCCACCGTCTCGCTGGCGCCCACGGCCACGTAGACCTCGGGCGGGGCGGGCGGAGCCTCCCGGGGGTCCGCAACCCTGGCGGCGTCCCTGTCGATGGTGCAGGCCACGAGCAGAGCCGCCACCAGAGCCATCCCCAGGACGCCGGAGAACCAAGGCGTCGATGTCTCGGGGCTTCGCATGACGAGTGCCAGATCGTAGGTGCGCCGGCGCGTCGCCCGGACGCGCCACCATGGCTCGTGCGCTACAGGTACCTGGGCAATGTCTCCAACGGCGCCGAACTGGCGACGCGGTGGTCCGGGGACCAGGGCCGGCGCGGCGGCCGGCTCGTCGTGGTGCTCGGCTTCCTCGTGGCAGCCCTCCACGTGGCGGGGGTGGCCGGGGCCGTCCACATGAGCAGGCGACGCGGCGATCAGGGCGTGGTCCATTCCACCCTTGGCCGGGACATCCTTGCCGCCACCGCCACCGTGCGGCTGCCGGCCAAGAAGCCTCCCGCCCTCGCCGGTCCCAGCCCAGTGGCCACGCTGGCGCAGGCGACCACCCCCGACGGGAGACCGACGGTGGCGCTCACCTTCGACGACGGCCCCGACCCCCGCTGGACCCCAGCGGTGCTGCAGATCCTCCGCGAAGAAGGTGTCGTCGCCACGTTCTGCACGGTGGGCACCTCGTCGGCGGCCCACCCCGACCTGGTCCGGGCGGAGGCGGCCCAGGGCCACGCCGCCTGCAATCACACGGCCCACCACGATGGGCACCTGGACCGTCGTCCACTTCCGGACATCGCCTCCGAAGTCAATGGCCAGGCCGACACCCTTCGCTCGATCCTCGGGGCCGATCCCCCCTACTACCGGGCCCCGGGCGGAAACCTGTCCCCAGCCATGGTTGACATCGCCCACCAAAGGGGCATGCGGGTGCTGCACTGGTCGGCCGACGTCGCCGACTTCCGGCCCAACTCCCCCACCGCCATGACTCAGACCATGCTGGCCTTCGTCCGCCCGGGGGCCATCATCCTGTTGCACGACGGTGGCGGTGACCGCTCGGGCACCGTGGCCATGCTCCGACCTCTGATCCAGCAGCTCAAGGCGAGGGGCTACGTGTTCGTGTTGCCATGAGCCGGCGGCCTCTGTTGGGTCAGTCGGGGCAGAGAAGTTGCGATCAATCTCCCGGCGCCGCCCGCTCCCACCAGCCACCCAGGTTGCGCACCCAGCCGGCGACCTCCAGGTGGGTGAGGGCGACTGCGAGCCGAGACGGCGTGAGCCCGGTGCGCACGAGCACCTGCTCCGTGCTGGTGGCCTCCCAGCCCACCGCGTCGAGCACCGGCACGTCCTCGGGGCTCGGTGCCGGGCGCCGGTCCGGGCGCGGCGCCGTCCCCGCTGTCTCCAGGGACAGAGCCGCCAAGACGTCGGCGGCCTCGCACGCCGGGGCACAGCCCTCGGCCAGCAACCGGTTGGTCCCGGCCGACGCCGGGCTTCGAACCGGGCCGGGGACGGCCATCACCGGGACGCCCCGCTCCGCGGCGGCGCGCACCGTGTGAAAGGACCCGCCGGCGGCGTGTGACTCCACCACCACCAAGACGTGGCTCAGAGCGGCGATGATCCGGTTGCGAGCCGGGAACCGCCATGGCTCCGGCCGGGCGCCGAGCGGCGCCTCCGACAGGACCAGTCCGACGTCGGCCACCTGGCGCCAGAGGCCCTTGTGGTGGCGCGGGTAGGCCACGTCGAGGCCGCTGCCCACGACGGCCACGGGTGGCCCCACGAGGCCGGCCAGGGCTCCCTCGTGCGACGCCCCGTCGATGCCGGCGGCCAGGCCCGACACCACGGCGACACCGGCCTGGGCCAAGTCCCGGCCCAGCTCCTGGGCTACGTCGCGCCCGTAGCCGGTGGTGCGGCGTGTGCCCACCATTCCCACCCGGGGTCGATCGAGCGCCTCCAGGGAGCCGACTGAGAAGAGCACCGGCGGCGCCTCGTGGTCCTGGGCCAGGATGCCGGGGTAGTCAGGATCGCCCAGCAGGCGGACCCTCACCCCGGCCCTCAGATGTGCGCCGGCCACCGCCTCCACCGAGGTGGACGAGGCGGCTCTGGCCCAGGCCGGGCCCGCGGCCCCGGCGCGCACCCGCCTCCACGCCTCGGCCGGACGGGCAGCGCCCAGCAGGCCGGCCAGGCGGTCCCAGGTCATGTAGGCCAGCCCGGCCAGTGCCGCGGCGTAGGCCCATTCGGGGATCCCGCCAGCATCGTCGGGGGCGGGCGCAGTCATGCCACGTCCAGGGCGGTGCGTTCGGCCCGCAGCTCGAGGGCGGCGCACACGTGCTCCTCACCGATCAGGCAGGGACCGCCGTCGAGGTCGGCCACCGTACGGGCGACCCGGTGCACCCGGTGCAGGCCCCGCCCGCTCAGGGCGCCCGTGCGCAGGCGCCATTCCAGGACCCGGGCCGCGGTGGGCGCCAGCGGTGCCAACTGGTCGAGCTGGCGGGCAGGGAGGTCGGCGTTGGACCGCACGCCGCGCTCGGCGGCCAGCGCCCGGGCCGCCGCCACCCGTTCGGCCACCACACATGTGGGCTCGCCCGGTGGCCCCCCGAGCAGCTGGCCCACGTCGGGGCGGCCGATCGGTACCCGCAAGTCGAAGCGATCGAGGAGCGGCCCGGAGAGCCGACGTCCGTACCGGGACCGTGCAGCGTCGGTGCAGCGACAGGAGCCGGGAAGCCCTCCCTCCCCGCATGGGCACGGGTTCATGGCACCGACCAGCAGGAAGCGAGCCGGGAAGGTGAGGCTGGAGCGAGCCCGGCACACTCGGACCACGCCATCCTCCAGGGGTTGGCGCAGGGCGTCGAGGACGGCAGCCGGGAA
>JALYGF010000076.1 GCA_030777325.1 Actinomycetota bacterium | reverse complement strand
GGCGTACAGAGTGGCGCCCCGAGCGCGCTCGCGGGCGGCGGCCAGGGCGGAGGCCTCGGCGTGGGGCCCGCCGGGGGGAGCGGTGGCGCCTTCGAACACGGTCCCGTCGGTGCTCACCACCACGCTGCCCACCCAGGGGTTCGGCGACGCCGTGGCCCTCACGGTGGCGGCCAGCTCCATCGCCCTCCGCATCACCTCCTCGTCGCTCCGCGCTCCCTGGGGCACCGGGCAATTGTGGTGCCCCGAACGGGGGCGCACCTCTCCGGGGTTTGGGCAGCGGGCAGCACGTGGTCCGCGGGGTGGTGACCAAACGCTGCCAGCGACAGGCGAAGGATCCGGACGTGGTCACGCCCCCAGCCGTTCGCCGGCCGTGGCCCGGGCGCCGCGGATCCAGTCCTCGCCCAGTACCGCCGCCCTGCCCTCGGCCTGGACCTCTACCAGCTCCAGGCCCCTGCCGTCACCGGCGCCGACCACCACCCCTTCGAGCACGCCCGTGGGCGGGCCGTCCCCGACCACCGTCGCCCCCAGCACCCGCAGGCGCCGTCCCCGGAAGGTGGTCCAGGCCCGGCCCAGGCGCACCACCCGGTGCAGCTCCTCGGCGGGCCGCGACCAGTCGAGGCGCAGCTCACCAGGCTCCAGCTTGGCCGCGTAGGTGGCGTCGCCCACTTGTGGAGTGGGCTGGCCCAGGCCCGCGTCCAGCTCCTCCACCAGGAGGCGGGCCCCGATGGCGGCCAACCGCTCCCGCAGGTCCTCGGCTGTCTCCTCGGGCGCGATGGCCACTGGCTGGCAGCGGTACACGGGCCCGGTGTCGAGGCCTTCGTCCACGGCCATCAGGCACACTCCGGTCTCCGTGTCGCCGGCGAGGATGGCCCGCTCGACCGGCGCCGCACCGCGCCATCTGGGCAGGAGCGAGAAGTGCACGTTGAGCATGGGTACCCGTTCCAGGACGTGGGGTTTGATCAGGCGTCCGAAGGCCACCACCACGGCCAGGTCGACGCCTGCGCCGATCACGTCGTCGACGCTCTCGGTCACGGGGATCGCTTCGGCCAGCGCGACCTGCTTCACCGGGCTCGGCAGGAGGGCGCCGCCCCGTCCGCGGCGCCGGTCGGGCCGGGTGACCACCAGGGCGACGTCATGTCCTGCGGCCAGCAGTGCCCGCAGCGCGGGTACGGACGCTTCGGGCGTACCGAGGAAGGCGATCCTGAGACGCTCGGGTGGAGGCGTCAGTGGGCCTCGGCGTCGAGGACGCGATTGCGCAAGGTGCGCAGGGCCTCCTTCTTCTCCTTCGCGCCCAGGCGCTCGACGAGCACGGTGCCGTCGAGATGGTCGACCTCGTGGAGGAACACGCGTGCCAGCAGCTCGTCACCGTCCATGGAGAGCTCCTTGCCGTCGATGTCCATCCCCGTCAGGTGGACCTGCTTAGGGCGGGCGATGGGCCAGTAGAGCTCCGGCACCGACAGGCAGCCCTCCTCGTACGTCCACTCGCCGTCGTGCTCACTGAGCACGGGGTTGATGACCACCTGAGGGCCGTCGCCCACGTCGTAGACGAAAAGCCGCTTCTGGACGCCGATCTGGTTGGCGGCCAGGCCCACTCCGGGAGCGTCGTACATGGTCTCGATCATGTCGCCGACCAGGGTCACCAGGCCGGCGTCGATCTCGGTCACCTCGGGACAGCGCAGCTTCAACACGGGGTCGCCGTAGATGCGGATCGGATGGATGGCCATTGATCTCAGGCTACCGACCCGCCATTGGAGGACTGCTTCACGCCCGGGCGGGGTCCACCACGACTCGCACCCGGCCGGCCGGGCGCCCGACCGACGCCAGGGCGTCGCACAGGACCATATGGTTCGGGGCCCGCACCAGCCAGCGATCGCCGTCGGGGCCCAGTCGCTCGACCGAGGGAGGCAGGGAAGCCACCATGGTCGCCGCCTCGGGCCCCGACAGCTCGGCCAGGGCCGTGCAGGGCGGCAGCCGCAGCGCCTCCCGGCGGGCCAGCTCGGCGCTGGCGAGGCGTCCGGGGTCGGCGTGGACGGCGGCGTCCAGCACCTGGTGGTCCGGCACCCGCGTCTGGACCACGATCCTCCCCCGGCGCCCGCGCACCAGCCGTCCCGCCCGGGCCAGGAGGGCCATAGCCTGCTCGGCGGCACGGAACCGCGGCACGAGCACCTCCTGGTCGAAGTCGAGGAACGCCACGGCGTCCACCTCGTCGAGCCGGTGCAGCGCCGCCTCCGTGCCCACGACGACCCTGGTGTCGGGCACAGCGGAGCTCTGGCTCGTGACCTCCCCCACCTCGGCACCCACCAGGGCCTCGAGCTCCTCGACGACCCGGGAGACGCCGGGTCGCAGGATCTTCAGACGCTGGGACCCGCATGCCCCGCACACAGCCGGCCTGCGCAGCCCGCACGTCGGGCAGCGCAGCCCCTCGCGAACCTGCTCGTCGGCCGTTCCGCAGCGCTCACAGCGGGCCAGCTCCCCGCATGCGGCGCATGCCAGCAGCCGGGCCCGTCCCTTGCGGTTGAGGATGCACGCGACCCGACGGCCACTGCGGACCAGCCTCACCAGCCGCTCCGAGTACAGGCCCGAGCGTGGATCGTCGGCGCGACGGTCCACGACGTCGACGGCCGGCCACCCGGCTCGCTCCCGCTCTCGTGAGGGGGTGAGCAACGGGCCCCACTCGAGGGCCTCGAGGGTGGGACAGGGAGAGAGGGCCACGCAGGGCACCCCCTCGCGCCGCGCCCGCTCGGCCGCCACGTGCCAGCCGTTCCACGAGGGAGCCCGTTCCTCCTGATACGCCTGGTCGTGAACGTCGATGGCCACCACCGCGGCGAGGGAGGGCACGGGGGCCCATGCTGCTCCCCTCCCGCCCACCACCACCGCGCCCCCGGCAGCGGCGCGCGCCCAGTCGTCGGGCCAGGCGGCCACCGACCGGCCATCCCGCCGCAGGCGGCGGACGAGGTGCGCGGCGTGGGCGGCCGAAGGGGTGAGGACCAGGGCCTCGCCCAGGGACGCGGCCGTGGCCACGAAGACGAAGGGGTCGGCGTCGGGCGGAACCCGCACCACGGACCGCTCACCATCGAAAGCTTCGCCGACCAGGCGCTTGTTCTGGCTGGTGCCGGCGCCGACCAAGGCGGCGGGTGGCCCGTACGGGGAGGACCCGCCCCGCCCAGAGCGAAGGGGGGAGGGCGGCGGGGAGGCACCCGTGAGGGACAGGACCCGCCGCCTTGGCGAGGCGGCGCGCAGGAACGTGGAGCGAGGGCCTGCCCACCTCCAGGCCGCCCATGCGGCAAGGTCGACGATGCCCGGTGGCGGGCCCCATCCCGTCACCCCCGCCAGCGGCTGCAGGCGCATCCCCGGCGCCGGCGCCACGCCGTCCTCCACGACCCACCCCCGCACGCGCCGGCCGTGAAGAGGCACGCGCACGATGGTCCCGACGCGTACCTGGTCGCCCAGGTGGTCGGGGACCACGTAGTCGAAGCAGCGGCCGATGGCCGCAACGTCGGGGAGCACCCTGACCACCCGGGGATGGCCCCCCGGGTGGGGGCTCAGACCGCCAGGACCTGCTTGAGCTCTTCGAGCCGAGAGAGGCTCTCCCAGGTGAACTCCTTGTCCGGGCGCCCGAAGTGCCCGTAGGCGGCAGTGCGCTGGAAGATGGGCCGGCGCAGGTCGAGATCGCGCACGATGGCGGCGGGCCGCAGGTCGAAGACCTCGTCGACGGCAACGCTGATCTTCGTCGGGTCCAGCCGCTCCGTGCCGAAGGTCTCCACCATCACCGAGATGGGACGGGCCACGCCGATGGCGTAGGCCACCTGGATCTCACAGCGCCGAGCGGCGCCGCTGGCCACGACGTGCTTGGCCGCCCACCGGGCCGCGTAGGCCCCCGACCGGTCGACCTTGGTGGGATCCTTGCCGGAGAAGGCACCGCCGCCGTGGCGCGCCGAGCCACCGTAGGTGTCCACGATGATCTTGCGGCCGGTGAGGCCGGCGTCGGCGTGGGGCCCGCCGAGCTCGAACTTCCCGGTGGGGTTGGCCAGGACCCGGTAGCGGTCGTCGGCGAACTCGGCTGGGAGCATGGGGTGGATGACGTGCTCGACCAGGTCCGGCTTGAGCAGGGTCTCGAGGTCGATGTCGGGCTGGTGCTGGGTGGAGATGAGGACCGTCTCCAGGGCGACGGGGCGGCCGTCCTCGTAGGTGAAGCTGACCTGGGTCTTGCCGTCAGGGCGGAGGTAGGGAAGGACCCCTGCCCGGCGTACCTCGGAGAGGCGCTGGGCCAGGCGGTGGGCGAGCCATATGGGCAGCGGCATCAGGTCTTCGGTCTCGTCACAGGCGTAACCGAACATCATCCCCTGGTCGCCCGCGCCCTGGCTGTCGAGGTCCTTCTCCTGCTGGGCCTGGGTCCGGTTCTCCAGGGCGGTGTCCACGCCCTGGGCGATGTCGGGCGACTGCTCGTCGATGGACGTGATCACGCCGCAGGTATGGCCGTCGAAGCCGTAGTCCTCTCGGTCGTAGCCGATGCGGCACACCGTCTTGCGCACGAGGCTGGGGATGTCGATGTAGGCGCTGGTGGTGATCTCTCCCGCCACCACCACCAGGCCGGTGGTGAGCAGGGTCTCGCACGCCACCCGTCCCATCGGGTCCTTCTCCATGATGGCGTCGAGGACGGCGTCGGAGATCTGGTCGGCCATCTTGTCGGGATGGCCTTCGGTGACCGACTCCGAACTGAAGGTGTGGCGATCGCTCACTGGTGTCTTCCTTTCCTGGGGACTTCCCCTGCGCCTTGCTCTGTGCCTGGCTCTGTGACTGGATGCGGGTCTGCACCGCCACCACGCCGTGATCTCATCTCGACGACGGTGTCGATCACGACGCGCGCCACCTCTCGCTTGTCCGTGAGGGGGACGGCGCGCTCGGCGCCGTTGGCGTCGATCAGCAGAACGACGTTGGTATCGTGCCCGAAACCGGCGCCCGGAGCCAACACGTCGTTGGCCACTACCAGATCGAGGCGCTTCCGACGCAGCTTGGCCAGTGCCTCACGGCGCATCTCGTAGCTCGTCGCAGGGGTCTCGGCGGCGAACCCGACGAGGAGCTGGTCAGGTCCCTTGCGCTCCCCCAGAGTGGCCAGGATGTCGGGCGTGGGCTCGAGCACGATCTCGGGGATTCCTTCGGATCGCTTCAGCTTGCGCTCGGCCGGCGCCTTGGGCCTGAAGTCGGCCACGGCGGCGGCCATGACCACCACGTCGGCGTCCCCGGCGAGGGAAAGGACGGCCTGCTCCATCTCCTCCGCCGTCTCCACGTCGATCACTCGCACCCCGGCGGCGGCAGCCCTGCCCGCCGTGGTGACGAGGGTGACGTGGGCACCGCGTGCCGCAGCCTCGTCGGCCAGGGCGTGCCCTTGCTTGCCCGACGAGCGGTTGCCGAGGAACCGCACCGGATCCAGTGGCTCACGGGTGCCGCCGGCGGTGACCACGAGGCGCTGACCGGCCAGGTCCCGGGCCTCCTCACCCTTGCCAGCGCTCAACGCAGCGGACACTGCGCTCAGGATGTCCGGCAGGTCCGCCAGCCGGCCGGTTCCCACGTCACCTCCGGCGAGCCTCCCGGTCGCAGGCTCGACCACCTCGACGCCTCGCCTCCGGAGGAGCGCCACGTTGTCTTGCACCGCCGGGTGCTCCCACATCTCCTCGTGCATGGCCGGGCAGACGAGAACGGGCGCCCGAGTGGCCAGCAATGTGGCGGTCAGGAGGTCGTGGGACAGGCCGGCTGCGTAGGCGCCGATCAGGCGCGCCGTGGCCGGCGCTACCAGCACCAGGTCGGCCCACTGGCCGAGCCGGGTGTGCGGGATCGGCTCCGGTTCGTCCCACAGCGAGGTGCGGACGGGCTCGGTGGCCAGCGCCGATAGCGTGACCTCACCGAGGAAGCGGTGGGCATCCTCGGTCATGACCGGTGCGACGAGGGCCCCGTCCTCCACCAGTCGCCGGCACAGCTCGGCCGACTTGTAGGCAGCGATGCCGCCACACACGCCGAGGACGATCCTGGGCTCATGTCCCATGGGCTGTCCTACGTGAACCTACTCCTGGCCTTCGACGCCGCGCTCCTCGGCAACGGGCTCCTGGGTTACGGCCACCTCGAGGAGCGGTGACTCGGCCGAGGTGCTTTCCCCGAGCGTCGCCTCGTCCCCGCTGGTGGGGTTCAGCGTGATCTTCTCGGAGACGATCTCCTCCAAGGCGATGGACAGCGGCTTGCGCGACACCGAGGCGACCTGCGGCGGCACTATGGCGCCCAGACCCTCACCCAGCTGGTTGAAGTAGGAGTTGATCTGGCGAGCCCGCCGGGCGGAGACGGTCACGAGGGCGAACCTCGAGTCCACCTTGTCCATCAGGGTCTCGATGGCAGGGTCCATCATCGTGGGCCGGCGGGTAGCCATGTGCGTCTCTTTCGGTGGGCCCTCCCTCGGCGGGAGTGGCGGGACGATCTCTTCGGGATTCAGCGCTCTTAGGGACTCAAGGCCAAGGCACCGGCCAGCTGGGCTAGCTGGCTGGGCTTCCCCGTTCGGCGCGGTAGCGATCGAGTATACCGGCCATCTCCTCCACGGCCCGGTCCAAGTCGTCGTTCACCACAACGTCGTGGGCCAGCCGGCGGCCGACCTCCTCCTCCTCCACCGCACGCGCCACCCGCTCGGCCACATGGTTCTCGTCGTCGCCGCGTGCTCGCATCCGCTCGGCGAGCATCCGGGGCGACGGCGGCACGACGAGGATCATCCTGGCGCGGGGAACCTTCTCCAGCACGGCGGCCGCGCCCTCGACCTCGATCACGAGGACCAGCTCCTCGTCGCCGTCGTCCCCGTCCCCGGTGACGCCGCCGCCCCCCGTCACGTCCGCGCCGGGCAGCGGCGTGCCGTAGAGGTTCCCCATGTACTCGACCCATTCGAGGAAGCCCCCCTCCTCGACATGGCGCTCGAAGTCCTCGCGGTCGACGAAGCAATAGGCGTCGTCGCTCTCCCCCGGTCGCTGCGGGCGGGTGGTCCACGACCGGCTGCGGCGCAGCCCGGTTCGTCGCTGCACCAGTCGGTCGACGATCGTATCCTTGCCGACCCCGCCCGGGCCGGACACCACGACGATCAGGGACGGTTCAGCCGTCGTCGAACTGCTCGAGCAAAGCCTCTCGCTGGTGCTTCCCGAGCCCCTGGATGCGCCGGGCCTCGCTGATGCCCAGAGAGACCATGAGGCGGCGAGCCTTGACCTTCCCGAGGCCGGGCAGCGACTCGAGGACGGTGACGACCTTTGTGTTCCCCACCACTTCGTCACGGTCGCCCTGCTCCAGCAGCTCGGAGAGGGTGACGGAGCCCATCTTGAGCTTCTCCTTCAGCTCGGCGCGCTGGCGGCGGGCGGCCGCCGCCTTCTCGAGCGCAGCCTGACGCTGGTCAGGTGACAGTGAAGGTGGCTTGGGCATGGCCGGCACCCTAGTACAGGGCCCTTATCCGAGCCCTCGCCCGTCCCCACCGGACTGGCGCCGCTCGAGGGTGAGCGGCCCCACCACCTGGGCGGCGGCCTTGGCCCGGTCAGAGGCCGACGTGACGGCCCGACCGACCACCAGGAGGTCTGCCCCCGCCTCGAGCGCGGACTGGGGCGCCGACGCCCGGGCCTGGTCGTCGGGGCTGGTCCCGGGCAACCGTATGCCCGGCACCACGGTGACGATCCTCGGGGCCAGCTGACGTGCCTCCCGCACGTCGCCGGCGGCGCACACGATCCCCCGGCACCCACCCTCCACGGCGGCCCGGACACGGTTCCCGAGCACGTGGGACGGGGCCCCGGCATCGCTCGTCAGCACCGTGACCGCAAGGGCCGCAGGCGGCTCCAGTCCGGCCATGGCCGCTCCCTCGGCCAGTCCCTCCACCCCGCCACGCAGCATCGAGACGCCACCGCTGGCGTGAAGGGTGAGGTACGACGCTCCCAGACCACCCATCACCTGTGCCGCCATGCGCACGTGCGAGGGGATGTCGTGCAGCTTGAGGTCGAGCATGACCCGGTAGCCGCTCTCGACCAGCTCCACCACGGCCTCCGGTCCGGCCGCGGCGTAAAGCACCAGGCCCACCTTGGCCACCCCGAACCACGGGCGAACCTCTCGGGCGATGCGGGAGGCCTCCACCAGGTCGTCGACGTCGAGGGCGATGGCCAGCCGGTTCCGTATGTCGGCGCCCTTGCGTTCGCGGAGCTCAGTCACGGTTGCTCCCCATGGACGCCCGGCGGACGGTCGATGTCTCAGAAACTCCCGTTGTGGGGTTCGAGCGAAGAGCGGTCAAGGTCCCACGGCTCCGATCAGGTCGACGATGCGTCCAACATCATGGCGCCGGCACCAGCGCTCCACCTCTTCGAGCACTCGAGCCGCAGCGCGCGGCTCGGCGAAGGTGGCCGTCCCCACCTGGACGGCGTGCGCACCGGCAACCATCAGCTCCACCGCGTCCTCACCGGTGGCAACGCCGCCCACCCCGACGATCGGAGCCTCGGGGAACGCCTCGCGGCACTCGTGCACGGCGCGGACCGCAACGGGGTGGATGGCCGGTCCCGACAGCCCTCCACCACCGGCCCCAAGACGAAACCGGCGCCGCGCCGGGTCGATGGCCATGCCCATCACCGTGTTGACGAGGGTGAGGGCTTCGGCGCCGGCGTCCAGCGCGGCTCCGGCCACCCGGGTGAGATCGGCGGTGTTTGGGCTGAGCTTGGCCCAGCGGGGACGGCCACAGGCCTCGGTGGCTGCGATGGCCTCCGCGGTATCGCTCTCGGAGTGGGCGAACAGGTGCTGCCCACCGTCGAGGTTCGGGCAGCTGAGGTTGACCTCCACGGCCACAACCTGTCCCGGAGCGTCGGCCAGCATGGCGGCCGCCTTGGCGTAGTCATCCACCGTGTGGCCCCAGATGCTGGCCACGACCCGGGCGCCGGTCCTCAGCAGTGGGGGCAGGTCCCGATCGAGCCACGCCTCCACTCCGGGCCCCTGGAGTCCCACGCTGTTGAGCATGCCGGCCGGCGTCTCGTGCAGCCGGGGCGGCGGGTTGCCAGGGCACGGCTCGGCCGACAGGGACTTGACCACGATGGCGCCCAGGGAGGAGAGGTCGAAGTAACCGGCCAGCTCGGCGCCGTGGCCGGCCGTACCCGCCGCCGTCATCACGGGGTTGGGAAGGCGGACCGACCCGACCGTGGTGCCGAGCTCGACCCTGGTCCGACGAGTCACAGGGGCAGCTGCAGCTGGGACCGCTCGAGGTACTCCTGCAGGCTGCGCACACAGAGCTGGTGGCGGCCCCAGTCGGCGATGCCCGCAGCGGCGGCACGGGCGGCGGCCACCGTTGTCAGGCACGGCACCTTGTGGACGCTGGCCGCACTGCGGATGTAGGCACCGTCGGCTCGCGAGCCCATGCCCCTCGGCGTGTTCACCACTAGCTGCACCTTGCCGCTGGAGATGAGGTCGACGGCGGTCATGCCGCCGTAGCGGTCGGCGGCCCCGCTTCCATCTGGGCCGCCATCGGGCTGGTCCTCACCCAGCTTTCCCACCACCGTCTCCACGGGGACGCCGCGACGCTCGAGGTGCTCCGCGGTGCCGGCCGTGGCGGCCAGGCTGAACCCCAGCTCCACGAAACGGCCGGCGGCGGCCACGCCCGCCTCCTTGTCCCGGTCGGAGAGCGAGAAGAAGACCGAGCCTGACTCCGGAAGCTTGTCCCCGGCCGCGATCTGGCTCTTGGCGAAGGCCAGGCCGAAGGTCACGTCGATGCCCATGACCTCCCCCGTGGATCGCATCTCGGGTCCGAGGACCGTGTCCACGTCGGGGAAGCGGTTGAAGGGCAGGACCGCCTCCTTCACGCTGACGTGCCCGCCGCTCACGGCCGGGCGGAGGAGCCCCTCATGGCGCAGCTCGGCCAGCGTGGCGCCGAGCATCACCCGCGCCGCCACCTTGGCCAGGGGGACGCCGGTGGCCTTGGAGACGAACGGGACGGTGCGGCTGGCGCGGGGGTTGGCCTCGATGACGAACACCTGGTTCTGCTTCACTGCGTACTGCACGTTCAGCAGCCCGCGCACGTCCAGGGCGTCGGCGATGGCGCTCGTGTAGCCCTCGATCACCTCCACTACCGACCTGACCAGCGTGGGCGGGGGGATGACGCACGCCGAGTCCCCGGAGTGGACGCCCGCCTCCTCGACGTGCTCCATGACACCGCCGACGACCACCTCGCCGGTGGCGTCGCGCACGGCATCCACGTCCACCTCGACGGCATCCTCGAGGAACCGATCGACCAGTACGGGCCGCTCGGCCGACAGCCCGCCCTCCCGACCCAGCGATCCGGCCCGCGCCCCCGGCGGGGAGTCCGATGCCGCCTCCTCGACCATTCCTCCGAAGGTGGCGAGCTCGGCCATGGCCCGGCGCAGGCCCTGCTCCTCGTAGACGATCTGCATGGCCCTGCCGCCGAGGACGTAGCTGGGCCGTACCAGGGCCGGGTATCCGATGCGCTCCACGATGCGCAGCGCCTCGTCGACGTTGGTGGCCGTGCCTCCGGCCGGCTGGGGGATCTCCAGACGGGCGCAGAGCGAGCTCCAGCGCTCGCGGTCCTCGGCCAGGTCGATGGACGTCGGGCTGGTGCCCAGCACCAGGTCGGCGGGCAGCGCCGCTGCCAGCTTGAGGGGCGTCTGGCCGCCCATGCTCACGACCACCCCTTCGAGGGATCCCCCACCCGCTTCGGCAGCGGCCTTCTCGGCGGCGATGACGTTGGTCACGTCCTCGACGGTGAGCGGCTCGAAGTACAGGCGGTCGCTGGTGTCGTAGTCGGTGGAGACGGTCTCGGGATTGCAGTTGACCATTACCGTGCGGAAGCCGGCCTCTCGCAAGGCGAAGCATGTGTGCACGCAGCAGTAGTCGAACTCGATCCCCTGCCCGATGCGGTTCGGGCCCGAGCCGAGGATGACGACGCTGCGGCCGCCGTTGGGCACCACCTCGTCCTCGTCCTCGTAGGTCGAGTGGTGGTATGGCGTCTCGGCCTCGAACTCGGCGCCACAGGTGTCCACCGCCTTGAAGGTGGCGGCCACGCCCGCCTCCAGCCGCGTCGATCGGACCCTGTCCTCGGTGATGGGGTCCTCGCTGATCCCGTCCTCGGGGCCGCGATCGTGGCTCCACAGCCAGGCGAGCTGGGCGTCGCTGAAGCCGAGCCGCTTGGCCCGCCGCCACGACCGGCGGTCCATTCCCTCCAGGCCGGTATTCGCCAGGCGCGCTCGTTCCTCGCTGATCTGGGCGATCTGGTCGAGGAACCAGGGGTCGACCCGGGTGGCGGCGGCCAGGCGTTCCACGCCCACGCCCCGGCGGAGCGCGGCCTCGAGCTGGAACGGGCGGTCGGGCGTGGCGACGGCGGCACGGCGAACGAGCTCGTCGTCGGCGAGGTCGTCGAGCAGGGCCTCGGCCGGGTCGCAGTTCAGGCCGGAGCGCCCGTGCTCGAGCGAGCGCAGTCCCTTCTGGAGGGACTCGGCAAAGGTGCGCCCCAGGGCCATGGCCTCGCCCACCGACTGCATCCTTGTGCCGAGCACCCCGGCCGTGCCCGGGAACTTCTCGAAGGCCCAGCGGGGGATCTTGGTCACCACGTAGTCGATGGTGGGCTCGAAGCTGGCCGGCGTGCGGCGGGTTATGTCGTTCGGGATCTCGTCGAGCGTGTAGCCGACGGCCAGGCGGGCGGCGACCTTGGCGATGGGGAAACCGGTGGCCTTGGACGCCAGGGCGCTGGACCGGCTGACTCGGGGGTTCATCTCGATGACCACGAGGTCCCCGTCGAGGGGGTTGACGGCGAACTGGATGTTGGAGCCGCCCGTCTCCACCCCGATGCGGCGTATGCAGGCGAAGGCGGCGTCGCGCATTCGCTGGTACTCCACGTCCGAAAGGGTCTGGGCCGGCGCGACCGTGACCGAGTCACCGGTGTGGACCCCCATGGGGTCGAGGTTCTCGATGGAGCAGATCACCACGCAGTTGTCGGCGCGGTCGCGCATGACTTCGAGCTCGTACTCCTTCCAGCCGGCGATGGAGCGCTCGATGAGGATCTCCGAGATGGGGCTGGCATCTAGTCCGGCCATGGCCATGAGACGCAGCGACTCGGCGTCGTGAGCCATGCCCGAGCCCGCTCCCCCGAGGATGTAGGACGGGCGCACGATGAGGGGGTAACCGATGCGATCACCGACCTTGAGGGCCTCGTCGAGGTCATAGGCGAAGCCGGACGAAGGCACGTTGAGGCCGATCTCGGTCATGGCCTCCTTGAACTGTTCGCGGTTCTCGGCGGTGGCGATGGCGGCCGGGCGTGCCCCGATCATCTCCACGCCGAGATCGTCGAGGATCCCGCGCTCGTGCAGCGCCATAGCCAGGTTGAGCGCGGTCTGCCCGCCCAGGGTGGGGAGGAGGGCCTGGGGCCGCTCCCGCTCGATGATGGCCGCCAGCACGTCGGTGCTGAGTGGCTCGACGTAGGTGCGGTCGGCGAAGTCCGGGTCGGTCATGATCGTGGCCGGGTTGGAGTTGGCCAGCACCACCCGGTACCCCTCGTCGCGCAGCACGCGGCACGCCTGGGTGCCCGAGTAGTCGAACTCCGAGGCCTGGCCTATGACGATGGGCCCGGAACTGATGAGAAGTATCGACTCGATGTCGGTGCGCCTGGGCATCTCGGCCTAGCGCCTGCTCATCAGATCTCGGAACTGCTCGAAGAGGTAGGACGCGTCGTGCGGTCCCGGGGATGCCTCGGGGTGGTACTGGACGCTGAAGGCGGGCGCGTGACGGGCCCGCAGGCCTTCGACCACGCCGTCGTTGAGGTTGGTGTGGGTGACGGCGGCGGCCTCCAGAGTGCCGGCGTCGACCGCGTAGTTGTGGTTCTGGCTGGTGATCTCCACGGTGCCGGAGCCGCTGCGCCCGACGGGGTGGTTGCCGCCGTGGTGGCCGAAGGGGAGCTTGTAGGTGCGGGCGCCGAGGGCGGCCGCCAGCAGCTGGTGCCCGAGGCAGATGCCGAACACCGGCACCCTGTCGAGGAGGCGGCTGATGTTCTGGTGGGCATAGGTGACCGCAGCCGGGTCGCCGGGCCCGTTGGACAGGAAGACGCCATCGGGACGGCGGGCGAGCACCTCCTCGGCCGGCGTGGCTGCGGGCACGACCTCCACTGTGGCCATGGCCCCGAGGTGGCGGAGGATGGCTCGCTTGATCCCGTAGTCGTAGGCCACCACCCGCAGCGGGCCGTCCCCGCAGGTGTAGGGCTCCGTAGTGGTGACCGAGGCGACCAGGTCGACACCCTCCGTGCCGGCTTCGGACGCGGCCGCGTCCTTCAGCGCCGACTCGTCGGCGGTGCCGAAGGCGCACGGCATGGAGCCGGCGTGGCGCAGGTGGCGAGTGAGCCGGCGCGTGTCCACCCCGGTGATCGCCGGTACGCCGTGGCGGACGAGGAACGCCTCCAGGCTCTCAGCTGTGCGCCAGTTGCTGGGGCGCCGGGCCAGGTCGCGCACGATCACGCCCCGGCAGAAGGGGCGGCGACTCTCGTCGTCGGCGGGGGCCACGCCATAGTTGCCGATGTGCGGGTAGGTGAAGGCGATCACCTGGCCGGCGTAGGAGGGATCCGTGATGACCTCCTGGTAACCGGTCATCACGGTGTTGAACACCGCCTCCCCAGTTGCGATCCCGCCCGGAGGCTCGGCCCCGGCCGACTCGCCCTCGAAGACGCTGCCGTCGGCCAGCACCAGCAGGGCGTCGTTCACGGGTTGATCGTTCATGGCCCGCCCGTCAACGCCGGGCCGGTCTTCGACAGCCGGCCTCATCGCTGGGCCTCGCCGTCGACCACCACGGGCTCGCCGCGCAGCACCGTGTGGCGGACCCGTCCGATGAGCTTGCGCCCGCCGTAGGGCGTGTTGCGGCTGAGGCTGGCCATGCGCGTGGGCTCTACCACCCAGCGGGCGTCGGGGTCGATCACGCACAGGTTGGCCGGGCTGCCCTCGCTCACCGGGCCGCCGTGCTCGCCGGCCAGGCCGGCGATGCGGGCCGGCTGCCACGACATGAGGGCCAGGACCCGGTCGATGGGCAGGTCCAGCCCGGTGAGCGCCAGGGCCAGCGCCGTCTCCAGCCCCAGCATCCCGGGCGGTGCCTCGGCGAAGGGGACCTCCTTCGCCTCCAGGGCATGGGGAGCGTGGTCGGTGGCGATGGCATCCACCACCCCAGAGCGCAGCCCCTCCTTCACGGCTCGCACGTCGGCCTCGGTACGGAGCGGCGGGTTGACCTTGAACGCGGTGTCGTAGCCGGCCACGTCGGCGTCTGTGAGGGTGAAGTGGTGGGGGGCGACCTCGGAGGTGACCGCCAGGCCCTCGGACCTGGCCGCCCCGACCAGGGACAGCGAGCCGGCGGTGGACAGGTGCAGGAAGTGGAGGCGAGCGGCAGTGAGCCGGGCCAGGGCCAGGTCGCGCGCCACCATGACCTCCTCCGCCTCGGCCGGCGCGCCCGGGATGCCCAGACGACTCGACCACTCTCCCTCGTGCATGTGCCCACCTGCGGCCAGGGAGTCGTCCTCGCAGTGCTGGGCCAGCACGACCCCGAGGTCGGACGCGTACTCCATTGCCCTGCGCATCAGGCGGGGGTCCTGTACGCCCGAGCCGTCGTCGGTGAAGAGGCGCACGCCGAGGGCAGCCATCTCGGCGAGGGGCGCCAGGCGCTCACCGGCGCGGCCCACGGTGATCGCTCCGGCCACCCTCACGTCGCACACCGTTGTGGCGCCGAGGCCGAGGACATGGCGCACCACGGCGGCCGAGTCGACGGGCGGGTCGGTGTTGGGCATGGCCACGACGGCGGTGTAGCCGCCCAGCGCCGCCGCCCGGGCACCCGTCTCCACCGTCTCCGCCTCTTCCCGGCCAGGCTCGCGGAGGTGGGCGTGCAGATCGACCAGGCCCGGGGCCACGGCACAGCCTTGGGCGTCCAGCACTCTGGCCGAGGCGGTGTGCTCGATGCCGGTACAGACCGCAGCCACCAGGCCGCCTTGAACGAGTACGTCTGCCCGGCGAACGCCCAACTCGTCTACGACCGTCCCGCCCCGGACGACGACGTCGGCTTCAGGCAACGGGCTGGTCTCCGGACTCGCTGCCCGCCCCGCCGGCGAGGAGCAGGTAGAGCACCGCCATCCTGACGGCCACGCCGTTGGACACCTGCTGGGTGATCACCGACCGAGGCAGGTCGGCCACCTCGGTGGCCACCTCCACCCCCCGGTTGAGGGGTCCCGGGTGCATGACCAGGGCGTCGTCCTGGAGGAGGGCGGAGCGCCGGCGCGTGAGCCCGTACCCGCTGGTGTACTCCCGCAAGGTGGGGATGAGGGCCTCGGTCATGCGCTCGTTCTGGAGGCGCAGGAGGTAGACGACATCGGCCTTGGGCAGGACGGCGTCGAGGTCGTGACTCACGTCCACCGGCCACGTCTCGGTACTCGGCGGGAGGAGGGTGCGTGGCGCCACCAGGGTGACCTCGGCGCCGAGGGCGGTGAAGGCCAGCACGCCCGAGCGGGCCACGCGGCTGTGCTTGACGTCGCCCACCACGGCGATGCGCAGGCCCTCCAGGCTCTGGCGCCCCGTGCTCCTGTGACATTGGCGGATCGTGTAGCAGTCGAGGAGCGCTTGGGTCGGGTGCTCGTGCCACCCGTCGCCGGCGTTTATCACCGAGGCCTCGGTCCAGCCGGCTATCTGCCATGGCACGCCGGCGGCGGAATGACGGACCACCACGGCGTCGATGCCCATGGCGTCGATCGTCTCCACCGTGTCGCGCAGCGACTCGCCCTTGGTGGTGGACGACGTGGTGACGGTGAAGTTCATGGTGTCCGCCGAGAGCCGCCTTGCCGCCGTCTCGAAGGACAGGCGAGTGCGCGTCGAGCACTCGTAGAACAGCGACACCACAGTGCGCCCCCGCAGAGCCGGCACCCGCGGGATTGCCCGGGCGCTCACCTCCACAAAGGAGTCCGTGACCCGGAGGACCTCCTCGATGCCGTCGGCGCCCAGATCGGCGACGGACAACAGGTTGGCGCCGCTCACGTGGCTCCCCGTAGCTCGCCGATGGCTACGCCCTCCTCGGTCACGTCCACCAGCTCGTCGCGTCGAGTAGGCAGGTTCTTGCCAACGTAGTCGGGGCGGATGGGCAGCTCACGGTGGCCTCGGTCCACCATCACGGCCAGTTGGACGGCCCTGGGCCGGCCGTAGTCGTTCAGAGCGTTCAGGGCCGCCCGCACCGTGCGGCCGGTGAAGAGGACGTCGTCCACCAGGACGACGGTCAGCCCGCTCAGGTCGAAGGAGATGTCGCTGGCCGCCTCCGGGACAAGGGGACGCAGCCCGATGTCGTCACGGTAGAGGGTGGCATCGAGGGTGGCGACCGGGACGGCGGTGCCTTCGATGCGCTCGAGCTCGCCGGCCATGCGCCGGGCCAGCGGCACCCCGCCGGTCTGAAGGCCGACGAGGGCCACGCTCTCCAGCCCGTGGTTGCGCTCGACGGTCTCGTGGGCGATGCGGGTGAGCGCCCGGCGCACGTCGTCGGCGGACATGACCTGTGCCCGGGGCACGAAGCCGACCGTGGAACGGCTGACGGGGGCTGTGACGCCGATCCCGGCCGCCGTCAGCAACCGTTCCCGCTCAGCCAAGTCCAGTCCTTTCCGTTCGGGCCTCACGGGGCCCAATTCACGGTCGGGCTCAGAGACTACCAGCGGTCGCGGCCTCCGGAACGGACCGCTCCGGCGGGTACATTCAGTCGGCCCGGACCTCGGACGCCACGCTGGACAGCACTCCGTTCACGAAGCGTCCGGAGTCGTCCGTGGAGTAGCGCTTGGCCAGCTCGACCGCCTCCGAGATCACCGCGCCCCTGGGCACCTCGGGGCGCTCAATGAGCTCGTAGACCGCCAGGCGCAGGACGTTGCGGTCGATTACGGCCATGCGGTCCACGCTCCAGTCCACGGCATAGCGTCCGATGAGCTCGTCGATGCGCGCCTGGCACCGGCTCACGCCCGCCACCAGGTCGGTGACGAACGGCGGCGGGTCCACGGGAAGCTCGGCCAGGAGCTCCGGCGGAGACACGTCCTTGGCCTCCGCCTCGTAGAGCAGCGACAGGGCTCGCTCGCGGCCCTCCCTCCGGGAGGGCGCCCCCACGCTCATGGGGCTCCCACGGTCAGCCGGTCGTCCTGGTGAGGTACTCGCCTGTGCGCGTGTCGACCTTCACGCGGTCACCCTGGTTCACGAAGAGCGGGACCTGGAGGACGAAGCCGGTCTCCAGGGTGGCCGGCTTGCGGGCGCCCGACACGCGGTCGCCCTGCATCCCGGGCTCGGTGGCAGTGACGGTGAGCTCAACGGCTGCAGGAAGGTCCACGCCGACGATCTCGGCGCCGTACATCTGGAGCACCACCGGGTCGCCTTCCTTCACGAACCTGGCCGACCCGCCCAGGGTCTCGGCCTCGACGTGGAGCTGGTCGTAGGACGTGTTGTCCATGAACACGTACTGATCGCCGTCCCGGTAGAGGTACTGCATCTCGCGCTTGTCGATCATGGCCCGCTCGAGCTTCTCGTCGGCCCGGTACGTGCGGTCGATGACCGCCCCGGTCCGCACGTTCTTGAGCTTGGTGCGCACGAACGCACCCCCCTTGCCCGGCTTCACGTGCTGGAACTCGACCACGGAGAACAAGCCCTCGGGCAGATCGAGGCTCATGCCGTTCTTCAGGTCGTTGGTGGACACACTCATCGCACGCTGCCTTCGCTCGGTGACAGGTCCTTCGGTGACAGGGTCAGTGGCCGGCAGCCGTCGTCGGTAACGACCACGGTGTCCTCCACGCGGACACCACCTTGGCTGGGTATGTACACGCCCGGCTCAACGGTCACCACGTGGCCGGCGGCCAAGGTATCACCCGAGGTTGCCGCCACCGCCGGAGCCTCGTGGATGTCGAGGCCGACCCCGTGGCCGGTACCGTGGACAAAGGCCACCCCCCATCCGGCGTCGTCGATGACCTCTCGGCAGGCGGCGTCCACCTCGGCGGCGGTACGCCCTGCGGCCACGGCGGCGACCCCGGCGCGCTGGGCCTCGGTGACCACCTCGAACATCCTGGCCAGCGTCTGCGTCGCCGGCGGGCCCACACAGAGGGTCCGGGTCATGTCCGACCGGTAGCCATCGACCGTCGCCCCGAAGTCGATCACGACCATCTCCCCCTTCGCGATGGGGCGGGCCGACGGCAGGGCATGGGGCTTGGCCCCGTTGGGGCCGGACGCCACGATGGTGGGAAAAGCGCTGCCCGATGCCCCGAGGCGGCGCATCTCGACGTCCAGGGCCAGCGCCACCTCCTGCTCGGTGGTGCCTTCTGCGAGGCGCACCTTGACAGTCTCGAGGGCCCGATCGGCGATGGCGGCGGCCCGGGCGATCCGGGCCAGCTCACCGGCGTCCTTCACCTGACGCAGCTGCTCCACCACACCGGTCGTGGCCACCAGCTCGGCGGGCCCGAACCACTCCTCGCCGGCGAAGGCCCGCTGTTGGCCCCACGTGACGTGGGCGGCCTCGAGGCCCAGGCGGCCGACGCCGGCGGCGGCCTTCACCAGGGCCTCGCGCTGGCGTGCCGAACCGCCGATCTCGACGCGGGCCCCAACGCCGGCGGCGGCCAGCTGCTCGCCCGCCTGCTGCCGGTAGCGCCCATCGGTCGTGAGCACGATGTCGTCGGCGAGGACGAGCAGCAGACCCGCCGAGCCGGTGAAACCGGTCAGATAGGCGACGTTGGTGAGGTTGGTCACCAGGAGGGCGTCACAGCCTGCCTTCTCCAGGCGGGGACGGAGCCGCTCCACCCGGCCGGCCACGTCCATGGCCACCAGCGTGGTCGGGGGGGCGGCGCTCAGGGGGCCGCCGACCGTTCGTCGAGCAGTCTGGCCACGGCCTCGATGGCCAGCTCGTAACCGAGCCCACCCATACCGGTGATACTGCCGTCGGCCACGGGCGCCAACACTGACGTGTGGCGCCACGGCTCGCGGGCGGAGGGGTTGGACAGGTGCACCTCGATCACCACCCCGTCGAAGGTGGCCAGGGCGTCGTGGAGGGACCAGCCGTAGTGGGTAAGGGCGGCGGCGTTGACGACGATGGCAGCGCAGCGGGCCCGAGCGGCGTGAACGGTCTCCACCAGAGCACCTTCGTGGTTGGACTGGAAGTGCTCGAGGCCGAGGCCCCGCGCCTCGGCCGCGGC
>JALYGF010000075.1 GCA_030777325.1 Actinomycetota bacterium | reverse complement strand
GCCGGGCACCGACGGACAGGGTGGGGTCCCCGTCGGCCTGGTGGAGACCGACCTCTCGCCGCTGTACCTCGACCTCACGACAGGAGACGCGCACTTCCTGGTCTTCGGCGACGCCGAGTCCGGCAAGACGTCGTTCCTTCGTACCTTCGTCAGCCAGCTCTGCTCACGACACACTCCGGAAGAGGTCCGGGTGGCGGTCGTCGACTACCGGCGCACCCTCCTCGAGGCGGTGCCTCCCGACCACCTGGGCTTCTACGCCGGTGCGGCACCGGCCGCGGCCGAGGGGGTGCACGCGCTGCTGCAGGTGCTCACCAAGCGTCTGCCCGGCTCCGAGGTGTCCGCCGCGCAGCTGCGGGAGCGAAGCTGGTGGGAGGGCCCGGAGCTGTACCTGGTGGTCGACGACTACGACTTGGTCGCCACCGTCGGGGGTAATCCCCTGGCGCCCCTCGTGGAGTTCCTCGCCCAGGGCCGGGACCTGGGTTTCCATCTCGTCCTGAGCCGCCGGGTGGCCGGAGCCCAGCGCGGCCTGTTCGAGCCGGTGCTTCAGCGGGTCAAGGAGCTGGGCAGCTCTGGGCTCATCCTCTCCGGGGACCGCGGTGAGGGTCCGCTGCTCGGTGGGTCCCGGGCGACGGCCCTGCCGCCGGGCCGTGGGCTGCTCGTTCGCCGCAGGGAGCAGCCGGTTCTGGTGCAGGTGGGCTGGACGCCCGAGGACATCGGCGCCGGCGCCTCGTCATCGACGTAGGGGGCCGTGCCGAGGGACGAGCGAGATGAGAACATGGAGTGGCCAGTGCCACGCGCCGCACAGAGCTGGAAGGAGGGCCGTCGAATGGCCCAGGGATTGTCCGAGCAGTCGCACGAGCAGTGGGAGGCGTTCGCCCTCGGCGTCGGCAGCGACGTCTCCCATCCCCTCGACCGGGAGCTGCTCAATCAGTTCCTGATCGGGGTGCACCAGCGAGGGGAGGAGCTCTCGGCCCATGACCTGAAGACGCTGGTCGAGGAGCTGGACGTGGGGGCCGAGCTGGCGCTGGAGATCGTGTCGTTCGTCGAGCCGGCTCTGGCCCTGCTGGAGGCCTACGACCGGTCCCTCACCGCCACCGCCCCGTCCGACGAAGACCGTGACTACTCCGAGGGCGCTTTGTTGGGCGATGACGACGTGGCCCCCGGGATCCTGGTCCTCTGAGCCATGACCGAGACCCCGTCCATAGACGAGATCGACACCCCGCAGTTCTGCCCGTGGTGCGGAACGCCGAGCCCCTACCGCTCCGAGCCGCACACACCGCTGTGGCAGCGGGCAGCCGAGGAGACGGGGCAGGAGGCCCCGGAGGTGGTGCAGGAGAGCCTGGAGACGGAGGCCTTCGTGACCGGCTGCGCCGGGTGCCGTCGCGTGAGCCACGTGGTGGGCCACGAGGCCCATCAGGGCTAGGCGACTAGTCTGGCCGGGCCTGGAGAGCCCAGGCACGAGGCACGTCCCCGAGATCGCACCTTCAGCCGGTTGCACCCACGGTCGCCGCCTCTGAGCGGCGCCGCCACCGGCTGACCACCAACCGCTGGGAGGAACCAACGACGATGGCCGTCGTGACCATGAAGCAGCTGCTCGACGCCGGAGTCCACTTCGGGCACCAAACCCGCCGGTGGAACCCCAAGATGAAGCGATTCATCTTCGGGGAGCGAAACGGCATCTACATCATCGACCTCAATCAGACGCTGCAGCGCATCGAGGTCGCCTATTCCTTCGTCCGGGACCTGGTGGCCGACGGGGGCTCGCTCCTGTTCGTCGGCACCAAGAAGCAGACCAAGGACCCGGTGGCGCGCTACGCCGAGCAGTGCGGCATGCCATACATCAACGAGCGCTGGCTGGGCGGGATGCTGACCAACTACGCCACGATCAGCGGCCGGGTGAAGAAGATGACCGAGTACGAACGCATGCGGGCGGCCGGTGACTTCGAGGCCATGCCGAAGAAGGAAGCGCTCATAATCAGCCGTGAGCTCGACAAGCTCGAGCGCAACCTCGGGGGTATCCGCTCGATGAGCCGCCTGCCCGAGGCGGTGTTCGTGATCGACACCAAGAAGGAGCACATCGCCGTCACCGAGGCCAACAAGTTGGGGCTGCCCCTGGTCGCAGTGGTGGACACCAATTGCGACCCCGACGTGATCGACTACGTGATCCCCGGCAATGACGATGCCATCCGCTCCGGCACGCTCATGTGCCGGGTCATGGCCGACGCCGTCGAAGAGGGCCGCTACATCGCCGACAGCCGACGCTCTCGCAACGCACCGACCGACGCCGCTGCCGCCGTCGATGCCGAGGAAGAAGCCCGGCGCGCCCAGCAGCAGTCCGAAGCCCGCCGCCAGGCGGCGGTGCAGGCCCAGGAACGAGAGGCACGTCTGCGGCAGCGCCAGTCGCCCGCAGTTCCGCAGGAGACCTCCCCGGCAGGCATGACTGCCCCGCCTCCGGCTGCCGAGGAGCCCGTGCCTCCGGCGCAGATGCAGCCCGAAGCGGTCGCCACGCCGGGCGCACAGGCCGAACAGGGCGCTGCCCCCGATCTGGCGCCCGCCCCAGAACCGGCTCCTGCGGCCCCACCCGAGGAGCAGTAGATGCCCACCATCTCGGCCCAGGACGTGAAGCGCCTGCGCGATGCCACCGGCGCCGGCTTCATGGACGCCAAGCGCGCCCTGGCCGAGAACGGGGGCAACTTCGAGACGGCGTCGGACTGGCTGCGGCAGAAGGGCTTGGCATCGTCGGGGAAGAGGGCCGGTCGCCAGAACGCCGAAGGGGCGGTCGCCTTGGCCCGCTCGGGCGACGCCGCCGCGCTGGTCGAGCTCAAGTCGGAGACCGACTTCGTGGCCAAGTCGCCGGACTTCGTCGACATGGCCAACCGGCTGGCCCAGCTGGTGGCCGACGAGGGCGAGGACGTCCTAGCCCAGCAGGCCGGCATCATCGACGACCTGAAGGTCACCCTCAAGGAGAACATCGAGCTCGGGCGGCTGGTGCGCATCGAGCCCGCGGCCGGCAACGTGCTGGACGCCTACCTCCACATGCAGAACGAGCGGGGCAAGAACGGGGTGCTCGTGGAGTTGAGCGGCGGCGGCCAGGACCTGGCCCACGACCTTGCCGTCCACATCGCCTTCGCCCGGCCCCAGTACCTCTCTCGCCACGACGTCCCCGACGCCGAGGTGGAGCCGGAGCGCCGGCTCATCGAGGCCCAGGCCCGCGAGGAGGGCAAGCCGGAGAAGGCCATGACCAAGATCATCGAGGGCAGGCTCACCGGGTGGTTCAAGGAGCGGTGCCTTCTCGAGCAGTCGTTCGTCAAGGACGAGAAGCAAACCGTCCAGCAGGTGCTGGGAGAGGCCACCGTCGTCCGCTTCGCGCAGGTGGAGATCGGTAGGTAGGAGCAGTGACCGACGGGGCTCCCTGGCGTCGGGTCGTCCTGAAGCTCTCGGGCGAGGTGTTCGCCGGCGAGGCGGGCAGCGACTCGATCGACGGTGCCGTCGTCGAGCGGCTGGCCAAAGAGATCACCAAGGCCACCGCCGAAGGCCAAGTGCAGGTCTCTGTGGTCGTCGGTGGGGGGAACATCTGGCGAGGGGCGATGGGCGCCGGGAGCGGCATGGACCGGCCCACTGCCGACTACATGGGCATGCTGGCCACCGTCATCAACGCCCTGGCCCTCCAGGACGCGCTCGAGCGCAACGGCCAGCCGACGCGGGTGCTCACCGCCGTGCAGATGGCCGAGATCGCCGAGCTCTACATCCGCCGGAGGGCCATCCGCCATCTGGAGAAGGGCAGGGTGGTCGTCTTCGCCGCCGGTATGGGCAGGCCCTTCTTCACCACTGACACGCCGGCCGCACTGCGGGCCGCCGAGATCGAGGCGGACATCCTCCTGAAGGGTACCCACGGTGGCGTGGACGGCGTGTACTCCGCAGACCCCAACGTCGACCCGAACGCCACCCGCTTCGACGAGATCAGCTACAAGGAGGTGCTGGAGCGCGACCTGCGGGTCATGGACATGACGGCCATCACCTTCTGCATGGACAACGGCCTGCCCATCCAGGTGTTCGACGCGGTGAAGCCGGGAAACGTCCATCGCTCCCTGTGCGGTGAGTCGATCGGTACGCTGGTCCGGTGACCGAGGACGACTCTCTCATCGGTGCGGCCCTCGAGGTCAGCCGAGAGAGGATGGCGAAGGCCGTCGTCCATGCTCGATCGGAGTTCGCCACGGTGCGCACTGGCCGGGCGTCGCCTGCCCTGGTCGAGAAGCTCCGGGTGGACTACTACGGCACCGAGGTGCCCCTCCAGCAGCTGGCCGGCTTCAACGTCCCCGACGCGCGGATGCTGGTGATCACGCCGTACGACAAGGGATCGATCAAGAACATCGAGAAGGCCATCCAGAACTCCGACCTGGGCATCAACCCCAGCAACGACGGCCAGGTGATCCGGCTCGGCTTCCCGGCTCTCACCGAAGAGCGGCGCAAGGAGCTGGTGAAGGTGGTGAAGCACAAGGCGGAGGAGGCGCGCGTCGCCGTCCGCAACCTGCGGCGTGCGGCACGCCACGAGCTGGAGGCCATGGAGAAGGACGGGGACATCTCCATGGACGACCTCGAGCGCGCCGAGAAGGAGCTCGACAAGGTCGTCCACGACTACGTGGCCGACATCGATCGTCTCGTGCTCCAGAAGGAGCAGGAGCTGCTGGAGGTGTGAGGGGAGGCTTTCCGTGGACGAGTACGACGACGAGCTGAGCGGCGGGGCCGAGGGTCCTGCAGGAGAGCGCTCGCCGGCTGAGGGAGTCCGGATCATCGGAGCCGACGAGGCGGCCCGTGCCCTGGAGCAGGGTCAGGCCGCCGGCAGGCGCCCCAGCGGCGCCCCCCGGTTCGGAGACGTGCCCAGCCGGCCGGAGGGACCACGGCCTGCCCAGCGCTTTCCCCTGCCCGAGTCGGTAGACCCCGCCGAGATGCGGCGGCCGCCGCTCGCCGGCTGGCAGGCTCCCCCGTCCGCCAAGCCCGCCAAGCCCGCCAAGCCCGCCGTTCCGCCCACCGAAGCGACGACGCCTCCCGACGAGGTTCTGACCGGGCAGGCGGTCCGGCCCCGGCAGGATGACCTGGTCCCCGAGGAGATGCCGCCGCTCGAGCCCACAGGCGTGGAGATGCCTCACTGGACGGAGCCGGCCACCGGGGAGGTCCCCCGGATCCTCGAGTCGGAGGAGCCCGACGAGGACCAGGACGCCTGGACGAGCTACGTCGGCCGGGCGCCCCGCTGGCGGGACAGCGAGGCCGACTGGGCCGAGTCCGACTTCGAAGGCCTGGCGCTGGAGGACGTAGAGGGGCGTACGGGCGCCCTCGACACGAGCAGGACGGAGCACTCGGACCTCTTCTCCTTCGACGAGCCCGAGGTCTTGGACGAACCTGAGCCGGAGGCGGAACCCGCCCGCTCGGCTCCGGCAGCGGCCTCCGTCCGCACCCGTCAGCAGGCCAGGCCCGCGCCGCGGCGTAATGGCTCCGGTGGTGACTCCGCCGGCAGCGGTGGTGGTGGCGACCGGGATACCCGCACTGCCGCCATCGTCGGGGTCTCCATCATGGCCGTTGCCCTCGTCCTGTTCTGGGCAGGCCCCGCCTTCGCCCTGGCATTGGCAACGCTGGTGCTGGTTCTCGCCGGAGTGGAGGTCTACGACGTGCTGCGGCGCGCCGGCTACCGCCCGGCCACGCTCCTCGGCCTGGTGGCCATCGTCGGAGTGATGCTCGCCACCTATGCCAAGGGGGAGATGGGCCTGCCCATCGTGCTGGCCCTGGCCACCGTCGCCACCTTCTGCTGGTACCTCTTCGGCGTGGTGCAGGCCCGCGCCACGGTCAACGCCGCGGTGACCCTCTTCGGCTTCCTCTGGGTCGGCGCGCTGGGATCCTTTGCCGCTCTGCTCCTGAGGATGCCCGATCGACACGGCCTGGCCTTCCTGCTCGGAGCCGTAATCGCCACCGTCGCCAACGACTTGGGCGGCTGGTTCTTCGGCAGCCAGTTCGGGAGTCGCCCTTTGATGCCCGAAGTCAGCCCCAACAAGACGGTGGAGGGGGTTGCCGGCGGCGTGGTGGCCTCGGTCCTGGTGACCTCCTTCGTCCTGGGCGTGTTTCCCGGCATGGAGCCGTGGACCGCTCCCAAGGCGTTCGTCCTCGCCTTGGTGGTGGCGGTGGTGGGGACCCTGGGCGACCTGTGCGAGTCGATGGTCAAGCGGGACATCGGGATCAAGGACATGGGCACCCTCCTGCCCGGACACGGGGGGATCATGGACCGCTTCGACGCCATGCTCTTTGCCCTGCCCGCCACCTACTTCGTCGTCAAGCTGCTGAACCTCGGGTGAGCCCGGGGACCACGCCGGCCGCAGTGCGGCGATGACATCGGTGGCCCTCGTGGGCTCCACGGGTTCGATCGGCAGGCAGGCAGTCGACGTCATCCGCTCCGAGCGCGAGCGGTTCGGCGTCGTCGCCCTCGGAGCGCACCGCTCGGTGGAGGCGCTGGTCGAGCAGGCATCCGAGCTGCGTCCGGACACCGTGGCCATCGCCGACGACTCCTTGGCCCGCGAGCTCGAGCAGCGCCTCCCGCGGGGCATCGAGGTGCGCGCCGGTGCAGACGCGCTGGCGTCCATCGCCGCTGACGCCGACGTGGTGGTCAACGGCGTCGTCGGCTTCATCGGCCTGCGGGTGACGCTGGCCGCCCTGGGTGCCGGCCGCCGCCTGGCTCTGGCCAACAAGGAGTCGCTCATCGCCGGTGGGCCGGTCGTCCAGCAGGCGCGGTCCACGCCGGGAGCCGAGATCATCCCCGTCGACTCCGAGCATTGCGCCGTGCACCAGTGCCTGCGTGCCGGTACCGGTGTCGGCGAGGTCCGCCGGGTCCTGCTCACGGCCAGCGGAGGGCCGTTCCGGGGCAGGACAAGCGAGGAGCTGGCCACTGTCACCGTCGACGACGCCCTGGCCCATCCCACTTGGAGCATGGGCCCGAAGATCACGGTGGACTCCTCGACGCTGATGAACAAGGGACTGGAGGTGATCGAGGCCCACGAGCTGTTCGGGGTGGCCTACGACGGCATCGAAGTTCTCGTCCACCCCCAGTCCGTGGTTCACTCGATGGTGGAGTTCGGCGACGGTGCTGCCATCGCCCAGCTCTCCCTTCCCGACATGCGCCTGCCCATCGCCTACGCCCTCGCCTACCCAGAGCGGGCCACCACGCCCTTCGGCGCCATCGACTGGGCGCAGCTGTCCCGCCTGGACTTCGAGCCCGCGGACACCGACGTCTTCGCATGCCTGGGGCTGGCCTACGAAGCCGGGCGCCAGGGTCGCACCGCGCCGGCCACCCTGAACGCAGCCAACGAGGTGGCCGTCCAGGCATTCCTGGATGGTGACCTCCGCTGGCTCGACATCCCGGCCATCATCGAGGAGTGCCTCTGGGCGTGGGACGGGACGGCGGCGGACAGCGTGGAGGCCGTGCTGGAGGCCGACCGGCTGGCCAGGCAGCAGGCCGAGCGCCTGGTGGAGACGAGGAAGCGGGCGGCGTGAGCGAATCGAGCGACACCGGCACAACCGACACCAGTACGACCGAGACGCGTAGGACTGATACGACGACGGCAGTGGGCGATGCCACGGCGGCCGGTGCCGGCGGCGAGAACGGGAACGGAGCGACCGCTGCCGGCGCGGCCGACGGGAAGGAAAAGCCCCCTGCTCCAGAGCCCACCCCAGAGGAGCAGCGCCGGGCGCTGATCAGACTGGGACTGGTCCTGAGCGCCGGCGCCGTGGTCGCCGTGCTGTCCGGGGTCACCCGCACGGTGCTCGTGATCCTCGCCTTCGTGGCCATGATCATGATTCACGAGCTCGGTCACTTCGTCACCGCCAAGTGGGCGGGCATGAAGGTCACCGAGTACTTCCTCGGCTTCGGTCCCCGTCTGTGGTCGGTGCGAAAGGGAGAGACGGAATACGGCGTCAAGGCCCTTCCCCTCGGGGGCTACGTGAAGATCCCCGGCATGGTGAACATCGAGAAGGTCGACCCGGTCGACGAGCCCCGCACCTACCGCCAGCAGCCGTACTGGCGCCGGATGTCGGTGGCCGTGGCCGGCTCGGTCACCCACTTCATCATGGCGTTCCTCCTGCTGTTCGCCCTCTTCGCCGGCGCGGGCGTCGAGGAAGAGGCGCCGAGGATCGGGTCGGTGTCGGAGCTGGAGAGCGGCCCGAGCCCTGCTCAGGTGGCCGGGCTCCAAGTGGGGGACAAGCTGATCTCCTATGACGGCGTCGTCTTCACCACCTTCGAGAGGATGGCCACCCACATCCGTCAGCGGCCAGCGCAGCCCATCGAGTTCGTGGTCGAGCGGGAGGGCCGGCGGCTCACGCTCACCGTCACTCCGGCCGACCGCAGCAAGGTGAGCGTCAAGGGTGATCCGCCTGGTTCCCGACCCACCGAGCCCACCGGCTTCGTGGGCATCGGGCCCGCCTTCGAGGAGAAGAGGGCGGGGCCGGTGGAGGCGGTCGGCAAGTCCGCTTCCCAGCTGTGGCGGTTCACGGTGGGGACGGTCAAGGGGCTCGGGCAGATGTTCTCACCGTCCGGGGCGTCCTCTTACGGCCGGCAGCTCATCGACCGGCCATCACCGGGCCCGGTCCAACCGGACGGCACCGAGCCCCGCTTCCTGTCCCCGCTTGGCTTCGGGCGGCTGGCCTCCCAGGCTGCCGCCGCAGGATGGGAGCAGGTGCTGACCCTGCTCGTCCTGATCAACGTCTTCGTCGGCATGTTCAACATGATCCCGCTGCTCCCGTTCGACGGGGGCCACGTGGCCATCGCCACCTACGAGCGCCTGCGCTCCCGGCGAGGGCAGCGCTACCACGCCGACGTCTCCAAGGCCATGCCCGTGTTCTATGCCGTGGTGGTCCTGCTGGTGTTCATCGCTGTCTCGTCGCTCTACCTCGACGCCGTGCAGCCCTTCGAAAACCCGTTCCAGTAGACCGGGCCGGGCTTTGGCTGCAGAAACCGGTTGGCGGCGGCCCCCGGGTAGGTTGTCGTCGAGATGAGCACACCTCGCCGCAAGACCCGCCAGATCCACGTGGGCAGCGTGGCAGTGGGCGGCACGGCTCCGGTCAGCGTGCAGTCGATGACCGTGACCAAGACCGCCGACGTCGAAGGCACTCTGGCGCAGGTCTACGCCCTGGCCGGCGCCGGCGCCGACATCGTGCGCTGCACCTGCAACCGCCAGGACGCAGCCGAGGGTCTGGCTCGCATCGTCCCCCGTTCACCGGTGCCCATCGTCGCCGACGTCCACAACGACCACCGCATGGCCCTTGCCGCCCTCGAAGCCGGGGTCCAGTGCCTGCGCCTCAACCCGGGCAACATCCGCAACCCGGTCCACGTCAAGGCCATCGCCTCCGAAGCCAGGGACCGGGAGGTCCCTATACGCATCGGTGTCAACGCCGGGTCGCTCGATTCGAAGCTCTATGAGAAGTACGGGGGCATGGCCACCCCCGAAGCGCTCGTGGAGTCGGCGAAGATCGAGCTGTCCTACTTCGCCGAGGTGGGCTTCGAAGACGTGAAGATCTCGGTGAAGGCATCCAACGTCGGGCTGATGATCGACTCCTACCGGCTGCTCGCCGACACCCTCGAGCAGGAGTCACCCGATGGCGTCGGCCATCCGCTGCACCTCGGCGTCACCGAGGCCGGCCCACCACCGGCAGGGCTGATAAAGGGCACCGCCGGTATCGCCACCCTGCTGGCCGAGGGGATCGGTGACACCATCCGCTACTCGCTCACCGCCGACCCGGTGGAGGAGGCCCGGGCCGGCCGCCAGCTGCTCGAGGCCCTGGGCCTGCGGGAGCGCAAGGGGCTCGACCTCATCGCCTGCCCGTCGTGCGGCCGGGCGGAGATCGACGTCATACAGGTCGCCAAGGATGCCCAGGCCGCGCTGGAGGCGGAGCAGCTCCCCATCCAGGTGGCCGTCATGGGCTGTGTGGTCAACGGCCCTGGCGAGGCTCGTGAGGCCGATATCGGCATCGCCGCCGGACGCAAGCGGGGCCATCTGTTCGTCAAGGGCAAGGTGGTCCGGGTGGTGCCCGAGGACGAGATGGTGCAGGCCCTCCTGGACGAGGCCCGCCTGCTCGTGGAGGAGGGGGTGGAGTCCCGGCTCGCCGCTGCCGACGGCGCAGCTGCAGCCGAGGCCGAGAAGGACCGCCAGGCGCTCCTGGTGGAGCAGGGGAGCGACGCCAACGCCAGTGAGCAGCGTGTCGATCTGATCCGCAAGATGACCGAGAGCGCCGGCTAGAGGGCGGACCACCAACGGGGTGGTCGAGGCGCCCAGGGCCCCGAGAGGCGCCCGCGCCTGACGGCGGGCGGCGAGGTGCGACGGTATACTCGCCGCCAGGCGTGGGCGGATGCCCGCGCTTTTGCATTCGTGCTCGCAAGCGATCGATGAAGGAGGTGCGAAGGTGGACGTGGCAACACGGGTCCACGAGATCGTCGCGCCCCTGGTGGCTGAGAACGATCTCGAGCTGGTCGAGGTCCGTTTCAGCGGTGGCCAGCTCCAAGTCGTCGTGGATCGGGCCGCCGGCGTAGACCTCGACACGTTGAGCGACGTCTCCGGCCGGGTCTCCCGGCTGCTCGACGAGCACGACTTGGTACCGGGTCGCTACAACCTCGAGGTCTCGAGTCCCGGCCTCGAGCGGCCACTGCGCACCACTGAGCAGTTCCGCCGGTTCGTGGGTTCCACCGTGTCGGTGAAGACCTGCCCGCACGTGCCCGGCGAGCGCCGGGAACGGGGACGCCTGGAAGCGGCCGACGACGAGGGCATCGTGATCGTGCCCTCGGAGGGGCCGGGAGCAGGCGTGGCCCGGTCCCTGGCCTACACCGACATCGATCGTGCCCGGACCGTCTTCGAGTGGGAAGCGCAACCCAAGCCGGGCAAGGGCCGAGTACCAACCAAGAGGAAGAAGAAGAAGGCCGAGAGCAGCAAGAAGGCCGGCAACGACGAGAAGAGGGTGTCAGCCTGAGATGAAGAGCAACTTCGAGTTCATGGACGCGCTCCAAGTCGTGGCGCGCGAGAAGGGGATCGGGGTCGACACGCTCCTCGATGCCCTGGCCAACGCTCTGGTGGCGGCCTACAGCCGCATGCCGGGATCCGCCGAGGAAGCCGTGGTAACCATCGACCCCGACACCATGGAGATCAGGGTGTACGCCCAGGAGCTGGACGCCGAGGGCAACGTGGTGCGCGAGTGGGACGACACGCCCGAGAACTTCGGACGCATCGCGGCCCAGACCGCCAAGCAGGTCATCCTGCAGCGGATCCGTGAGGCCGAGCGCGATCTCAAGTACGAGGAGTACGCCGGCCGAGAGGGCGACATCGTCACCGGCATCATCCAGCAGAGCGACAACCGCTACACGCTGCTGGACCTGGGCAAGGTGGAGGCCCTGCTGCCCCAGGCCGAGCAGGTGGCCTTCGAGCGTTACGACCACGGCGCCCGCCTGAAGGCCTACATAGTCGAGGTGCGCAAGACCACCAAGGGCCCTCAGATCGTCGTCAGTCGAACCCATCCCGGGCTGATCAAGCGCCTGTTCGAGCTCGAGGTGCCGGAGATCCTGAGCGGCGTGGTCGAGATCCGGGCGGCGGCGCGCGAGCCGGGCCACCGCACCAAGATCGCCGTGTGGTCCAACGATGCCAACGTGGACCCGGTGGGTGCCTGCGTGGGTGCCCGGGGAGCCCGGGTGCGCATGGTCACCAACGAGCTACGGGGTGAGAAGGTCGACATCGTCCCCTACTCGGAGGACCCCGCGGAGTTCGTGATGCGCGCCCTGCAGCCGGCCAAGGTTAAGGAGGTGCGTCTCGACGACGAGACCGGGACGGCCACGGTGATCGTGCACGACTACCAGCTGTCCCTGGCCATCGGCAAGGAGGGACAGAACGCCCGCCTGGCAGCGCGCCTCACCGGGTGGAGGGTGGACATCAAGAGCGAGACTCAGCTGGCCGAGGAGCAGGCGGCCTACGCCGGTGAGGAATGGGCCGAGGGCGAATGGGTCCAGAACGAGGCGGGCGAGATGGTGTGGCAGCCGGCCGAGGGCGGCGAGGCCGTCTCCGCCGCCGAGTGGGCGGGCAACGAGGCGGCCACCGACCAGACCGTCACGGACCAGGCGGCCAACGACCAGGCGGCCACCGACCAGGCCCTCACCGCTGAAGGTGCCGGCGCGGCCATGGCGGTAGAGGACGATGTTGGCCTCGTCCCCCAGCCGGCGGACGGCGAGGCCTCGGGCAGCGAGGATACCGGAGGCAGCGTGGAGGCGGCGACATAGGGTCTCCGCGGCGGACGTGCATAGGCTGCCGCCGCACCACCGAGGTGCTCGAACTGGTACGGGTCGTATCCGATGGGAGCGGTAGGATCGTCATCGCTCCCTCGTCGGCCGGGAGGGGCGCCTGGCTGTGCGCAGGGTCGGCCCACTGCCTCGACTTGGCCGAACGGCGCGACGCGTTCTCCCGATCGCTGCGCACACCGGTGAGCCCCGAAGCGGTTCGGGCCCTGCGGAACACGATGAAGTTGGGGGAAAGCATGAACATGACAGGAGGGCGGGAACCCGTCGGTGCCCTGGGCCCGGCCGGTTCCAAACGTGCGAGGATGGGTGGCCACCGGAGCGCCACCAGGAAGGACTGAATCACCCCTTGGCCAAGAAGATCCGGGTCTACGAGCTCGCCCGTGAGCTCGGCCTCAGCAACAAAGAAGCGCTCGACCTGTCCGTGTCGCTGGGCATCGGCGTCAAGAGCCATTCCTCGAGCATCGAGGACGCCCAGGCGGACCGCGTCCGGCGCAAGGCCGACCAGGAAGGGCTTCGCCGTCCGGTCGAGGCCCCCGAGCCGGCCGCACCTGCTCCGGCGGCGCCTCGGAATGATCCTCCAGTCCGGTCCTCGCCGGCCCGTCCGGCGGCGCCTTCTCCCGGAGTGGACCGCCCCACCACCTCGCCTGCTCCGCCCCCGGCCCGGGACCCCCGCCTCATCGTCAGTACCCCGACGGCCGAGCCGACCGAGGCCCGGCCTTACTCAGCGCCGTCCCAGCCGGCACCGCCCCGTCCCCCGTCGCAGTCGCCGGCCCAGCCCGCAGCGGCGCCGGCGGCGCGGCGCCCGCCCGCAGCCCCTGGCAGCTCGCCCACAG
>JALYGF010000074.1 GCA_030777325.1 Actinomycetota bacterium | reverse complement strand
GTGCTGGATGGACCCGACGCCGCCCGGCGCGCCCTGGCGCGCGCCCGCGAGGCCCGCCTGGGCGCCGTGCTGCTGGCACTGGGCACGGGCCCCCCCTCGGGCGGCACGAGCTCGGACGGGGATGGACTTCGGGGCCATGTGCGGTCGGCCACCAAGGGCGTAGACGCCCTCCTGGACACGATGCTGGAGCGGGTCGTGGTCGTCGGCGGGTGGGAGGAGGGGTTGGAGCTGGCCATGTCCGACCCCGATGTGGTCGCCGTGACCGTCGAGGGAGACCGCTTCTCGGCCGAGGGGTGGCGTGTCGGGCCGTCCACGCTGCCCACCCGGGCCGGGCTCGACGAGGCCCGTGCCCGTGCCGGGGAAGCGGGGACGGTGGCCGCCGCCGCCGAGCAACGGCTCGGGCCGGCTCGGGCCGAGGCGGCCGAGGCCGAGGCCGCCCAAGAGGAGGTCGCCGCCCGGCGTGACGCCCTCGAGTCTCGGCTCCTCCAAAGGGCCGAGGCTCACCGAAACCTCGAAGACGAGCGCCGGACGGTGATCGCCAAGCGCCGCGACATGGAGGCCCACGTGCAGCGCGAGAACCAGCGCGTGCTGGCCGAGGGAAGCAGGGTCGCCGAGCTCGAGAGCATGCTGCCCGCTCTGGAGGCCGACGAGGCGGCACGCGCCGAGCGGGCCCGGGCCCGCCAGTCGGCCCGCAGCCGCCTGCACGAGCGGGCGGTCGCCGTGTCCGCGCTGCGGACCGACCTCGAGGTGCAGGCGTCGGCCCTGGAGGAGCGTCGCTCGATGCTCTCGGGCCGTCTCGCCGAGGTAAGGGAGCGCCTCGCCGCCCTGGCCGAGCAAGAGGAGGCCGTGGCCAGGCGGCGCCACGAGCTGGGGGAGGCGGCCTCGGTCAATGGCCGGCTGGCCGCCGTGGTGGCTCGCCGCCTCGCGCTCGTGGAAGAGCGCCTCGAGGCCTTGCACGAGCAGCGTCGCCGCCGCCAGGCCGCGGGGCGCGCCTCGCTGGAGCACCTCGACCGGTTGCGCCGCCGCCGCGCCGCCGCCGGCCGCCATCTCGAAGAGGTGCGGGAGCGGCGGCGACAGGCCGAGCTGGAGGAGTCCGGCCTGCGCCTCCGCCTCGACGCCATTGCGGAGGCGGCGCGCCGTGAGCTGGGCTGCGCGCTCGACGAGGTCGCCTCCGCGCCCTGTCCGGAGCTGCCCCTCGGCACCGGTCCCGACGTCCGCCTGAGCCAGCTCGACGAGGAGCTGGGGCGCCTTGGCCCGGTCAATGCCCTGGCTCTGGAGGACCACCAGGCCCTCGAGGAGCGCCATTCGTTCATCGAGGGCCAGCTCGAGGACGTGCGCTCGGCCCGCCGAGAGCTGGGGAAGGTGGTGCGGGCCATCGACGGTGAGATCACCGACGTGTTCGCCGCCGCCTTTGCCGACGTGGCCGAGAACTTCGCCAAGCTGTTCATCTCTCTCTTCCCGGGAGGCACCGGCCAGCTGCGGCTGACCGACCCGGAGGACCTGCTGACCACGGGCATCGAGGTAGAGGCCCGTCCCTCGGGCAAGAGGGTGGGCAAGCTCTCGCTGCTGTCCGGGGGAGAGCGGTCGCTCACGGCCCTAGCGTTCCTCTTCGCCGTGTTCAGGAGCCGGCCGTCGCCCTTCTACCTCCTCGACGAGGTGGAGGCGGCGCTGGACGACGTGAACCTCAACCGGTTCCTGGAGCTGGTCGACGAGTTCCGCGACGAGGCCCAGCTGGTGGTGGTCAGCCACCAGAAGCGCACCATGGAGGCCGCCGACTGCCTCTACGGCGTCACCATGCAACCGGGCGGCGCGTCGATGGTCGTGAGCGAGCGTGCCGACCGGGTGGGGGCCGCCTCCCGGTAGGCTCCCGTCGCCATGGAGCTGGCCCTCATACTCATCCTGGTCGGTCTGGCCCTGCTGGGCACCGCCGCCGCGGTGGCCGTAAGCCTTCGCCGCCGCCGGCCCGAGCTGGAGGCCCCGCCCGAGGCTCCTCCGCAGCTCCCCGCCGAGGCCCCACCCAGACCGGTGGCGCCGGAGGAGGAGGTGGCCCCCGACGTCGAACCGGAGCCGTTAGAGGCCCCTGAGCCGCTGCCGGTGGATCTCGAACCGGAGCCGGCCGACGTGCCCGAGCCGGCAGAGGTTGTCGAGCCGGAGCCGGTCGAGGCCCTGCCCACCCCGGTCAGACCCCGCTTCCGGGACCGGCTGGGCAAGGCCCGGAGCCTGCTGGCGGGTTATGTGGGATCGATCCTCTCCCGCTCCTCCATCGACGAGGAAACCTGGGACGAGCTGGAGGAGGCGCTCATCAGAGCCGACGTGGGCGTCGGTCTCACCTCGAGGCTCCTCGACGGCCTGCGGGAACGGATCAAGTCTGAGGGCATCAAGACGCCGCCGGAGCTGGTCAACGCGCTCAAGGAGGACCTCACCAAGAGTCTGGCCCAGACGGACGAGGGCCTGCACCACGAGGCGGGCGCGCCCAACGTGTGGCTGTTCGTCGGCGTCAACGGCGTGGGGAAGACCACAACCATCGGCAAGGTCGGGCTCCGGGAGGCGGCCGCCGGCCGCACCGTTGTCATGGCCGCGGGTGACACGTTCCGGGCCGCGGCCGCCGAGCAGCTCGGTCTGTGGGCCGAGCGGGTGGGCGCCGACCTGGTGCGGGGGAACGAGGGTGGCGACCCCGGCTCGGTGGTGTTCGACGCCGTCGAGCGGGCGGCGGCCCGAGGCGCCGACCTGGTGCTGGCCGACACCGCCGGGCGACTGCACACCAAGGTCAACCTGATGGAGGAGCTGAAGAAGGTGCGCCGCGTCGCAGAGCGGCCCCCCGGCCGCCTGACCGAGGTCCTGCTGGTGATCGACGCCACGACGGGCCAGAACGGCCTGGTGCAGGCCCGCCAGTTCGCCGAGGCGGTGGCAGTCACCGGCGTGGTGCTCACCAAGCTCGACGGCACCGCCAAGGGCGGCATAGTGCTTGCCATACAGGACGACATGGGCCTGCCGGTGAAGCTGGTGGGCCTGGGCGAGGGCCCAGAAGACCTCGTGGACTTCGACCCCGAAGAGTTCGTCGACGCGCTCTTCGCCTGATGTCCGACTGCCCGTCCCGTCCCTCCTCCTCGGATCGCTCGGAGCTGGGCTTCGAGCTCAGGCCCATGGTCCGCTGGCTCGATCCCCATCAGCTCCTCGACACCGCCGTCCGTGTCCTGCTGTCCGGCCTGCTCGGCACCTACGCCGACCCCCGCCAGCTCCAGGCTCTCACCGACATCGAGATCCACGACCGGTCCCAGGGGGCCGAGCTGTGGCTCGACTACGTGGCCGATCTCGGTGACGGGTGGGACTCCACCTACACGGTGGCCAGGTTCCTGGCGTCCGATGACCTCGACCTGGGAGAGGAGGGTGAGGCCGGTCACACCGAGCGGGGCCGCCTCCTGGTCATGGGCGGTGACCAGGTGTACCCCGTACCCAAGCGGAAGGAGTACGAGAACCGCCTGCTCGGTCCGTACCGGGCGGCCATGCCCTGCTCGAACGGAGAGCCACCCGAGTTGTTCGCCATTCCGGGCACCCACGACTGGTACGACGGGCTCATCAACTTCGAGGAGATCTTCTGCCGCCGGCGCCGCATCGGGGGCTGGCAGACACAGCAGAGCCGGAGCTACTTCGCCGTCAAGTTGCCCCACGACTGGTGGCTGTGGGGAATCGACATCCAGTTCGGGCCCTACCTCGACGACGAGCAGTGGAAGTACTTCTCCGACGTCGCCGAGGAACGGTTGGCGCAGGGTGACCGCATCATCCTCTGCCTGTCCAAGGAAGTGGCCGGGGGCGGAGACATCTTCTCCGACCGCGATCTGGGCCAACTCGAGCGGCGGCTGATCGAATCCGCCGGAGCACGGGTGATGCTCTACCTGAGGAGCGGACGGCACCACTACGTCCGCTACCAGGAGGAGGACGGTCCCCGCCAGCACATCACCGCCGGCGGCGGAGGGGCGTTCCTGCATCCCACTCATCAGCTGCCCGAGTGTCTCGAGCTCCCCGGCCAGGAGGGTGAGGTCACCTACCGCCGGGTGCAGAGCTATCCCTCACCCGAGATGTCCAAGCGGCTGAGGAAGAGGGTGTGGCTCCTGCCCCTCTACAACCTGCCGCTGGCCGCTCTCATCGGCATGGCCCAGGTGCTCCTCGCGTTCAATCTCGGCCTTCATCTCAGAGACAGGCACAGGGAACTCGGCCTCACCGGCCTGCGACAGGCGCTGTGGGAGAGCCCGACCGCCTTCCTGCTCATAGTCCTCATGCTGGTGCTGCTGGCGGCAATGGTGCGCTTCGCCCACGACGCCCCGGGCGTCACTCGATGGCTGCTCGGCCTGGTCCACTCCTCGCTGCAGCTGGCCACCACGGCAGGGGTCCTGCTCGCTGCGTCCCGAATCGTGTCCGGCACGGGCCTCGAGGGGGCCGCGTCGCTCATGGTCTTCCTCGGCCTGGTGGCCCTGCTCGGTGGGGCCTGTGGGGCCCTAGGGATGTCGGGCTACCTCTGGGCCACCAACTGTCTCGGCTTCCACGGGAACGAGGCATACGCGCCGCTCCACCACGAGGACCAGAAGAACTTCCTCCGCCTGCACATCGACGCCGAAGGAGCACTGACCGTGTATCCCGTGGGCGTTGAGCGAGTAGGGCGCAAATGGCGGCCCACTCCGGATGCACCGGCTCATGCCCCCTGGTTCGAGCCCGACGGGCCCGAGCCCGAGGCAGCCCTCATCGACGGGCCGGTGAGGATAGACAGGTGACCCGGCGGCGTCGTCGGCCGGCCTCATGGATCAATGGGTGACTGGGTGGCTCCACTAGCCTGGTAGGCCACATGTTCGAGTCCCTGAGCGACCGCTTCGAGGGCATCTTCACCCGCATGCGGGGCCGGGGCCGCCTCGGTGAGGCCGAGGTCGACGGCATCCTGCGCGAGATCCGGGTCGCGCTGCTCGAGGCCGACGTCAACTTCCTCGTGGTGAAGGGCATGGTCGCCCGCATCAAGGAGCGCTGCGTCGGCACCGACCTGTCCAAGAGCCTGAGCCCGGCTCAACAGGTGGTCAAGATCGTCAACGAGGAGCTCACCGGGGTCCTGGGCGGTGAGGCCCTCAAGATCACCTACGCGTCCAGGCCGCCAACCGTGGTGCTGCTGGCCGGCCTCCAGGGCTCGGGCAAGACGACCACCGCAGCCAAGCTCGGGCGATGGTTCAAGCAGCAGGGCCGCAGCCCGCTGCTGGTGGGTGCGGACCTCCAGCGGCCGGCGGCGGTGGAGCAGCTAAGGGTGCTGGGCGCCCAAGCCGGGGTGCCCGTGTTCAGCGCCGGCGGTGACCCGGTGGAGGTCGCAGCCCAGAGCCTGGCCGAGGCCCAGCGGCTCGGCCGTGACGTCCTCGTGGTCGACACCGCCGGTCGCCTGTCCATCGATGCCGAGCTGATGGACGAGGTGCGCCGGGTCTCCGAGAAGGTCACGCCGAAGTACACCTTCCTCGTCATCGACGCCATGACCGGCCAGGACGCCGTCAACACCGCAGAGGCCTTCCACACCACCCTCGAGCTCGATGGGGTGATCCTCACCAAGCTCGACGGCGACGCCCGTGGCGGCGCCGCTCTGTCGGTGAAGGAGGTCGTGGGGCGGCCCATCGCTTTCGCGTCCACGGGCGAGAAGCTGGCCGACTTCGATCTCTTCCACCCCGAGCGCATGGCGAGTCGCATCCTCGGGATGGGCGACGTGCTCACGCTGATCGAGAAGGCCGAGCAGACCTACGACCAGGCCGAGGCGGAGAAGGCAGCCACCGCGCTGGCCGAGGGGCGGTTCACCCTCGAGGACTTCCTCGAGCAGATGCAGCAGATCAAGAAGATGGGACCCATCTCGAACCTGGTGGGGATGCTCCCGGGACTGCCCAAGGAGATCAAGCAGGCCGAGATAGACGACCGGGAGCTGGGTAAGGTGGAGGCGCTCATCCGTTCCATGACGCCTGCCGAACGGGTCGACCCTGCCATCATCAACGGTTCCCGCCGAGCACGCATCGCCAACGGCAGCGGCACCACCCCCTCCGACGTGAACATGCTGCTGAAGCAGTTCAAGGAGGTCCAGCACATGATGGGCCAGGCCGGGCTGGGTGGAGCGATGGCCAGGAAGGCCAAGAAGACCAAGAAGGGCAAGAAGGGCGGGCGGTTCACCCCGCCCAGCACGAACTAGCGGGCGGGTTCCCGCCGACGATCGAGGAGAAGAGAACGTGGCAGTGAAGCTCCGCCTGGTGAGGATGGGGAAGAAGAAGCAGCCGACCTACCGGGTGGTGGCGGCGGACAGCCGCTCGCCCCGCAACGGCCGGTTCATCGAGATCGTGGGCACATACGAGCCCCGGGCCGAGCCGTCGGCCATCCGCATAGACGAGGACAAGACGCTGGCCTGGCTCAACAAGGGGGCCCAGCCCACGGAGCGGGTGGAGAAGCTGTTGCGGATCACCGGCATCTGGGACGCCTTCGCCCAGGGCCGGGCTCAGGCGTCAGCCGGTTCGTCGTCGTGAGCGATGACCTGGAGGCGCCCGGCGAAGCCACCGGCGCCGAAGTCGCCGGCACCGAAGTCACCGGCACCGAAGTCACGGATGCCACCGGGGCCGAAGTCATCGGGAACGCCGACGTCGGCAACCGGGCGGTCGGGGGAGACGCGCAGAGCGTGCTCGAGTACATGGCCCGCCAGATCGTCGACGAGCCCGACGCCGTTGTCATCGACCCCGACCACAGAGGGCCGGATCGGGTCGACCTCCGCCTGCACGTGGCACCCGACGACATGGGCAAGATCATCGGCAGGCGAGGGCGGGTCGCCCAGGCCATCCGCACCGTCGTCAGAGCCGTCGGCGCCCGGGAGGGTGTGGAGACCACTGTCGACATCGTCGACTGACGATCCGCCGGCGCCGTCCACGGCGGAAGGACCCCCGGCGACGCCCGGACTCCTCGAGGTCGGCCGGGTGGTGAAGCCCCACGGCCTGCGGGGTGAGGTCGTCGTGAGCCTGGTCACCGATCGCCTCGAGCGCCTGGCCCCCGGCTCCGTCCTGTCCAGTTCCAGGGGGCCACTCGAAGTCGTGCGCTCGTCGGCCCACCAGGGCCGTTGGATCGTGGCCTTCACTGGCGTGGCCGACCGAGAGGACGCCGAGTCCCTGCGTGACACCTTGCTGTCGGCGCCTCCCCTGGAGGACCCCACCACGTTGTGGGTGCACGAGCTGGTGGGTGCTGAGGTGGTTGGCGTGGAAGGTCGCTCGCACGGGCGGGTGGAAGGTGTCGAGGCCAACCCGGCCAGCGACCTGCTGGTGCTCGAGGGGGGGGAGCTGGTGCCGCTCTGCTTTGTGGTCTCCCACGCGCCGGGCCGCGTGGTCATCGACCCTCCGGCAGGCCTGCTGGCCTGAGGCCGGCACCAGGCCGGCGCTTCTCGTGCGCATCGACGTCCTCACCATCTTCCCCGACCTGGTGGGCGCCTACCTGGCCCAGAGCCTGGTGGGCAAGGCCTGGCGTCACGGCGTCTTGGACCTGCGCGTGCACGACCTGCGATCGGGCACCGACGACCCGCACCGCAGCGTGGACGACGCTCCCTACGGGGGTGGGTCGGGCATGGTGCTGCGCCCCGAGCCGATCCTCGCCGTGGTGGAACGCGAAGACCCGCCCAGGCCATTGCTCGTGCTGGGCCCCGGTGGGCGCCGGTTCGACCAGGCCTGGGCCCAAGAGCTGGCCGCGGGCGGCGGCGGCTTCTCCATGATCTGCGGCCGCTACGAGGGCGTGGACCAACGGGTGGCCGACCACGTGGCCGACGGCGAGCTGTCCATAGGGGACTTCGTGCTCGCCGGCGGCGAGGCGGCGGCGCTGGTGGTGGTGGAGGCGGTGGCCAGGCTGGTGCCGGGGGTGGTGGGCAACGAATCGTCCACCGCGGACGAGTCCTTCGCCGACGGCCTTCTCGAGTACCCCCAGTACACCCGCCCTGCGGAGCTGCGCGGTTGGACCGTGCCGGAGACGCTGAGATCGGGAGACCACGGCCGCATCGCCCGCTGGCGGCGGGCGCAGGCGCTGGCTCGCACGCTCGCTCGCAGGCCCGATCTCATCGAGGCCAGAGGGGGCCTGTCCGGAGAGGACCTGCGGTTGCTCGAGGAGCACGGCTATCCTGTGCCGTCCCCTGAAGATCCTCCCGGAGCCTGACGCGCCATGAACCCCACCGACCTCGTCGACCGCGGCAGCCTGCGTGACGACGTACCCGTCTTCAAGCCGGGGGACAACGTGAAGGTCCACGTCCGGGTGGTGGAGGGCAGCCGGGAGCGGGTCCAGGTCTTCCAGGGTGACGTCATCGCCCGCAGCGGGTCCGGGGCCCGTGAGACGTTCAAGGTGCGCAAGGTGAGCTTCGGAGTCGGCGTGGAGCGCACATTCCCCGTGCACTCCCCGGTGATCGCCAAGCTCGAGGTGACCAGGATCGGTGACGTGCGCAGGGCCAAGCTCTACTACCTGCGGGAGCGCTCCGGTAAGTCGGCCAAGATCAAGGAGAAGCGGGCGGCGCGTTGAGCGAATCGGGGAGGGAGGACCGCAACGGTCCCCTCCTGCTTCTCCGCTGGGCGCGGGAAGGGCTGATCGTCATCGTGGGCGCCACGCTGATCGCCTTCTTGCTGAAAGTCCTGGTGGCGCAGGCCTTCTTCATCCCCTCGGCTTCGATGACGCCGCAGCTGGAAGTGGCGGACCGGGTGCTGGTGTCGAAGATCTCCTACCGCCTGCACGAGCCCAGGCGGGGAGACATCGTCGTCTTCGACTGTCCTCCGGTCGAGTGCGGCGACGACGACCCCGGTGGCAGCAGCGGAGTGGGCGGCATCCTGAGATCCTTCGGAGAGGGCGTGGGAGTTATCCAACCTTCGACGCAGGAGTTCATCAAGCGGGTGGTGGCCCTTCCGGGCGAGACGGTGGAGGCCCGCGAGGGGAGCGTGTTCGTGAACGGGAAGCGGCTGATCGAGCCCTATCTCCCGCCCGGCACCCTGACCGCCAACCTGACTCCCACGGCGGTCCCTCCCGGGGAGCTGTACGTGATGGGCGACAACCGGGGGAACTCGTCCGACAGTCGGGTGTTCGGACCGGTGGCGAGGTCGTCGGTGGTCGGGCGCGCCGTCCTCAAGCTGTGGCCGCCGGCTCGCGCCTCTTACCTCTGAGCAGGCTGAGGACCTCGCTCGTCGGAGCCATGCTCGGGCGGTCGGCGCTCGCCCTACCATGAGCCCGTGGGGACGGCCGGCGGGCGGCGATGAGCGCCGAGGACGACCTCGAACGCTACGAGGCGGAGATAGAGCTCGGGCTCTACCAGGAGTACCGGGCCGTGCTCTCGATGTTCCGCTACGTGGTGGAGACCGACCACCGCCTGTACCTGGCCAACCACGTCAAGGTCGAGCCCCGGATGGGCCCCGGCGAGACGCACTTCGCCGTCGAGCTGCGGGACGCCTGGGTGTGGGACATGTACCGGCCCACACGCTTCGTGTCGTCGGTGCAGATCGTGTCGTTCCACGACGTGAACGTGGAGGAGATGCCGGAGAAGGAGCTCTAGTGCGGGCATGACCCAGCAGCGGCGCAGGCTCGGAGCCAGAGGCGAGGAGGCAGTGGCGTCGTGGTACGAAGCCCGGGGCTACGAGGTCCTGACCCGCAACTGGCGCTGCCGGGAGGGTGAGCTCGACCTGGTGGTGCGTGACGGCCGCAAGTTCGTCTTCTGCGAGGTCAAGACCCGCACCACGGACGCCTTCGGCGCGCCCGTGGAGGCGGTGACGAGGAACAAGCAGATGCGCGTCCGGCGCCTGGCCGCCCGCTGGTTGGAGGACGAGGCCCCGGTTCGGCCCAGAGAGATCCGCTTCGACGTGGCGTCGGTGCTGGGGGGGACGATCGAGGTGGTGGAAGGGGCCTTCTAGGCCCTCGGCCTCGGGCGCCGCCTACCCGTCTCCCGCCGGCGTCCACGGTGGTCCCAGCACGGATGGTGCCAGTGCCGGCGAAGGTCGGGGGCGTCCACCGGCACGGCCACCACGTGTCCCACGCCCACCCCGATCTCGCCATTGCACCCGGGGCACAGGTAGGGCTTGCGGGCCTGGTAGGGCTGGACGCGGCGCACGTCCAGCTCACCCTCGTAAGCGTTGCCGTCGGCGCCCGGCCTCATGAGTGCATTCTCGCGTCGTGCGAACCCGGCCGGCCTCGATGTCACAGCCCTTCGCTAGCTTGAGCTCCGGCGTCTCGAGTGGCTGACGCCGTTTTCGTCCGGCCCTCTGCTCACGAACCCGATCGTGCCGGAGCCTGCCGTGATCGCCACCGTCCCTTCAGCCACCCTCCTCGGCGTAGACGGCCGTCCCGTCGCCGTCGAGGTTCACGTGTCCAACGGCCTGCCGGGCTTCACCGTCGTCGGCCTCCCCGACGCCGCCTGCCGCGAGTCCCGTGACCGTGTCCGGGCCGCCCTCCTGTCGAGCGGCCTGCCATGGCCGCTGCGCCGGGTCACGG
>JALYGF010000073.1 GCA_030777325.1 Actinomycetota bacterium | reverse complement strand
ACGGGAGGTTGCTGGTGGGCTCCAGCGTCGCGTCCCCGGTCTGTACCCGCCACAGGGCGGCGTAGAGGCCGCCGCTGGCGACCAGCTCCTCGTGGGTTCCGGTCTCGGCCACCTTGCCTCGTTCCAGTACCCAGATTCGCTGGGCGTGGCGAACCGTGGAGAGCCGGTGAGCGATGACCATGACGGTGCGGCCCTCGGCCACGCGGGCCAGGGACCGCTGGATGGCGGCTTCGGGCTCGTTGTCGACGGCCGACGTCGCCTCGTCGAGCACCAGGATGGCGGGGTCGCGGAGGATGGCGCGGGCGATGGAGATCCGCTGGCGCTGGCCGCCCGAGAGCTTCTGGCCCCGCTCGCCGACGACGGTGTCGTAGCCGTCGGCCATCGCCATCACGAAGTCGTGCGCCTCGGCCAGGCGGGCGGCGGCCTCGACCTCGTCGTCACCGGCGCCGGGCCGGCCGTAGGCGATGTTCTCCCGCACCGTCCCCTGGAAAAGGAACACGTCCTGGCTGACGTAGCCGATGGCCCGGCGCAGCGAGGCATAGGACAGGCTGCGCACGTCGTGGCCGTCGATGAGCACCCGGCCCGATCGGGGGTCGTCGAAGCGCAGCAGGAGCCGCACCAGCGTGGACTTCCCCGCCCCCGTGGCCCCCACCACCGCTGAAGTCGCCCCCACCGGCACGTGCAGGTCGATCCCATCCAGCACGTTGGGCCCGTCGCCGTAACCGAAGCGCACTGCCTCCAGGCGGACGTCCCCCCGCACCGGTGCCGGCAGCGCTGCGCTACCCGGCGCCATGGTGGACTCGGTGGCCAGCAGGTCGAGGATGCGGCGAGTCGAGGCCATTCCTCGCTGGTACAGGTCGAGGGTCTCGCCCAGGTCGGTGAGAGGCCACAGCAGCCGCTGGGTCATGAAGACCAGTACCGAGTAGAGGCCGACTTCGAGTCCCCCGTCGAGCACCATCTTCCCGCCGATGAGGAGGGTGGCGGTGAACCCGGCCAGGATCGCCATGCGGATGAGCGGGATGAAGGCCGACGAGTACCGGATGGCCTCTCCGTTGGCCCGCCGGTAGTCGTCCGACACCTGCCGTACCCGAGCCGTCTCCGCCGCCTCCGCCGTGAACGCCTTGATGGTGGTGATCCCACCCAGGTTGTTCACCAACGTGGACGAGAGGTCCGTCACTCGGTCCCGCAACCGGGCGTAGAAGGGCTCCAGCCTTCGCTGGTAGCGGATGGAGCCGGCCACGATGATCGGGATGGGCACGAACGCGAGCAGGGCGAGAGGCACCGAGGTGAGGGCGAAGACAGCGCCCACGAGCACGACGTTCCAGAAGGTGGCGATGATGGTGGCGGCCCCCACGTCGAGAAAGCGCTCGAGCTGGTTGACGTCGTCGTTGAGCACCGCCAGCAGGCCACCGCTGGCGTTGTCCTCGAACCACGCCACCTCGAGGTCCTGGACGTGGGCGTAGGCGTCGACCCGGGCTTCGTGCTCGATCGACTGGGCCAGGTTCCGCCAGCCGAGCTCGGCCAGGTACTGAGACATGGACTCGACGGCCCAGATAGCCACGTTGGCAGCGGCCAGGACCGAGAGCTGGGCGAACTGTTCGTCGATGCCGAGCAGGTCGGCCACGAAGGAGTCGTCGCCCCTGACGATCACGTCGATGGCCACACCGATCAGCAGCTCGGGGGCGACGTCGGCGAACTTGTTGACCGTGGTCCAGGCCGCCGCCGAAAGCATGCGCCGGCGATGGCCCCGTGCGTAGCGCCACAGCCGGCGCAGCGGATGGTGGCCCGGCGCTCGGGCGTGGGTGTCGAGCTGATCGGTGGGCACGTTCAACGGTAGGTCGGGTTGTCGGTGGTCCTCAGGGCAATTTCCCGGGCACGTCTCCCGGGTGGCGTGAGATCAAGACGCCACCGTGGCCGGGTCGCCGTCGAGCGCTGCGGCCAATGCAGGCACCACGATGTCGACCGCCGCGGGGAGGCTCAAGGGGCTGTCGAAGCCAAGGGCGCCGGCGAAGTCGGTTTCGAACCCGCCGAGGTAGGCGACTCGGCCTTCCCGGACAGCCTGGAGCCCCTGGAACAGCTCATCGTCCTCGTACGCCTGGGGGTCGGCGCCGATGGCCACGATGACGTCCTGGTCGAGAAGCTCGACCTGCTCCCGGCTGATCTCACCCGTCTGGTCGGGCAGCTCGAAGCCGAGCGAGGTGAACAGCCCGCTACGGGGGTCGTCGGGCTCGAGGAGGTAGTAGGCGTCGGTGTCGGCGTCACCGAAGCGGATGGCCGCCGTCTTCCCCACGAACTCGGGGTGCCGATCGATGGCCGTGGCGAAGCGCGCCTCGACCTGTGCCACGAGCTGCTCCGCCCGCCCCGGCTGGCCCAGAGCCCGACCCACGACGAGCGTGTGCTCACGCCACCCACTGCCCTGCGACGGCTCCACAACGGTCGGGGCGAGCCCAGCCAGCTTCTCGTACTCCGCCTCCTCCAGGTAGGAGTAGGCGAGGATGAGGTCGGGGCGAAGGCCGGCGATCACCTCGTAGTTCAGCACTCCATCGGGCCCCGAGACCTTCTCGGGCTCGGCCCCGGCGAGGGCCTCCTGGGCCCATGGCCGGGTGTCCTCGGCGAACGGGCCGATGAAGTCGCGCACACCGACGGGCGTCACTCCGAAGGCGAGGGCGTAATCGCTGTCGTTGAAGCCCGCCGTCACCACGCGGGTCGGCTCAGCGGGAATCACAGTGCTGCCGTACTTGTGCTCAATGGTGACCGGGAAGGCGCCGCCGGAGGCGGTGGTCGAGGGCGAAGCCGAGTCCACGTCATCGCCCGAACCGCAACCGGCGACGACGAGCAGTCCGGCGGCGACTCCGCCCACGATGAACTCCCGGCGGGTGGCGTCGCCGTGGATGGGGGGGACCACCGGGCCCAGTCGCTCGAGCAGCATCGTCATCGTGGTCTCCTCATCTCGTGGGCACCGGGCTAGCGGACAACGAGCTCGCCTTCCATGCCTTTCTCGTAGTGGGTCTCGCCGTCAGGGCTGGTCACGATGCAGAACAGGGTGTAGGTGCCGGGATCGAGGTCGTAGGTGGCGTTGCAGGTCCGGCCCGGCCCGAAGGCCTCGAGCTCGAAGGCGCCGGCGTCGGCCAAGGCGTCCTCGTCCGGCTCGCCCGTGTCGGTCAGCGGCACCTGGCCACCACCGGGAAGGAACGCCAACTCGTGGTTTTCGCTAGCGATGTTCTCGGCGGCGAAGGTCACTATCCCCGCCTCCAACTCCAGTGTCGCCGGTGAGAAGGAGTAGTCGTCGAGCTGGATGGCGACGGTCTCGGTAGCGTCGTCCTCCAGGTCTTCACCCACCGGGGCGCACGCCGCCACCTCCGACTCTCCCGAGTCGGCTCCCACTTCCGTGTCCGTGGCATTCTCATCATCGTCACCGCCACAGCCCGAGAGCCCGATCAGGGTGGCGACGAACAGCATGGCGAACCGCTGGGCGTTCATGCTCCGCCTCCACCACGTCTATCGGGATGGCGACGATCCAACAACAGGGTCATGGACTTCACGACGCCGGCGAAGGCTCGGTCGTGGGATCCCCGTCGGTTGCCCGCTCGAGCATGGGCACGAGCCCATCGAGGGCCACCGGGAGGCTGAGCACGCTGTTCCAGGCGAAGGCATCCTCGAGCTCGCCGATGAACACGGTCCGCCCCTCCTGCACGACGTCGAGCTGCTGGAGGAGCGGATCGGCCTCGATGGTGGCCCGCCCACCTTCGGTGAAGTTCACCTGGTCCCACACCAAGACGTCGACCTCGAGAAGCTCGGCCTGCTCGTAGCTGAAGGTGGCGTAGAACAGCTCCCCGGCGAGCTCGTCGAACTTGGCGGGAACCTCGAACCCCAGGGAAGTGAAGAACCGTGAACGGAGGTCCTGGGAGGTGAAGGCACTGAGATCATCCGCCCCGTAGGTGGCAACAACGATGCTCTTCCCGGACCACTCAGGGTGCGCCTCTCGCACGGCCTCGAACTGCCCCTCCACCTCGGCGACGAGCTCCTCGGCCCGCTCCGACCGACCTAGGGCAGTGCCGATGGTCCGCGTTGCCTCCTGCCAGGGCACGCCATAGTCGACGTACTCGTCGCTCTGCGGCACCGTCGGAGCGATGGCCGCCAGCTTGGGGTAGTCCTCCTCGGTGATCCCGGCGTACAGACCGAGGATGAGGTCGGGATCGAGGGCGGCGATCTTCTCGAAGTTGAGCTCGGGCATGTTGAGGATCTCGGGGTCGGCATCCCCGGCCGCCTCCTCCGCCCACGGGAAGATGACGTCGTCCTCGTCGCCGTACCAGTAGCGCACCGCGATGGGTTCCACACCCAGCGCGAAGATGGTGTCGTGCTCCTGGAAGCCGAGGGACAACACCCGCTGCGGCTCCTCGGTGATCTCGGTGGCCCCGAACTTGTGCTCGATGGTGACGGGGTAGGCGTTGTCGACGCCGGCCGGCTCCATCGATGTCGAACCACTGGACTCCGGCATCGAATCGGACGTTGCTGTCTGAGACGACCCGCCGCAGGCGCCGAGGAGCAAAGCCGAAAGGACCACGAACACCGACAGCGCCGGGAGGCCGTGACGGACGGCCGGGCGGCCCGCACCGCAAACCAGGCGAGAACTCCTGGGATCGAGCACCGGGGCGTGCTGCGCGCGCACCGTCCGGTGGAACCAGCCGGCGGTCTCCTCGCCGTCTAGGTCTCGGGCGTCGTCCCCCAGACAGGCCGGGGCTGGTTTGACGGTTCTCATACCCGGCGAATCATGGTAGGTATGCCTTACGGTGTCAAGGGAGCAGACCTACCGTCACGCTGAGGCGGCCTGAACCAGGTCAACAGCCGGGTGTGACGGGCGGCAAGCGTCGCGACTCACTTTCCCGGTGACCGGCTCGCGGACCGATCGAGCAGAACCTCTGCCCATTCGGTGCGGCCCGTTCGGACGCGACCTCAGCGGCAGGTCGGCAGTTCGGCTCCCTCGCTACGCCGCTGTCGTGGTGGCGTCGTACAGGATGTATCCACCGACGGCGAATGCGATGTAGACAGCAACGAGCAACCCGCCGGCCCAGCGGGACAGTTGGGCGTTGAGTAGCAGCACCGAGATGAGCACCACCGTGCCGACGGCGACCGGCACGTAGAACTGCAATGTCGGTGTTCCGACGTCGAGAGGACTGACGAGGGCGATGACACCGGCATTGAACAAAAAGAACGCCAGGACGGACCCGGTGACGGTGCCGAAGCTGACCTCTGGCCGCCCCGCGAGCGCGGCGGGCACGGTGCGAGCCAGTTCCTCGACACTGATGGCGAGCGCGATGACGGTCATGCCCACCAGCGTCTGAGACAGCCCCAAGCGGACGATGAGGTCGGTGGCGCCTTCGACGAGCAACTCGCTGGCCGCCACGACCATCACGAGCGAGATCGCCAGGAGACGGGCCGATTTAGCCTTGCCGAGGTGCTCCGCTTTGTACATCTCCTTGGCGACCTCCCCTGATGCCTCGATGCTCACCCCTTGCCGAGACAGGCAGACCAGGTACCCCACGGCGGCGGCGTAGCCGACGAGCAGGACCGCGCCGTCGATGCGGGATAGCTGGCCGTCCAGGACCAACCCGCCGAGCAGCAGGGCGCCGAGAACGGGCACCGCCAGGACCCGTCGGGGCACCTCGCCGAAGCGCATCGGCGCCACCACCCCGGCGATCCCGAAGGCGAGCGCGACGGCGACCATCGCCGACCCGAGGATCGTGCCTAGGGCGATGCCGCCTGCACCCTCGAACGAGCCGACCGCCCCGACGGCGAGGTTCTCCGGGTCGAAGCCGAGGAAGATCACGCTGACAAGGAACGCTGACACGCCGAACGAGCGGGCGAAACCCACCGACCCCTTCACCAGCTGTTCCGAGAAGAACACCACCAGCCCGAGGCCGACGACGACAAGCCCGACAGATCCCAACATGCTCAATGCGTCGTACGAGCCTGCTGGATCACGAGGCCAGGACGGTCACCGGGCCCTCGACGTGGATGGCGACCACGTCGCCCGGATGCCACCGCGCCGCTCCGGGGAGCCGGCTGCGCACCTGCAGTCCGCTGTCCAGCTGGACACGGACCAGCTGGTCGTGGCCGAAGAAGGATCGATCGACCACCGTGGCCTTGGTCGCCCCGGCTGCCGACCCCGACTCGCAGTCCGGTCCGAGGTGTACCCACTCCGGTCGCAGCACGAGCTGCACGGAACCGCGAAGGGAGCGGTCGGCGGGGAAGACCCCGAGCTCTGTGTCGATCTGCCCATCGGCGGCCACCCCGGCGACGATCTCGGCGTCACCGAGGAACTCGGCGATCCAGCGCGTGGCCGGGCGGTCGTAGAGATCTTCCGGAGAGCCGCTCTGCTCCACGTGACCATCGCGCATGACGACCACGCTGTCGGCGAGCGACAGCGCCTCTTGCTGGTTGTGGGTGACCAGCAGCGCGCTGGCACCGGCGTCACGCAGGATGGCAGCGACCTGCTCGCGCAGCGCCACCCGCAGGCCGGCGTCGAGGGATGCGAACGGCTCGTCCAGCAGCACGACGTCCGGATCGGGTGCGAGGGCGCGTGCCAACGCCACGCGCTGCTGCTCGCCACCGGAGAGCTCGTGCGGGAAGGCACGGGATCGGTGGGCGAGGCCCACCAGCTCCAGGCACTCCTCCACCCGTCCCGGCCGTGGGCCGCCGAAGCCGACGTTGTCGGCCACGGTGAGGTGCGGGAACAGGGCACCGTCCTGGAAGACCATGCCGATGTGCCGGCGCTCGGGCTCGACCCAGGTGGTGCCGTCGACGACGGTGCGCCCACCGATCTCGATGCTGCCGGCGTCCGGGGTCTCGAACCCGGCGATGACCCGCAGGAGCGTCGTCTTGCCGGAGCCGCTCGGACCCAGCAGCGCGACGAGCTCGCCGGGATTCACGACCAGATCCGCCGAGTCGACAGCGCGTGCCGCGCCGAAGGCCTTGTCGATACCGCGTGCGCGGATGGCCGGCGGGGCGCTCACGTCCCAACACGCTACCGGCTCCTGTGCAGTCCCCAGGTCGACTCGCGTTCGGCGCACCTACCGTCATACACTCGGTTCACCTCAGATTCTGGTTGACACAGGAGCCGGCAGATGCTGTCCAATCTCATTCGCCGACGCTGGCCGCTGCCCACGCTGGCGGTCGTCATCCTGGCCCTGGCGCTTGGCGGTGCCGTGGTGGCCAGCGGCGGCGACGATCGTTCGGTAGTGGTCTACAACGGCCGCTCGCACTACGGCACCGAGCAGGTGTTCCTCGACTTCGAGGAGGCGACGGGCATCGACGTCGAGCTGCGTGGCGGGACCGCGCCCGAGCTGTTCGAGCGGCTACGGCGCGAAGGCGAGGACACACCGGCCGACCTGCTGATCACGACCGATCTCGCGAACCTGTGGCGCGCGGAGGAAGCCGGACTGCTGAAGCCCGTGACCACGCCCACCCTTGAGGCGAACGTGCCCGCCCAGCTGCGGGACCCCGAGGGGTTCTGGTGGGCGCTGAGCACGCGGCTGCGGATCCCTGTGGTGTCCGCCGAACGGGTCCCCGAGGGAGCGGTGACGAGCTACGCCGATCTGGGCGATCCCCGCTTCAAGGGTCGCACGTGCCTGCGCACGTCCACGAACGAGTACAACCAGTCGCTGGTCGCCGACATGATCGCCAAGCGCGGCATGGAGGAGACCGAGACGCTCCTCCGTTCGTGGATGGCCAACGATCCGGAGATCCTCACTTCCGATGTTGAGCTACTCGCGGTGATGGCGGCGGGGGACTGCGACCTCGGCCTCACGAACCACTACTACTTGGGGCGCGCGCTGGCCGAGAATCCCGACTTCCCGGTGGCGCCGGTGTGGCCGAACCCCGACGGCGCCGGCGCGCACACCAACGTCTCCGGTGTGGGACTGGTGCGCTGGTCCGATGTGGAGGAGGACGCGCTCGCGCTCATGGAGTACCTCACCAGCCCGAAGGCCCAGGCCCAGATCGTCTCCGGCAGCGAGTTCGCGGCCAACCCGGACGTCCCGCCGCCCGAGCACATCGGCCACTGGGCAGACGTGCGCATGGACCCGATCGCCGTCGAGGAAGCCGGTCCGCTCCTGGACGAGGCGGTGGAGCTGATGGTCGACGTGGGCTGGAACTGATCGTGGCGCCCCACGGGCACCCGCAGGGGCGGTGACCACCGCGGCCGTCCCGGCGGCGCAGCGTCGACGGCGACGGACCCCGGGATGGGCGGCGCTCGGTCTTCTGGTCGCGCTGGTGGTGGCCGGCCCGCTCGCGGCGCTCCCGGTCAGCTTCATCGGCGAGGGCGAGACTTTCAACCGGATTGCCCGCACGCTCCTGCCCGAGGCGGTGGCCACGAGCGTGGGGCTCGGCCTCGGCGTCGGCCTCGGCACCCTGTTCGTCGGCGGTGGTCTGGCGCTGCTGGTGTCGTTCTACGACTTCCCCGGCCGGCGGATCCTCGACTGGGCGCTGGTGCTGCCGTTGGCCGTGCCCGGCTACGTGCTGGTCTTCGTGGTGCTCGCTCAGTACGGGCTGGCCACACCGCTGCAGACGAACCTGCTCGGCGACGGGTTGCAGGTGCCCGGCATCCGCACCCCGGTCGGCGCCGTCGTGGTCCTCACGGCCGTCCTCTACCCGTACGTCTACATCCTCGCTCGGAGCGCGTTCCTGTCCCAATCGCGCCAGACGATCGAGGCGGCCCGCAGCCTCGGTCTGAGCTACGGGCAGGCGCTCCGTCGCGTCGCGCTGCCAACGGCCCGCCCCGCGCTGGCAGCGGGCGCGGCCCTTGCAGTGATGGAGGCACTGGCCGACTTCGGTGCGGTCGACCTCCTGGGCATCCAGGCCTTGACCGCCGCAATCTACCGGGTCTGGTACGGGGCCTTCGACCACGACGCGGCGCTGCAGCTGGCACGGTGCTGGTCGGTCTCGCGGTCTTGATGGTCACCGTGGAGCGCCTGCTACGGGGACGGGCCCGGTACAGGCAGGCGCTCGGGCGGGGCGACGCCGTCGAGCCTCGGCGGTTGCACGGGTGGAAGGCATGGGCAGCGAGCGCGCCGGGGTTCGCACTGCTCGGTGTCTTCTTCGTCCTGCCCGTCGTGCAGCTGGTCGCCTGGTCTGCGGAGACGATCATCGGGGACCAGCTCGCCGCCGACCTCGTCGACGCTGCCCGGAACACGCTGGTCCTCGGTGCGGTCGCCGCCCTGATCGCCGTCTTCACCTCGGTGGTCGTCGTGTACGGCCAGCGCACCCAACCGTCCCGCGTCGGTCGGTTGGCAGCCCAACTCGCCACCGTGGGCTATGCGGTGCCCGGCACCGTGGTGGCGGTCGCGGTGTTCATCCCGCTCGTGTGGCTCGACCGCCGAGTGGCGGACTTTGCCCAGGCGCTGTTGGACGCCCGGGTCGGCCTGGTGTTCACCGGCACCATCCTGGGCCTGCTCGTCGCATACCTCGTGCGTTTCCATGCCGTCGCCTACTTCGCCGTCGAGTCGCGCATGAGCGGCATCAGCGCGAACCTCGACGACGCCGCTCGTGCCCTCGGAGCCGGCCGAGCGCGGGTCCTCACCGACGTGCACCTGCCGCTGCTCCGCCCCGGGCTGCTCACCGCAGGTCTCCTAGTGCTCGTCGAGGTCATGAAGGAGCTACCGGCGACCGCACTCCTGCGCCCACTCGGTGGTGACACCCTCGCCATCACCGTCTGGGAGGCGACCAAAGACTCCCGGTTCGACGCCGCTGCGCTCCCTGCCCTGCTCATCGTCGCCGTGGGCATCATCCCCGTGATCCTGCTGGTGCGCCTGCTGCGCACCAGCGGTTGGTCCTCGGCCGCCGAGCAGCTCTGACGAGCGGGGCGTGGTGACTCGATCCGCTGGGTCAATCTCCGGGTTGCGGAGCGAGTCAGCGAGGAACCCACCATCGGACCTGCTCACGCACCGCGTGCAGATCCACCGGAAGACGGGACGGATGCTGGCGAGGCTGCTGGCCTGTTCGCACGCTCGGCGACGAGTGGTTCATTCGGGAGGGTGGGCGCGTGTCCGGGCGCGCCTGTGCACCGGTGTGATCGGTGTCGACGCTCCTGGTGCAGCGCCGCCTCCGCCGGACGAGCGGCGTGATGAGCACCGCTGGTCCCGGTGTCGTCGACGGACGGGGCCACATCGAGGGGGGCGCTCGTGCGCCATCCCTGCTGCTGGTTCCGGAGGTCTGCAGGAGTCCGACATGCTGCGACACGGATAGATGCCGTGTCAGCGGTCGATTATGCAGACGAGGTGGTCGTCGTGCTCGGCCAAGTGCCTGCTGGGCGAGTGCTCGTCGGTGAGGAGCTTCGGTGGCTGGGGCCGTCGGTGGCGGCTGCGAAACTCGCGCTAATCCGGGGGATCGCGATTTGCGCGCCGGCCAGTCGGATGGTGCGACCGCCGGTCGACACGTCGGGCGACGCGCGGAGCACCGTCAAGGCATCCGGCTACTTCTGCCTCGGCCGTCAAGCGGCGCCCGGATCACGCCACCGCACTACGCCCTGCACGACCACGGCGGTGAGGTTGGGAGGTAGCCCGCCGGCATGCTCGTCGCCAGAGAGGCGTATCAGAACCCAAGGGCGCCGTGGTGGACGAGATGTTGATTGTCAGACGGCTTGGCCGGCCCTGTGGGCTCTTCGGCGCCGGCGTCGCCGGCGTCTCAGAAACCCTCCTTTGTGGTTCAGGACAAAAAGCCACTCAGCGTGATGATGTTTCGCCGCGGGCACTTCACCCGAGGCTGCGTCGGCCACATCGGGTCGGCTCGATCCCCGCAGAGCGCACAGCACCGCCGCGGCCACCATCCCGCCGCCGAGCCCGAGCGAGACAGCGACGGCGGCTCTGGCCACGTTGGGCGGCCCAGCAAAGAGCAGCTGGGACCGACTGAGGTCAGCGAGGTCCGCCACACCGCCGTTGAGGGCGATGAGCCCCCCGGCGAAGGCGGCGAGGTAGAGACCGTCGATGCGTCGGCGGACCAGGAGCACGACGCCGACGACGCCAGCCACCCAGCCCACAACCGACAGGTAGCTTCCGGCCAGGGCCTCGCCGATCTGGGTGCCCACCGACCCGGGACCGGCAAAGCCGACGCCGAGCGCGTGGGCCATGTCGATGCCCACGAGGACGGCCACCACGGCGGCGAGCGCGCGGCGGGGAGCAGGCGAGCCCGCCAAGACGACGGTGGCGGCGAACAGACCGACGGCCAGAGCCACCCAGGGCCACGGGCTCGGACCGGGGACCCACACCAGGTCGCCGGTCGCCTGAATGGTGGTGTCGCCCATACGGATGGGGATGACCCAGTCAGGGATCACCACGTGGCGGCGGTCGGGCGCCCGCCGCACCGCCGGGGGGTCCTGCTCGCCCATCCAGTGGACGCGGTGGTCGTGCCAGCGGGCGACCTGGCCGTCGGAGATCTTCTCCCACTTCGGGTCCGCCTTCGGGTCGGCACTTCCCGGCACCGGCGTCGTGGCCTGACGGTCCTGGTTCAGGTAGGTGGCAGGCGAGCGGCGGTTCTCGAACAGCCCATCGGGGCCGACCCGCAGGTAGGGCTCTTCCTGGTAGCCAAGGACCACCACCTCCTCGCCCGTGGTGTTGGTGAGCTGCACCCGGCTGCCGTTCTCGATCACCTCGATGTCCAGCCCGGGCACCGTGGGGTTGAGCGCCCGGAAGCGGGTCTGGAAGTTGGTGGCGTCAGTGCCGCCGCCAGCCGAGTGGGCGGCGGCGGGCGGGGACAGGGCGATCAGGCAGACCACCGCGATGGCGACGGTCACGAGGACGCGCCGCGCCACCAGCGCGGTGCGGTCAGGCTTCTGGAGGTTCACGGTCAATCAGTCGCACGAGCGGGGCGTTGAGTTCCCAGCGCCCACGTTCTCAGAGATTCATGGACCCTGGTCGTGCTTATACTGCTGGGCCTGCGGACGGCGTGCCCGCTCACTGTGTCGGCGTTTTCGTGAGCAGCTGCACGAGCGGCTGCGACTGGAACCGTCTCGGGCTCGTGCTGCTGCAGGATCAGTGATCTGCCCGCAGCCCGTGACGACGGGTCACCCCGCGCCCCCGCTACAGGGCGCTCCGGGCTCGGGCGTCTGGGGGCCTTGGACGAACGCGGCGACGAACTGCTCGAGGGGCGGATCGCTCGCCGACGGGAGCTGGAGCTGTCGGCCCCACGCCGTGGCCACGACCGGTGCCGGCTGGTCCGGGTACTGCGAGACCAGGACGTAGCCCTCCCCGGCCCCGGCGTCACCGGTCGCGAGCTCGCGCAGGCGCTCGACGTCCGCTTCGGCGAGATCCGGCCGATAGGTGATCCAGACCGCTCCGTGCTCCATGGAATGGACGGCTCGCTCTTCGGGGACCGGCTCGTCGTAGAAGCCGCAGTTCTGCCACACGGGAGCATGGGGACCGCCTACCGGGGGTGACCCGTCGTAGTCGACGTCACCTTCGACGTGCTCGCGCGAAAGGTCGTCGAAGACCTCGACGCCGGGTGGCGGTTCAGGGGAGGCGTCGTCTCCGCACGACGCCACCATGAGGGCGACGCCGGCTGCGACCAAGGCGGTCATGACCCTGGCCCACAGCCCGGGACGCTCCTTGGGAGGAGGCTCTCCGGAGCGTGTGCCTGGCCGGCGGGGGGCGGCATGAGCTGCCATCAGCAGCTCCCGACCGGGTCAGCGGCTCGAAGGCAGGGCCCGCCGCCCGCCGTTCGGCCGATGGCGACGGTCAGAGGGATGGGGCGGGTCAGGATGGGCTGCGGGTGCTCATGGTCCACGTCGAATTAGTCGCACGAGCACGGCGGTGAGTTCCGCGTTTTCTACGCTGACAGAGATGCGCCGCACCCTGGCCGTGCTGGTACTGATCGGGCTCTCGGTCGCTGCGTCTCCTGCTGCGAGCCATTCCTGCGCGGCTCCAGTGCAGGTCCCGGTGGGCGAGCAGGCTTCGGTGACGGGGGGGGGTGGCGGCCGAGGCCTCGCGCTGACCGGCATCGACGTCTAAGTACCCGAGGGGTTCCGGCTGGCGACGGTGGCTGACGCCCCGGGCTGGCGGGTGGAGCGGGCGGGCTCAGTGCCGCTTCCGGGAGGGGTCGGTCCCCGCCTTCGGATGCGCCTACTTCACCCTGGAAGGAACGGCGGAGCGCAAGGGGCGACTGCTGTTCCCGCTCACCGTCCACACCGCTGACGGGCAGACGCTTCGCTACGACAGCGCGGAGCCCGGTGACCTCCAGGGCGGCCAGCTGGTGCTCGCCGGCGTGGAACCGGAGGCGGCAGAGGGCGCTGGGGCCAGCGGGTGGCGGCGAGCCGGATGGATCTTGGTTGTTCTCGGACTGCTTGGCGCTGCGGCGATGGCCTTTGGCCGGATCAGCCCTCGGCCGCCTCGGCGCCCATCACCTCAATCAGGTGGTGGCGGGCGCGGGCGACCCGGGAGCGGATCGTCCCGATCTCACAGCCGCAGACCACGGCGGCCTCGGCGTAGGTGAGCCCCAGGAGCTGGGTGAGGACGAAGGCGGCCCGTCGGTCGGGATGGAGCAGGGAAAGGAGCTGTTCCACTGCGGCGCTCTGGCCAGCTTCGGGGGCGTCGGGGGCGGGGCGCAGCCGTGACAGCAGGCGCCGGCGCCGCTCAGCCCCCCGGATGGCATCGACGGCTGTCCGCCGGGCGATGGAGAGCAGCCAGGTCCGGGCGGCGGCGTCGCCCCGGTAGGCGGGAAGGGCCCGCAGCGCCCGCAGGAACGTCTCCTGGGCCAGGTCCTCGGCGAGGTCGCGCCCAGCCAGGTGGGCGACAAGGCGCCAGACGTCGGGTTGGGCGCGGCGGACGAAAGCGGCCAGCGCCACGCGGTCGCCGTCCCGGGCGGCCAGGGCCAGCGCCGTCAGCTCGTCCATGGGGGCAACGTAGGCGGCGCGACGGGACGGGAACCATCGTTGGCCTTCCGGCGACTACCACGGGTGGTGGGCAGGAGACTGAAGGCGGCTCTCGTCGCGGGCATGGCGGTCGTCACCGCTGGGTGCGGCGGCGACGGCGCAGAACAGGAGCTGAGCGGCCCGGCGGCCCGGGGAGCTGAGCTGGTGGAGACCAAGGGGTGTCTGTCCTGCCACTCCACCGACGGCAGCCGAGGTGCTGGGCCCACCTGGGAGGGGCTGGCCGGCTCGCCGGTGGAACTGGCCAACGGGCGCAGCGTGGTGGCCGACGAGGACTACCTCATGCGCTCGATCCTGGAGCCTGACGCCGACACCGTGGCCGGGTTCCCAGCCGGGCTCATGGCCTCGACCGTGCGCCCCGGCACCGTCACCGATGATGAGGCGGCCGCCATCGTCGCCTACCTCAAGAGTCTGAGCGACCAGGACGATTCCGGGAACTCCGAGGGCGGCCCGAGCGACCGATAGGCATGGACTGCGACCGATTTCAAGAGGCGCTCTCGGCCCGCCTCGACGGCGAGGACCCAGGCGTGGCCGACGCCGCTCTGGATCGTCACGTAATGGGGTGCTCCGCCTGCCGGGCTTGGGTCGCCTCGGCCGCAACCTTGAACCGGGCGGTGCGCATCGCACCCGCCGAGGCCATCCCCGACCTGACCGCCGGCATCCTCGCCGCCGCTCGGCCGGCGCCTCAGCGCGCGGCTCGGGGCGCTCGGTGGGCGCTGGGCCTGGTCGGGGCCCTGCAGCTGGTCCTGGCCGTGCCCGTCCTCTTGCTCGGAGCCGGCGGCGCCCCCGTCCACGTGGCCCGGGAGCTCGCCTCCTTGGACCTCGCCCTGGCCGTCGGCTTCCTCCTCGCCGCCTGGCGGCCCCAGCGGGCCTGGGGGATGCTCCCCCTGGTCGCCGTGCTGGTGGCCAGCCTGGCCGTGACCGCCGGCGTGGACCTGGCCGAAGGGCACGCGGCGGCGAGCCGGGAGCTCGTCCACGCCCTCGACCTGGCGGGGCTGGTCCTGTTGTGGCTCGTCGCCCGCTGGCCC
>JALYGF010000072.1 GCA_030777325.1 Actinomycetota bacterium | reverse complement strand
GTGCCGACGTCACCATGGAGGTGCGCAACGCCGACGGCAGCGTCGCAGAGACCACCGGCAACGGCATCCGCTGCCTGGCTCAGGCCGTGCTGCTCGCCGGCGTGGTCGACGGCCCAGAGCTGTGCGTGGCCACTGGCGCCGGGCTGCGTCGACTCACCGTGGCCCCGGGGGAGGACCCGGGCGAGGTGTTGGTGCAGGTGGACATGGGGCCGGCTCGGCTCGGCCCCGAGCACCGGTTGGGGCCGGCAGGGGAGAGAACCCGGGCGGTGGACATGGGCAATCCCCACCTGGTGATCCTGGTGCCGGATCTTGCGGACGCCGGGGTCGTGTCCCACGGGTCGCAGCTCGATGCCGAAGTCCCCGGGGGCGCCAACGTGGAGTTCGTCACCGTGGGTCCCGGCCGCGATGAGATCACCATGCGGGTGTGGGAGCGGGGAGTGGGCGAGACTCTGGCCTGCGGCAGCGGGGCCTGCGCCGCCGCCGCCGCCGTCCATGACTGGGGCCTGGTCGACCCCCGAGTGGTGGTCCACCAGCCGGGCGGTGACGCCCGGGTGACCTTGGAGGACGGCAGCGTGGTCCTCACCGGCCCAGCCAGGCACGTGGCCCGCATCGAGGTCGAGGTGGGTGGACTGTGAGCCTCATCGAGCGCACCTTCAGGGAGAAGATCATCCTCGTCGGTGTGGCCATCCCCCCGGTCGGCCTCGACGAGACCGAGGCCCACCTCGACGAGCTGGCCCTCCTGGTGGGCACCGCCGGCGCCGACGTCGTCGAACGGGTGGTCCAGCGCCGCGACCGACCGGACCCCGCCACCTACGTCGGCCGGGGCAAGGCCGAGGAGCTGCGCGAGCTTTCGCTCGACGTCGACTCGGACACGGTGGTGTTCGACGACGAGCTGAGCCCGGGCCAGCAGCGCAACCTGGAGAAGATCCTGGGCCGCACCGCCATCGATCGCACGGCGGTGATCCTCGACATCTTCGCCCAGAACGCCCACACCCTCGAGGGCAGGGTGCAGGTGGAGCTGGCGCTGCTCCGCTACCGCCTGCCCCGGCTGCGGGGCCGCGGCGTGTCGCTGTCCCAGCAGGCCGGCCGAATCGGGACCAGAGGCCCGGGCGAGACGCAGCTCGAGGTCGATCGGCGCCGCCTCCTGCGCCGGATGACCAAGCTCGAGGCCGAGCTCGTGGCGCTGACCAAGAACCGCCGGGTCCAGCGCAAGGCGCGCCGGCGCGGCCGGCAGCGATCGGTGTCGCTGGTGGGCTACACCAACGCCGGGAAGTCGACGCTCCTCAACCGCCTTACCGACGCCGACGAGCTGGTGGAGGACCGACTGTTCGCCACTCTGGACCCCCGCACCCGCCGCCTGCAGCTCCCCGGCGGCGAGGGGGTCCTGGTGTCGGACACCGTGGGCTTCGTGCGCAAACTTCCCCACCAGCTGGTCGAGGCCTTCCGCTCCACGCTGGAGGTGGTGAAGGAGTCCGACCTGCTGGTGCACGTGGTCGACTCGGCCGCCGCCGACCCGGAGGAGCAGATTGGCGCCGTCCGCAACGTGCTGGACCAAATCGGTGCCGGGGACATTCCCGAGCTGTTGGTGTTCAACAAGGCCGACGCCACGGACGAGGCCAAGCGCCTCGCCGCCGACCATGCGGGGGCGGTGCAGGCGTCCGCCGCCACTGGAGAGGGTGTTGACCACCTCGTGTCGCTGATGGGAGACCGTCTGCGGATCACCGATCGAGTGGTGGAGCTCCTGGTGCCTTTCGCCCGAGGTGACGTGGTGGCTGCCGTGCACCGGGAGGGCGACGTGCTCGGGGAGCAGCACGAGGACGGAGGCACCCGCCTGCGGGCCCGCATGGACGGCGCCGGCACAGCCCGCTTCTCCGAGTTCCTGGTCCAGTGAGCCAAGCTCGCCAAAGCGCGCCTGGATGCTTCGTGCCGCCCGTCTACCCCTACGAGCGCCTGCTGGCGTACAAGGAGAAGGCGAAGGCAGTCGAGGGGGGCATCGTCGACCTGTCCATCGGAACGCCGTGCGACCCTCCGGCGTCGATGGTGGTGGAGGCGCTGGCCACGAGCGGGGCGGAGCGCGGATACCCCCAGTCGGTCGGCAGCCCCCGGTATCGCGCCGCGGCAGCGGCGTGGGTGGCTCGGCGCTTCGGCGTCCAGCTGGAGCACTCCGAGGTGTTCGCCTGCGTCGGTGCCAAGGAGTTCGTGACCTCGCTGCCCCATTGGCTGAGGCTGCGTTCCCCCGAGCGCGACACCGTCCTGTATCCCGCCCTCTCCTATCCCAGCTACGAGATGGGAGCCACCCTCGCCGGTTGCCGGGCGGTGCCCGTGCCCCCCGACGAGACCGGGTGCCTGGACCTGGCCGCCGTGAAAGGGGCCGACGCGGCCCGAGCCCTTGCCCTGTGGGTGAACTCCCCGGGCAACCCCGCCGGCCAGCTGGAGGACCTGGGTGCGGCCGCGGCGTGGGGCCGGGAGCACGCCGTACCGGTGTTCAGTGACGAGTGCTACGTGGAGTTCACCTGGAACGGCCGGCCGCGAACCATCCTCGAGCACGGGGTCGACGGTGTGGTGGCGCTGCACTCCCTTTCCAAGCGCTCCAACGTGGCCGGGCTGCGCGCCGGCTTCTACGTGGGCGACGACTCCCTGACGCACTATCTGTCCGAGGTGCGCAAGCACGCCGGGCTCCTGGTGCCCGGACCGGTGCAGTTCGCCGCTGCGGTGGCCCTCGACGACGACTCCCACGTGGAGCTCCAGCGGGACTTCTACGCCGAGCGGCTCCGGCGCTTCGCCGATATCCTCGTCCAGCTGGGCGCCGGCGCAACGATCCCCGAAGGTGGTTTCTACCTGTGGGCCATGGCGCCCAACCGCGACGCCTGGGCCTTCACCGAGTTCCTCGCCGCCGAGGGCGGTTGCCTGGTGAGCCCCGGCGACCTCTATGGTCCGCCGGGCGCCGGCCACGTGCGAGTGGCGCTGGTGCAGCCTCGCGAGCGCCTCGAGCTCGTGGCTCAGCGCCTGGGCACACCCACTCCGTCATAGGAGGATCCGGTGCGGCGTGGGCTATTAGCCTCGCCTTCCCATGGGCGAACTGTCCGCGCGGATCGACGAGCTGTGGCATCGCCGTGCCGAGATCGAGCCAGGCGACCCAGACGCCACTGCTCCGGTCCATCAGGCCATCGACCTCCTCGACTCGGGAAGGGCGCGGGTGGCCGAGATCGACGAGGGCGGCGGCGAGGTGGTGGTGCACCAGTGGCTGAAGCAGGCGATCCTGCTGCTGTTCCGCCTGTCGGCCATGGAGACCGTCGAGGTCGGCCCCTTCGAGTTCGCCGACCGCATCCCCCTGAAGCGGGACTACGCCGCCGCCGGAGTACGGGTGGTACCCGGAGGTTCGGCTCGATGGGGTTCCTTCCTCGACAGAGGAGTGGTGCTCATGCCGAGCTACGTCAACATCGGCGCCCGGGTGGGCTCCAACACCATGGTGGACACGTGGGCCACCGTTGGCTCTTGCGCCCAGGTGGGGGCGAACGTCCACCTGTCGGGCGGAGTTGGGATCGGTGGCGTGCTCGAGCCCCCCCAGTCGGCACCGGTGATCGTGGAGGACGACGCCTTCGTCGGCAGCCGGTGCATGGTCACCGAGGGAGCTCGGGTCGGGCAGGGCGCGGTGCTCGGCGCCGGCGTGATCCTCAACCCCTCGATGCGGGTGATCGACGCAGAAACGGGGGAGGACCTGAGCCGGGGGGTGGTGCCGCCGTGGTCCGTCGCCGTCTCGGCCACACGACCCCGGTCGTTCGCAGGCGGCACCTTCGGCCTGCCGTGCGTGCTGGTGATCAAACGCCTCGCCGAGGGCCAGCGCCACGAGAAGGCTCAGCTCAACGAGGTGCTGCGCGAGCACGGCGTGGCCACGTGAGCAGGGGATGGCCGGTGGGGGTGGCCACCCGGCCATGACCGACCTGCTGGCCCGCTGCGCCCAGCTCGTCGACATCCCATCGGTGAGCCACCACGAGGCCGAGATCGTCGAGTTCCTCGAAGGTGAGCTGCGGAGGCTGCCCTGGTTGCAGGTGGAGCGGGTGGGCCACAACCTGGTGGCTCGTACCCAGATCGGCCGGCGGCACAGGCTGGCCCTTGCCGGTCACGTGGACACTGTGCCTGCAAACGGCAACGAGCGAGCCCGCGTGGAGGGTGACGTTTGCTGGGGACTCGGCTCATGCGACATGAAGTCGGGCTGCGCCGTCATCCTCGAGCTGGCCAGGGCCGTGGACGAGCCGGCGGTGGACGTCACCTACGTCTTCTACGAGTGTGAGGAGATCGGCCCGGAGTTCAATGGCCTCAGCCGGCTCTTCGCCGAGCGCCCGGACCTGGTGGCCGCCGACGCCGCCGTGCTGGGCGAGCCCACCAGTGCCCGCATCGAGGCGGGGTGCCAGGGCACGCAGCACCTCGAGGTCACCGTGGTCGGGGAGCGGGCCCACTCGGCCCGGCCGTGGATGGGCCGCAACGCCATCCACCGCCTGGCCCCCGTGCTGGAGCGCTGTTCCTCCTACGAGGGGCGGCGGCCGGTGCTCGACGGGTGCGAGTTCCGCGAGGCGCTCCAAGTGGTGTCGGTGGAGGGGGGTGTGGCAGGGAATGTGGTACCCGACCGGGCCACCGTCAACCTCAATCACCGCTTCGCCCCCGACCGCAGCGGGGAGGAGGCGGCTCGACACGTTCGTGACGTCCTGGGCGACGCCGTGGACGAGGCCTGCGGCGACACCGTGTGGCTGGTGGACAACGCGGACGGAGCCAGGCCCAACCTCACCCATCCTCTCCTGGCCGCCCTATCCGCCGGATCGCCGGCGCCTCCGGTGGCCAAGCTGGGATGGACCGACGTGGCGTTCTTCTCGGCCCGGGGAATCCCTGCGGTCAACTTCGGTCCCGGCGACCCGAGCGTGGCCCACGCCGCTGCCGAGTGCGTACAGCGCTCGGAGATGGAGACCGTGTACGCCGCCTTGGAGTCGCTCCTGCGTACTGGTGGGTAGGGGGCTCGGGTGACGTCCACGCGTCCCGGTGTGGCCAGAGTCGGGTGCTCGGGGTGGATCTACAAGCACTGGCGCAGGACGGTGTACCCGGAGTCGCTACCGCAGCGCCGGTGGTTCGAGCACTACGCCACGATGTTCGACACCGTGGAGGTCAACAACAGCTTCTACCGCCTTCCCACCGAGGCGGCGGCCGAGGGCTGGGCAGCACAGGCGCCCCCCGGTTTCTCCTACGCCCTCAAGCTGGGGGCCTTCGGATCACACCGCATGAAGCTGCGGGACGCGGGATCCTGGTTGCCCAACCACCTCGACCGCCTCGAGCGGTTGGGCCCGACGGCCGGCCCCACACTGGTGCAGCTCCCGCCCCGCTGGCGGCGCAACACCGAGCGCCTCGACGAGTTCCTGTCGACGGCTCCGACCACTCGGCGCTGGGCCGTCGAGGTGCGCGAGCCCTCCTGGTTGCACGACGAGGTCTACGAGGTGCTCAGCAGGCACGGCGCCGCCCTGTGCATCCATGACCTGCTGGCCGACCACCCGTGGGAGCTGACCACGGGGTGGACATACGTGCGCTTCCACGGTCCCCGCGCCACGGAGCACGCCTACCAGGGCAGGTACGGCGAGGAGGGGCTGAGAGCGAGGGCCGATCAGCTCCGGAGCTGGCTCAACGACGGCTGTGACGTCTACGCCTACTTCAACAACGACGACTCGGGCTTCGCCGTGGAGGACGCTCGCTGGCTGGCCGGCGAGCTCCGTCACCGCTGACTCAGAGTCTCCCTCATGAGCTGAGCAGCGATGTGAGGTTGTAGAAGCCGCTCACGTTGAGGCGGCCGCCGGTGAGGGTGACTGCCGTCATGGAGCTGGTGGGCTTTGCGCTTCCCATGATGGCGGCCTTGATATCCGCCGCCGTGGCCCCGGGGTGCGAAGCGGCATAGAGGGCGGCACCGCCCGTCACATGAGGGGTGGCCATCGAAGTGCCGCTATAGGAGCCGTAGGAGTTGTTGGGGAGGGTGGAGTAGATGTCCGACCCCGGCGCTCCCAGATCCACGCTCGTGGAACCAAAGTTCGAAAAACTCGACTTGGCGCCGGAGCTGGTGATGGAGGCCACGGCGACAACGTTGGCGTTGGTATAGCTGGACGGGTAGTGAGGCGTCTTGTCGTTGTCATCGCCCACGCCGTCCGAGCCGCCGTTGCCGGCAGCAGCGATGAACAAGATGTCGGCCAGACTCGCCCGCCCGATTGCTTCAAAGAGCGCCTGTGAGTAACCGCCGCCGCCCCAGGAGTTGTTGGTTGCCACGACGTTGACCCCGCGATTCTTCTTCAAATCGGTGAAGTAGTCGACGGCCTTGACGGCGTTGGCCAGCGTTCCGCCGCTGCGACCGAGGAACTTGGCCGAGATCATGGTGACGTTCCAGTTTGCACCAGCGACGCCCGTGCCATTGCCCCCCTTGGCGCCGATGATTCCCGCCACGTGGGTGCCGTGCTTGTCCTGGTTGGCCTTCCTGCCACCGTCGTAGACGGTGTTGTCGTTGTTGACGAAGTCCCAACCGTTGACGTCGTCGGCGTAGCCGTTGCCGTCGTTGTCGACGCCGTCCCCAGGTCTGTCCCCGGGATTGGTCCACTTGTTGGCAGAGAGGTCCGAGTGGTCTACCTGGATGCCCTCGTCGATGACTCCCACCACAACTTGGTTGCTACCGGTGTTGCCAGCCGCCCAGGCCTCGCCCGCCTGGCTCCCGAACTCGTTGGCAGGTGATGTGCCATCGCCGTACATGCCCCACAGCGAGCCCTTGGTGTAGTAGGGGTCGTTGGACGTGGCGGCCTTGGTGTAGAACCAGTTCGGCTCGGCATAGGCAACAGCCGGATCGCTCTGGAGCTCGGCGATGGCAGTGTCACGGTGCTTGCCACGGGGCAGCTTGACCCGCTCGACCTCACCCCTGCCCTGACCTTCGCGCACCACCCGTTCCTCGTGGGCGGCGCCAGTTCGGCCTCGGGCCTTGGACCTCTGCTCAGGCGTCGACCCCTGCCGGTAGCCCACGATGAGCTCGTCCGGAACGGCGGGCGCCGTAGGGGCGCTGCTGGCATGAGCGGCTGGGATGAGAAACGCCGTCATCAGGGCGAAGACCACGACCGCGCCCGATACCCGCCACCTCGATGCCTTCGTCCCCGCCTGGCCTCTAGCTTCGAGCACTCCGGTCAGCGCTCCCCTGCTTCGAGTCATCTTCTCTCCTGGATTCCTATCTCGTGGGTTCGTGCTTATGCGGACTTGCAACGCTCGCCCGTTCGCCCTGGCTGGTCGACGTCGTCGACCAGCACTTTGAGCAGGTCGCCGACCTGGTGCTCTTGGGCGAAGGGGTGGCGCAGTGGTGCTTCGGGATGCACCTTGTAGACGTTGCGCCGACCTACCCGACTCCTGGTCAGATAGCCGCCGTCGACAAGGTCACACACGATGCGGTGCGCGGCCCGCTCTGTGATCCCCACACATTCAGCGATACTGCGCAGCGTGATATCGCCCTGTCTGGTCACGCAGATCAGCACGTGCCCGTGGTTGGTCAAGAACGTCCAATCGCCCAAGACCTACATGTAACCACTTTCCGGACTTAGATGTCAAGGTTTGTGAGTCACCTTTACGCTCGGAGGGCGGCCTACAGGACGACAGGATGCTGGACAGCTCTGACGAACAACGGTGAGCTCATCTGGTCGGTGACCGACCTGCTCCGGGCGTTTACAAAGCTGCCCGAGTACGGGCGGTTCGGGTGCGTGCCGGGATGAGGCTGGCGTCTCGGTGGGGCGCCGGCACAGAGCCAGAGCTCTGCTCAGTGGCTTCTCGTGCCGGTGCGCGACTCCCTGCTGGGAGCAATCAGCCGGTCGGCAACCGCACCGGTGACGAAGGAGTAAACGGCCTTGTGGAGCACGTCCACGCCTTGTTCCTTGCGCGGCCAGGTCCACGGTGGCGCTCCCACACCGGTTGCATTCTCCAGCGTCTGGTCCGTCGTCAGCCGCACGACGGTGTGGGCGAGCGACGCTCGGGGGCCGCGCAGCCCACTGGCCGCCCACACACCCCGCAGGGCCCCGAGCAGGAGCCCGGTCCCCCAGTGCATCCCATGATTGGCGATCAGCGGCTTGGACCGCTCGGGAGGGCGACGGCCGGCCAGCGCGAGCAGCGTGCGGCCCGGCACGTAGGACTCCGGACGCTTCGTCACCCACTGCTCCAGCTTCTCGCCTGCGGTCATGGCTGCAACGCCTGCAAGGCCCGCGGCCGCACCGCGCATTGCCGCCCCCTTCATCATGCCCGGCTCCGCCCGCGGGTCCGCAGGGACACCAGCGCCAACATGGCGGCCACGCTCCCGCTGGCCAGCCGGCGGTTCCGGGTCTTCCGCCTCCCATTCCAACCTCCGTCCACAGCGGTCCCATCGGCCATCGATTCGTGGACGGCTCCCGGAGTCGGCGGGGCCGGTCTGTCCAGATACAGGTGCGCCTTGTCGACCATGACCCTCATCGCCCGCTCGGTCATCCCGGGCATCACCTTGTACTGCTGGTAGGCGAGCCGGGCCATGTTGCCGACGAATACCTCGCGCCGCGGCCAGCGGGCACAGCTCACGATGGTGCGGGCCACTCGTTCCGGTGAGTAGACGGGCGGCATGGCTTTCACTGCCCGCCCCGTGTAGTTGGCCGAGTGCTGGAAGAACGGAGTGTCAATGGTGGCCGGCATGACGGTGCACACGTGGATGCTTCTGGCGCCGTCGAGGGCGAGCTCCTGGCGCAGGCTCCCTCCCAAGCCCCGAACCGCATGCTTGGAGGCGACGTAGGAGCTGGCATAGGGCGCAGGGACAGCGGCGAGCACCGAGGCATTGTTGATGAGCACCCCGTGTCCGGCTTCCCGGAAGCAGGGCAGCGCGGCCCTGGCTCCATGGACGTAGCCGAACAGGTTCGTCTCGATCACCTGCCGGTAGTCCTCCAAGGGGACGTCCTCGAAGCGGGCCCACATCCCGACGGCGGCGTTGTTCACCCACACGTCCAGCCGGCCGAAGCTCTCCAGGGCGGCGTTGGCCAACGCCTGCACGGCGTCGGGATCCCTTATGTCGGTGGGCACCGCAATACCCCGCCCACCAGCGCGTTCACATTCCTGGGCCAGTTGTCCGAGTGGCCCCGCCCTGCGGGCCGCCACTATGACCGCTGCCCCCTTGGCCGCGAAGGCCAAGGCGGTGGCTCGACCGATCCCGCTCGATGCACCGGTAACCACCACAGCGGTCCCCTCGAGGTTCCGAACCATGTGCGACCTCCTGGCCATGATCGTTGAGTCAGTGCTTGGAGCGAATGGGCGACCGGGACGGCCACCGCGTGAGATCGGTGACCACCAGACGCAGCTCGCTCGCATACCGGTTGCCTGCGGCGTCGAGCAACCACGTCTGGTCGGGCGTGGGAAGCATCTCGGTGAACCGCAGGGTCACCTCCGGTCCGTACGCCTCCGCGCTGCGGCGTGCCATGCGTCGAAGCACCCGCGTAAGGGAGGGGCTGTCGAAGTCGACGTAGAAGGGCTTGGCCTCGACCGGCGCCAGCACGAAGACACGCTTCGGCATTCCAAGGCTTCGGGCCCACACCCTGACCTCGTCCGAGCTGGTCCCGCCGGACGACAAGGCCCATTTCATCGTGTCGACCGGAGGATTCCAGGTCTCCCGCCGCAGCACGGCACGGCCAACCGTCACCCTCTCGGAGTGGGGCGTGGCCGCGAAGGGGTCGTAGGTCCAGAAGGCGAGCAGGAAGGTATGCAGCCAGAAGGCCTCCTCGAGGGGAAACCGAAGTTGGCCATCGCGTGTCTCGAGAACTGGACCGTCCGCCCCGTCCGATACGACCAGGTCGGCGAGATGCACGGTGCGGTAACCGTCGGGCATAAGGGTGTCGGGGGCGGTGAGCAGGCAGAGGTCGTCGGGCAGCGTGTAGCCCGGCACGCTTCGTCCCGACCACGTCGAGCCGGCCACGCTTCGGACCTCGCTGCTGCCGCCTTTGAGATCGTCGGCAGCGGTGCGGGGCGTCCGCGGCAGCTCAGAGCTCGGGACGGGGAAGAGCCGGGGCGGCTGGACGTCGGCGGCGATGAAGCGCCGCAAGCGGTCGGGGTCGGGGTGTTGTTCCAGGATGAAGCACTGCTCCATGGACACGGTGCCGGGGTGGAAGTCGCCCACCACCACCAGGAAGTCACCCCGGTCGATGGCTTCGCTACCGGATGCGCAGATCTGCACGTCGGGGGACATGTAGAGGCCCTGGCGCCAGGCCAGGGGGGCGTCGTCGAACTCGGCTTCGGCTCGCTCCGCCAGCTGGTCCGTGCCGCACTCCAGCAACGACGCGAAGCGGCTCTGCAGCTCCCGGCGGAGGTGCAGCACCGCCGGCGGCTGAGCGATCAGCCGGGGGACGACCCGGCTCCAGACATCGAGGGCAGGAACAGTCGCCGTTCCCATTTCTGCCCGCACGCAGTCAAGGGCGTCCTTCGCCATGCGGCGGGCAAGGCCGGCCACCTGCCCGCAGTACCACCGGGCGCCAGGCAGCAGCGGCAGGAGCGCTTCGCCCAGCGCCCGTCTCAATGGCTCACCGAGGCGGACGTCGATATCGCGGCGGCAGTCCTCGTAGCAGAGAGTTCGCCCGCCGTAGGCGGCGCCAGCGGCGCGGCCCGGTGCCACGCCCGTAGAACGAGAGAAGCGGTTGTCGAGGTCGTCGAGCGCCCGGCCCAACTCGTCCGGATCTCCAGCCGCCTGGGCGACCGCAGCCCGCCCCTCTTCGAGGTCGTCGAGCACTGCAATCACCCGGGCCCGGACGGCCGAGTCACCGATGCGTTCCAAGGTCGCCCGCACATGGCGCTCGGGATGCGGACCGAGCGGCACGCGGAGGTCCCACTGCACGATCTGGCGTTCGACAAGGGACTCGAGCAGGGCGGGGTCTCCTACCTGCCACGCAGGCGTTCGCCCGTCGCAGGCGGCGTACACGACGGACTCCTCGGGTGTGAGCTCAGTGGGTAGGCGATCGGGACGGCGACGGGGCGGCAACCATCTGCGGACGTCCTGGTCCTCGCTCAAGGCCTGTGCCAGCGCCTGGACCGCCCAGACCTCGAACCGAACGTTTCGCTCGGCCACGAGCTGTGGACCGGGCTCCTGGGTGACGGCGCCGACGCCGTCGACCAAAGTGGCCCAGCCCATGGGGCCGAAGAAGCCGATGGTCTCGTTCTTGGAGCAGTACCGCTGCCAGTAGCTGGCCACGACGTCCAGCCTCCGCCGGGTGGTGGAGTCGTCCCGTCCCTCAGAGGAGCCAAGCTTGGCCACCGCGTTGCGCAGGGCGGCGCGGTTCTGCCATGTGACCGCCTCCCGGAACCGTGGATCACCGGCCAGCTGGCGGAGGCGGCCCGCTTCGTCCGGGCCGCCGAATGCATCCAGGCCTGATATCGGGAAACCAGTTGCTCGAACGCCGACCTGCCGCCACAACGCCCACCGTCCCGGCTGCAGCGCGCAGAGGTGGTCGGGGAGATCCTCGAGCTCGGTTTTCGGGGTGAGGCGATCCGCCTCTGTCCTGCCTAGCCGCTCCGAAGCGGTGGTCACTTAGGCTCGCCGCCGGCGGAGCGCGTCCCTGACCTCGTCGCCAATCGTCCCTGTCATCGTCATCCTCCTCTGTGCGCGACCCACTCCAAACGGGCGCGCTTCGACCAATGGCATCCCTTGGGTGCCAACCCATGTCGTGCGAGGAGACAGGCGCCGCGGAGCGGGGGACGCTGCTCGGGGTTGAATAGCCGCCGCCGTTCCGGAGCCGGCGCAACGGCTCCGTTGGCTGGTACTCAACCGGACGCCATCCTATCCCCAGCGCTCGGAACGCCGAATGACGCCCTGACGCCCAGAAGGCTGGCTCCGGTTACAGGCGGCGGAGAACCGTGACTACCTTGCCGAAGATGCGCACGTCTGCAGGGTCTAGCTCCATGGGAGAGAGGCGCTCGTTCGCAGGGATGAGCACGACCTTGCGACCCTTTCGAGAGTAGGTCTTGACCGTGCCCTCTTCACCGGGGATGCCGGCCACCACGATCTCGCCCTTGTGGGCGTCCGGCTGCTGGCGGGCGACGACGTAGTCGCCGTCGAGGATCCCAGCGTCGACCATGGAGTCACCCCGCACCCGAACCATGAACAGTGGTCCATCGCCGGTGAAATCGGCCGGCACGGGAAGAACCTCCTCCACGTTCTCCTGGGCCAGCACGTCGGTGCCGGCGGCGACGTCACCGATGAGAGGCACATGCTGCGCCGGCCGGCGCTCCACCGCGGCACCGGACGACTGGTCGTAGCGGACCTCCATGGCCCGGGGCTTGGTCGGATCTCGCCGTAGGTAGCCCTGGCGTTCGAGGGTGTTGAGATGGGCGTGGACCGTGGACGACGACGTGAGACCGACCGCATGGCCGATCTCGCGCACCGAAGGGGGATAGCCGCGCGCCGCGAGCTCGCCGTCGATGAAGTCCAGGATCTCCCTCCGCTTGCCCGTCAGCACCTGTTCCTCGGTCACATGGGCACGGTAGCAACGGGCAGCACCGAAGGCAAACACCTGTTCGAGAAATCGCTTGACGGTCAGCAGTCGGCGAACGTACGTTCGTCACTGTCACAGGTCCTCGTCATAGTGGGTGCATGAGCATGTATGCGATCAACGACAGCGCGCCAAGCCGAACAGTCGTCGAACCGGCCAGGAGCAAGCCGGCGGCTTCTCCTCCGCCCTACCTGCGTCTGGTGGCCGCGCCTCCGCTGCAGGGCCGCACCTCGTCAGCCGTGTTCTGGCGCCGCCGCCTGGCGGTGCTGCTCGTGATGGTGGCCCTGGCGGTGGCCGCCCAGGCATGGGTGGGAGGTTCCCGGGCCGGGCCCGAGACGCCGAGGGCCCGGAGCACAACCCCGGCGGCGAGCACCGGCGCCAGGCAGGAGGCCTACGTGGTGAGGAAAGGTGACACCCTGTGGGCCATCGTCCGCCGTTTGCGGCCCCACGGTGACGTGCGACCGGTGGTGGATCGTCTGGCCGCCCAGCGCCTGAGGGCGCCGCTCCGAGTGGGCGAGCGCATCGTCCTGCCCTGAGACGGCTGATCCCGACCGAGGGTGCAGTACCGTGCAAACGTGCGCTGCCCATCGTGCGCCGGTACCGAGGACAAGGTGGTCGACTCGCGCACCGCGGACGAGGGCGCCGCCATCAGGCGTCGACGGGAGTGCCTGGCCTGCGGCCGCCGCTACACCACGTACGAGAGGGTGGACGAGGCACCTCTGTTGGTGATCAAGCGCTCCGGCCGGGGGGAGCCCTTCGACCGCGCCAAGGTCGTGGCCGGTCTGCGGGCCGCGGCCAAGAACCGACCAGTGGGCGTGGAGCAGTTGGAAGCTCTGGCCGGCGAGGTGGAGGAGGCCCTGCGCCTCGACGGGCCGGAGCTCTCCAGCCAACATGTCGGATGGGCGGTGCTGGACCGCCTGCGCGTGCTCGACGAAGTGGCCTACGTGCGCTTCGCCAGCGTCTACAAGGGCTTCGAGCACGTGGACGACTTCGAGCGGGAGGTGGGCCTGCTCACCAAGAGCAGCGAGCCCAAGCGCCCATCCAGAGAAGAAGGCGATTCACCCTGAGGCGACCACGTCGGCCGTGACCGGCCCAACGCCGCCCAACCCCACGGCGCGGGCGGCGGCGGCGCTCAGGTCCAGCACCCGGTCACCGACATAGGGCCCGCGGTCGTTGACCAGGAGCAGCACCCGGCGGTCACCCCGGCTCACCAGCAGCAGGGTGCCCAGCGGCAGCTCCTTGCTGGCCACCGTCCACCCCTCCTGGTCGTATATGGCTCCGCTGGCCGTGGGCCGGCCGTTGAAGCCCGGCCCGTACCAGGACGCGCTGCCCACCACCCTCTGACCGGTGAAGCGAAGTCCGCTCGGCAATGGCGCTCCAGGCGCCAGGGGGCCGAAGGAGATGCGCCGCATCAAGGCCAGCTGGCGCTCGGTGGCCTGCTTGTGTCTGGGCAGCAGCGCCCCCGGGTCGCGAGCGCTCGGGGCGTAGCCCCCCGGAGAGGGCGTACCGGCCGGTCCGTCCGGGAAGCTCATCCGGCCTGCTCTGGCCGAAGCGGCGGCCATGGCGGCCATCCGCGCCTCGTCGGCCCGGCGCTGCTCCTCGTCCCGCCGCTGGTCGTCGGCCGCGATGGTGGCGTCGAGACGGGCCTGTACCTCGGCCAGCTCAGCGGAGGTGCGGCGAAGGTCGTTGCGGGCGGCCTCCGCCCGCTCCTGCTCGGCGGTCGCTTCGGCCGACGCCGAGCGGTAACCCGCCACGAGCTGGCGCTCCTTGGTGGCCGCTACCTCGAGGTAGGCCCGGGGCGCCCTCACCGTGAGGGTGAGGGTGTCGGGGGCCTTCACGTAGGCCCGAACGGCCCGAGTCCGCATCCGCTCGCGCATGCGGGTCAGCGACGTTCGAGCCCGCGTCTGGCTCATCTGAGCGGCCACCACCTCGGACTCGGTGGCCTGGAGACGGTCGCTGAGCTCGGCGCTGCGCACCAGGAGCTCGGCCCGGCTGGCCCGGGGGTCCTCCGCCGCGCCGGCGGCGGGGACGGCTTGGACGAGCATCGTCAATATCGCGATCAGCGCCACGGGCGCGGCTGACGGGCGGGTCATCGCTAGTGTTCGTCGGCACGGGACGGGGTCGCATTGAGCGACATGACCAAGGGGGTGAGCCATGCGGGTCGCAGTACTGACCGGTGGCGGTGATTGCCCAGGATTGAACGCCGTGATCCGGGCTGTGGTGCGCAAGGGCGAAAGGGAGTACGGCGACGACCTGGTCGGCTTCACCAATGGCTGGAAGGGGGCGATCGAGGGCACCACCACGCCGCTCGATGTGGAGCACTGCCGAGGCATCCTGCCCCGCGGTGGGACGATCCTCGGTACCTCCCGCACCAACCCCTACAAACGCGACGACGGCGTGGAGCTGGTCAAGAAGAACATGGAGTCCCACGGCATCGACGCCCTCGTCGCCATCGGCGGGGAGGACACCCTGGGGGTGGCCAACAAGCTCTCGGGCGAGGGCGTGCAGGTGGTGGGGGTCCCCAAGACGATCGACAACGACCTCTCGGCGACGGACGTGACGTTCGGGTTCCACACCGCGGTGCAGATCTGCGCCGACGCCATCGACCGTCTGCACACCACCGCCGAGTCCCACGACCGGGTCATGGTGTGCGAGGTCATGGGACGGGGGGCGGGCTGGATCGCCACCTATGCGGGCATCGCCGGCGGTGCGGCCGAGATCCTTATTCCCGAGCAGGAGTTCGACATCGACGCCGTCTCCGAGCGGATCAAGCGTCGCCACGACCAGGGCCGTTACGCCTCCATCGTGGTGGTCGCAGAGGGCGCCAAGCCCAAGGAGGGCACCATCGAGCTCAGCTCGGGCGAGACCGACCAGTTCGGCCACGAGCGCCTGGGCGGCATCGCCAACGTCGTCGCCGAGGAGATCAAGGAGCGCACCGGTTTCGACACAAGGGTGACCATCCTCGGCCATGTGCAGCGCGGCGGCACACCCACTGCCTTCGACCGTGTGCTTGCCACCCGCTTCGGCATCGCGGCCATCGACGCCGTGCACGACGGCAAGTTCGGCCACATGGTCGCCCTGCGCGGGGACGACATCGTGACCGTCCCCTTGGAGGAGGCGGTGGCCGAGCTGAAGACGGTGAGCCCCGAGCTGTTCAAGAGCATGGCCGAGCCCTTCTTCGGCTGAGCCCTCAGGTCTCCACCCGGGCCCTGGCGCGGCGCAGGAGCTCGACGAAGGGGTCGTGGAGCTGGGGAGGCGCAGCCAGCACGGTGCCGTCGTCGAAGGAGCTCACCCTGGCGCCGGCCTCGGCTGCCACCAGCCCACCCGCGGCCCAGTCCCAGGGTTGGATGCCCCGCTCGTAGTAGAGGTCCACCCGCCCGAGCGCGACCCAACACAGGTCGAGGGCGGCTGCGCCCGCCCGTCGCACGTCTCGCACCGAGGGGATGAGCTGCGCCAGCTCGGCGGCCTGGAGGCCCCTGGCCGAGGCGTCGTAGCTGAACCCGGTGGCCACCAGAGCCGTGTCGAGGCCGGTCGTGCCCTCCACCCGCAGGGGGCGCGGCCCGCACCGAGCGCCGCCTCCGAGCACCGCCGTGAACATCTCGTCGTGAGTGGGGTCGTACACGGCACCGGCGGCCATGCGGCCGTCCACCTCGGCGGCCACCGACACCACCCATGCCGGGAGCCCGTAGAGGTAGTTGGTGGTGCCGTCCAGCGGGTCTACGACCCAGCGCACGCCGGTGGTGCCCACGCCCGCCGTGCCCTCCTCCCCGAGGAAGGCATCGTCGGGCCGGGCGCCGAGGATGATGCCGGCGAGGAGGGCCTCGCTGGCCCGGTCCATCTCGGTGACCATGTCGGTGCCGCTGGTCTTCGTCTGGGCATCCGACGCCCGGCCCACACGCTCCCGGCCTTCGAGGAGCAGCGCCCCGGCGGCGAGAGCAGCCTCGACCGCGACCGGCAGCAGGTCGTGGGGGTCGGCCACGGTGCCAGGTCTAGCCTGCGAGGGTGTCGAGCGCGCTCTCCGCTGTGGTGGACCTGCGCTCGGACACAGTCACCCGGCCCACACCGGAGATGCGCCGGGCCATGGCCGAGGCCGAGGTGGGCGACGACGTCTACGGCGAAGACCCCACGGTGAACGCCCTCGAGGAGGACTTCGCCGCTCGGGTCGGCATGGAGGCGGCGCTGTTCGTGCCCAGCGGGACGATGGCCAACCAGCTCGCTCTGCGCCTCCTGGTCCCTCCGGGCACCAGCGTGGTCGCCGGAGCCCGCCAGCACGTGGTGGTGTACGAGAACGGCGCCGGGGGCTACAACACGGCCACGCAGTTCCATGCGGTGGGCGACCCCGAGGGCACCATCGAACCCGAGGACCTGGCCTGGGCGTTGGCGGCGGCCGACCACCACTACCCGAAGCCGGGCCTGGTGTGCGTGGAGAACACCCACATGCCCGCCGACGGGGCGCCGTGGTCCCTAGAGGCGCTGCGCGCCCTGCGCGCCGTGGCCGGGGCGCTGCCGATCCACATGGACGGGGCCAGGCTGTTCAACGCCGAGGTGGCCACCGGCACCAGTGCCGCCGCCTACGCCGCCGAGGCGACCACTGTTATGTGCTGCCTGTCCAAGGGGCTGTGCGCTCCGGTGGGCTCTGTGCTCGCCGGTCCGGCCGAGGTTATGGCGGAGGCTCGCGGTGAGCGCCAGCGGCTGGGAGGCGGCATGCGCCAGGCCGGGGTGATCGCCGCCGCCGGCCGGGTGGGGCTGGCCACCATGGTGGAGCGACTGGCCGAGGACCACGCCAGGGCCCGCCGCCTGGCCGACGCTGTGGTGGAGCGCTGGCCCCACGGTGGCTGCCGTCCCGACCGGGTCCACACGAACGTGGTCACCTGGCACCACGGCGGGACGGCGGCGGTACAGGACCATCTGGCGGGGGAGGGCGTCCTGGCGGGCACGATCGCCCCTGGGGTGCTGAGGATGGTGACGCACCACGACGTCGACGACGAGGGCGTGGAACGGGCCTGCAAGGCCCTGGCCGGCGCTCCGTAGCCGAGAGGCGCAGCGATGCCCGACCTGTTCGAGGGGGCTCCCGAGCGGGCGCTCGCCGTCTACGCCCATCCCGACGACCCCGACGTGTCGTGCGGGGGAACCATGGCGCGCTGGGCGGCAGCGGGTACGGAGGTCCACGTGGTCGTGTGCACCGAGGGCGACAAGGGATCGTCCGATCCCGACACCCGCCCGGCCGAGCTGGTCCGGCGCCGGGCCGGGGAGATGGCCGCCGCAGCCGGGGTCCTGCGCCTGAGCGGCCACCATGTCCTCGGCTACCCGGACGGCGAGATCGAGAACACCACCGAGGTCCGCGCCGCACTGGTGCGCCTGGTCCGCGACCTGCGTCCCGAGGTGGTCGTGTCCCCGGACCCCACGGCGGTGATCTTCGGCTCGACCTACTTCAACCATCGCGACCATCGGGCCGTGGGCTGGGCCACGCTGGATGCCGTGTCACCGGCCGCGGCCAACCCGCACTACTTCAGGGGCGAGGGCCAGGCCCATCAAGTCGACGCCGTCTACCTGTCGGGCACCCTCGCCCCCGACGTGTGGGTGGACATCACGGACTTCATAGAGACCAAGGGCCGGGCACTGCTCTGCCACCGCAGCCAGCTCGGCGACACCGGGGAGTGGTTCGACCAGGTCGTGCGCCGGCGAGCGCGGGAAGAGGGTAGGGCGGCCGGAGTGGAGTACGCCGAGGGCTTCCGCCTCCTCCGACTCACGGCCTGAGGAGGGTTGCCTCGAACCAGGGAGAATTGCAACCGGGATAAGCCCTTGTCACACTCGGAAGGAGTGGCTGCACGATCCCAACGGGTGGTCGTCCCGATGGCTGTGGGCGGCGCGCTGCTCCTCCTCCTCGGCCTCTTCCTCGCCAGCGCCGCCTCGGAGGACTCGGCTTCAGGGGCGGCGGAGCCCCGCGTGGTCGCGGCCGAACGCCGGGCCTTCACCGCCACCGTGCCCCTGGCCGCCACCGTGGACGTGCACCCGAGCATGGCCGGCAGCTACTTGGTGACGGCGCGCGTGGATCCCCTGGTGCTGTACCGGCTTCCTGCCCAACCCTCGGCGGCCACGGTGAAGATCGTCGGCGGTCCTCCCGAGTTCGCCTGCGCTGCGGTAGGCCTGGACACCGTGCCCGCCATGGCCAACAACGACGACCAGAGTTCGGATCCGTCCGGGGAGTCGTTCAGCGTCGACGAGGAATCGGGCGAGTTGACCGTGCCCCGGCCTCCGGCCGGGAGGCAGGCCCAGGCCACTGCGGAGACCGTCGTCCGCTGCGTCGTCCCTCCCGTCGTGCGGGTATTCCCCGGGCTGCGGGCCGAGCTCGTGGTGACGACGGCCCAGCTGCCCGAGGCGGTGGTCGTACCTGCCGGTGCGGTGGAGCCCGTCTCGGCCGAGTCGGGGTTCGTCACCGTGGTCGACGACGACGACAACGAGGTGCGCAAGCCGGTGAAGGTCGGGCCCTCGGACGGCTCTTTGGTGGTCATCACCGAGGGGGTGGCCGAGGGCGAGCGGGTCCTCGACCGGGTCCCGATCCAGGATCCGGCAGCGAGGACCCAGGGTGGTTCGCCGGTCGTCGTGCCATGACCGGCGTCCGCCCAGTGGACCTCCGGCTCGTCGGTTGCTCCAAGCGTTTCGCCCAGCCCGACGGCAGCGTCCTCGACGTGCTCGACGACGTGGAGCTCAGCGTGCGGGGCGGGGAGACCGTCGCCGTCCTCGGCCGCTCCGGTTCGGGGAAGTCCACGCTGCTCAACATCCTCGGCCTGCTCACCGATCCGAGCGAGGGCACGTACCTCGTGGACGGGCAGCCCTCGCACGAGCTGGACGAGGACGAGCGGTGCCGGCTGCGGGGGGAGCGGTTCGGCTTCGTGTTCCAGGACTACGTGTTGATGGAGCGCCGCACCGCCCTGGAGAACGTCGCCGCCCCTCTGCTGCACGCCTCGGACGCCGCCTACACCGAACGCACGGCAGCCGCCATGCACATGCTGGCCCGGGTGGGTCTCGCCGATCGTGCGCACTCCTACCCGTGGCAGCTCTCGGGTGGCCAGCAGCAGCGGGTGGCCGTGGCCCGGGCACTGGTGCGGGCCCCCTCGGTGGTGCTCGCCGACGAGCCCACCGGGTCGCTCGACATCGACACTGGTGCCGAGGTCCTCGACGTCCTGCTGGGCCTGGCCCACGAGCAGGGATGCAGCCTCGTGCTCGTGACCCACGACGAGCGCCTCTCCACGTTGGCCGAGCGGCGGCTGGTCGTTGAGCACGGGTCCGTGCGGCCGCTCGCCGGTGGTCGGACCGAGCCGGCCCCTGAGGCGCTGGTGTGACCGCCCTGTGACGGCACAACCATGACCGGCCGCCTCCTGCGCGAGGCGGTAGTGGAGCTCCGGCGCAACCTGGTGCGAACGCTGCTCACCGCCAGCGGGGTCACCGTGGCGGTAACCGCCTTCACCCTCGTGGCAGGCATAGGCGAGATCGCCCGCAGCTCCATCAGGAGGGACCTCGAAGGGGTGGGCGGCAGGGCCGGGACCGTGGCCCTCACCCTGGAGACCGGAGCCCCCCTCGGCGAGGCGGGGGCGGCCCGTGCCGCCGACGTCATGACGGAGCGCCTGGGGCGCTACGGGCCCGTGGCCGGCGGACGGGCCGTGCTGGCCGCGTCGGAGACGGTGCGGCGCGACATCGCCCCCCTGCCCAGCAAGGACCCCGACGAGCTGCCCTGCGGGCCGAGCACGTCGTTCGCCAGCCCCGTCGACGAGTCCGCCAAGTCGGAGCAGAGCGCCTTCGCCGTGTCCTCCCCTTGCACGCTGCCCGTGTACGCCGTCGACCCCGAGCTGCTCTCGGTGATGGGCGCGCCGATGGTTGCCGGCCGCTGGCTTCGGGCCGAGGACGCCAGGAGCGCTGCTGTGCCGGTGGTGGTCTCCAAGGCCCTGGCCACCCAGCTGCGGGACGTGGAGCACCCCACGCTCCAGAGCCTGCTGGGCTCGGTGATCCGCGACGAGGAGCTGGTGCAGCAGCCGCTGGTGGTGGTCGGTGTGGTGGGGGACAATGCCGTCACCAACGTCCTCGGCCAGCCCGGCGCCGGCTTCGTCCCCTTCGAGGCCCGGTCCCGCTTCGTGCCCAAGGGCTCGAGAGGCAGGGTCACCGCAATGGCCGTGACCGAGCCGGCCGGCGCCGAGCGGATCGCCGACACGGCCGCCGCCGACGCTCGGGCGCTGCTCACTCAGGCCGGGTTCTCCCGGCCTGCGGTGTCCGGCGAGCGCATCGACGAGGCGGGCGCCCTGGCCAGCGCCCTGCGCGTCCTCGACCTGGTGCTTCTCGGCATCGCCCTCCTCACCATGGGCCTCGGGGCCATCGGCGTGCTCAACGTCTCCCTGATGACGGTCCGCCAGCGCGTGCGCGAGTTCGGCCTCCGCCGGGCCGTGGGGGCACGCCCCCGCGACCTGTCGGTGCTGGTGCTCTGCGAGTCCGTGCTGGTGACCCTCGTCGGCGGGATGGTGGGGGTGGGCGTGGCCATGCTCGTCGCTCTGGTGGCGATGCCCCTGGGCGCGGACGGCGTCAGCGACCTGGGGTTGGTGGGCATCGTGCGGCCAGCGGTGCTGGGACTACTGGTGGCCGCGGCCACGGGGATGGCCGGTGGGCTGGTGCCGGCTTTGCGGGCGGTGCGGATCAGCGTCCTGGACGCACTTCGGCGCTGATCAGCCCGCCGGTTCACCCAGCCCACCGCCGTCACCCAGCCCACCGCCGTCGTCGACTACGGCGTCGTCCACGGCGCCTTCGAGCTGCTCCTCGCTGATCCTGCGCCACTCGCCCATGGCGCGGAGCACCAGCACCGCCACGATGGCCACCCCCCCGGCGCACACCAGGGCGCCGAACAGGGCGGCGATGCCGCTCGGGGTGGAGCAGTCGCCCCTGCACTGGATGTTCACCAGTGAGCCTCCGATGAGACCGCCGCAGACCCCGGCCACGACGATGGCGGCAAAGGCCAGGGCCCTGGCCCGAGCCGACGGCAATGCCGACAGCGGGCGTTGCTCGGGGGCCTCCACGGCTTCGATCGTACGCTGGAGCTCGTGAGCCCCACGGGCCGTCCGAGCATCCTCCACGTCGACATGAACGCCTTCTACGCCTCGGTGGAGGTGATCGAGGACACCGCCCTGGTCGGCAAGCCTCTCATCGTGGGCGGTTCCGGGGACCGGGGGGTGGTGGCATCGTGCTCCTACGAGGCCCGGGCCTACGGGATCCACTCGGCCATGCCCTCGATCCAGGCCCGCCGGCTCTGCCCTCAGGCCGTCTTCGTCCACGGTGACCACGCCCGCTACGCCGAGTACAGCCGGCGGATCCATGACGTGTTCACCTCCTTCACCCCGCTCGTCGAAGGCGTTGCCCTCGACGAGGCATACCTCGATGTGAGCGGCGCCTCCCTGATCTTCGGGCCCGCTCCACACATCGCCGCCGCCGTCCGCCGCCGGGTGCGGGACGAGGTGGGCCTCGACTCGGCCGTGGGCGTGGCGACGACCAAGTTGGTCGCCAAGCTGGCGTCCAAAGCGGCCAAGCCCAGAGCCTCGCTCCGGGGGCTCGACCCCGGGCCCGGAGTGGTTGTCGTGGAGCCCGGGAGCGACCTGGACTTCCTCCACCCCCTCGCCGTGTCGGCGCTCCCCGGGGTCGGTCCGGGGACGCGTTCCCGGCTGGCCCGTTTCGGCGTGGCCACCGTGGGGGATCTGGCCGCCCTGCCCCTCGACACCTTGACTGCGTCGCTCGGGCCGTCGCTGGGCCACCATCTCCACCAGCTGGCCTGGGGGCGCGACGACCGCCGGGTGGAGCCCGAGCGGGCCGCCAAGTCAGTGGGCCACGAGGAGACCTACGCCCGAGACCTGGTGGAGGCGGCCGAGCTGCGCCGGGAGGTGGTGCGCCTGGCCGACGCCGTCGCCGCCCGCCTGCGGTCGTCGGGACTGGCGGGGCGCACGGTGACGGTCAAGGTGCGGTTCCACGACCATGCAACCATCACCCGGTCCCACACCGGTGCCGACCCGCTGGACACGGGCCCCGAGCTGGCCAGGGCAGCTTCCTCCCTACTGGAGGCGGTGGACTCCTCCAACGGTGTACGCCTGCTCGGGGTCAGCGTCTCCGGGCTGGGGGCCCGCGCCGCCCGCCAGCTCACACTGGACTGGGAGCGAGCGGACCGGACTGCCGGCCCCGACTGGGCGCAGGCGTCGCGGGCCGTGGACGAGGTCCGCAACCGCTTCGGCGAGGGTGCCGTGGGTCCGGCGGCCCTCCTCGACCAGCGAGGCGTGCGCGTCCGCCGCCAGGGCGACCAGCAGTGGGGCCCCTCCGAGGACAGCGAAGCCAGGCGAAGCTGACCCCCGAGCCGGCCAAACGCGTTGTTGGCGGGTTGTGGGTGCGCGATGATGGTCCACCCCTACAGCGGAGTGAACCAGGCCATCACGTGCCCCTGTCCGAAGAAGAGCAGCGCATCCTCCACGAGATAGAGCGCAACTTCTACGAGCGCGACCCTGACTTCGCCCGGGGCGTCAGCCAGCACACCCTCTACCGGCACGCCGGCAGGAACTGCAAGTGGGCGGCCCTGGGCTTCCTGGCCGCCCTGGTCGTCCTCGTGGTGTCCTTCACCACCAGCCTGTTGATCGCCGGCATCGGATTCTTCCTCATGCTGGGATGTGCCCTGGTGTTCGAGCGCAACCTGCGGAAGATGGGCAAGGCGGGATGGCAGTCGGCTACCCAGTCCGTGCGGGAACGCGGCCTGCCCGACGCGTTCGGGGACGTTGGGAACCGCCTGAAGAAGCGGTTCAGGCGAGAGCAGTAGTTTTCGCCTCCAAGGCAGAGCTTCCTCGGCGAGCCCCTATCTGAACCGGGGCTTCGTCGGCCAGCCGGAGCGCAGGGGTCTTGGGTCCAGAGCTCTTCTCAGGCGCTCCGGTCTGCTCGTCTGCTCCCTGACGGCCCCTTCCACCTCTGTGGCGCACTGGATCGCCTTGGTGGCGACTCGACCCTCCACTGGGTCTGTCCGGTAGCTGGCGGTGGTTGCCGCACCGGCGAGGTCGGTGAGGGCCTTGGCCGCGGGTGCCGGCAGGCCGGCCGCTCTGCCCGCCCTGGTGGCGTGCTCGGACAGGGTCTCGTCGGCCCGGCGCGGCGCACCGGCCTGGGCCAGGCTCTCGGCGGCCTCCGTCCACGCCACCAGCACGCGGTCGTTGGCGCTGGTGGCTGACAGGCGGCGGCGCCGGCGGCGCGCCGCCTTGGCCAGGGGGACGGCCGCCAGCGCCGCCGCCAGGATCGCCGCCACCACCACGACGGGAATCACCTTGGCCTGCGCGCCCAGTGGCGAGTCCTTCTGGTTGTTGACGTCGGCGGGCGGCGCAGAATCCTCGGGCGGCACCGGCCCCGTGGTGGGTGTGGCGACGGCGGTAGAGGTGAATGGCGTCGTGGTGGCCGTGGTGGGGTCTTCGGGGCGGGCCTGGGCCTCGGGTACGCCCGTGTACGAGGCCCCCGGAGCTCCCCGGCCCGGCGTCGGCTCGTAAGCCACCCAACCGGCTCCGTCGACGTACACCTCGGGCCAGGCGTGGGCGTTGAGGCCGCGGACGTGGTAGCGCCCGTCGGCACCCAGCTCGCCGGGCGTGAAGCCGACCGCCACCCGTGTAGGCAGTCCCACGGCCCTAGCCATCACGGCGAAGGCGCCGGCGAACTGCTCGCAGTAGCCGCGCCGCTCGCGGAACAGGAACGTCTCCAGGGCCCGCCCATCGTGGCCCGGCCGGGCGGAGAGGTCGTAGGTGAATCCCTGCCTGAGGAAGTCCTGGAGGGCGAGTGCCTTGTCGTATCCAGTGGACGAAGCGCCTGTGACCTCGGAAGCGAGCCGGCGCACGCGCGGTGCGATGTTCGGGAGACGAAGGAAGCGCTGGAGCTCAGGTGGGCCGGCAGCCGGAGCACCGGCCCGGCGGAGGTCGTCGCCACGCAGCCGGGGCACCGACGACGCCACCCGATAGGTGAGTCCCCGGTCCGTCCGCTCGCCGGCCACCAAGCTGGCGAGCTGGTCGTTGTAGCGCAGGCCGGGGACGCCCTCCACGCGTCTCGGGCGGTACGCCGCGGGGAGCCACGGTGACGACAGGGCCTCGATGGTGAACTCCTGGGTGACCCGGTCGCCGGGGGTATCGCCGCCGGGCCCGCTCGGGAGGCGGCTGGCCACCGCCGCGTGCTGGGCGTCCGAGGACCAGATCTGCCCGTCGAAGGTGTCGAGCGAGGTGAGGCGCCAGTAGGAACGAGAGTTGGACCGGACGGTGAACACTTCGTTGTCCGTCTGGCTGACCAGTCTGCCCCTGATGTCGACCAGCGGGCTCACCGTGGTCTGCCGGTCGCCCGAACGTCCTCGCCAGAGGTCGGACGGGTCGGCCGCTCCGCCAACACCGGTCCCGACAACCACGCCGGCGCTGAGGGCGGCCCCACCCAGCATCAGGCCGGTCGGCAGCCGCCAGCCCAGCTCTCCCCCGGACCCGGCCAGCCACGGCCGCGTGGAGCGCTGGAGCCAGTTGGGGTGGACCAGCAGGAACACGCCCACCGCCACCAGGTAGAGGACCAGCAGGGCGGCTCGGTTGCGGTCGCCACCGAGGAAGGCGGTGAAGACGACGAGGAAGAACGAGGGAAGGAGCACCTCGAACAGGGACTCGAGGCGAAAGGCGGCCCAGTCGGCGAGGAAGGCGATGGTCCCCACGCCGAGCATCCCCGCCAGGAGGAAGCCCTCCGTGACGGGGGCCGGTGCCACGACGTGGGCGAAGAGTGCGTGGGCCTCACGCAGCTCCGCCAGCGCGGCGTGGACCGTGGCAGGCCCGGGGATGCCGTAGGTGGTGGTGGCGGGCAGCACCAGCCAGGCCGCCACCAGAGCCACCGCGGCCGCGCTGACGACTGCCGTGACGGCAAGGGACATGTCCCGTCGCCGCCCCCACCACGACAGCCCATGGCCCACCAAGGCGGCCAGGAGCAGGGGAAGCAGGTATGAGCCGCCCTCGAACAGCCGGCCCATGCCGATGACGGCCGCCACGGTCAGGAAGGTGACCGCCGCGATGCTCACCCGCTCGGCGCTCCAGAGGTGGGCCCGTGACCTCCGTGCCGCGGACGTCACGAGCTGGACGCGTCCACCCGGCGACGGTGGCCGGCGCCCACGGCCCTGGCCCAGGCAGGTGCCAGCGGTTGGCCGGTGCTCACGTGTATCGGCCGGCGCGCCAGATACCAAGGCAACCGTTCGGCGCCGGGCGTGGCCTGTTGGCCCCCTTCCTGTTGGTCGACGATCACCAGCACGTCGGCACGCCCGCCCCGGCCACCCAGGATGGGCCCGACCGCGCCGGCCGGCGCTCCGGTGGCGGGACGATCGAGAACGGTAGCGGTGGTGATGACGGCCAGCATCCCGTCCCTGCTCCACCTGCCGGAGGGCGCGGGGAGCGGCGCGGGCACTGTGCCCTCCTGGGTCCGGGCCAAGGCCAGGCGCTCGAGGATCGCCTCCATATGGGCGTGCCCGGCGGCGAGCCCGGAGTCCGCTCCGTCGCTGGTGACGAGGCGCACCGGCCAGCGCCGCCGCCAGGCGCTGTGCACGACGCTGGCTGCAGCCGAGATGGCCGTCTCCAAGCTGGCCGAGGAGTGCACGCCGGCGCGCAGGTCGAGAACCACGGTGGCGGCGTTGCGCACGGGAACATCGTCCTGGCGGATCATCACCTCGTTCCGCTTGGCTGTGGCCCTCCAGTGCACCCGCCGAAGGTCGTCGCCCAGGTGGTACTCCCTGAGGGCGTCGAGGTCGCCGTCGACCGAGGCGGCGTGGGCGATTGGGCGGACCTGGTCGCTACGGTTGCCCGCGGCCGAAAACAGGGGGTCCAGCACCTCGATCCTCGGGTAGACCACCAGCGCCAACGGCGCGGCTTCGGCCACCTGCCGGGCCGCCAGCCCGAAGGGGTCCTCGAGGCGTACGGCGAGGGGGCCCAGCTCGTAGACGCCGCGCTCCTCGCCCGGGAGCTGGTAGGTCGCCGTCAACGCCTGGCCGGGCTCGATGGGAGCGACCCGGAAGCGGGCCCAGCGCCGGCCCGCTTCGCCCGCGCTGCCGAAGGGGTCCTGGACGCCGAGCGTGGGTGTGCGTCGCGCCTGGCCGCTCTTCCCGGGGGCGGCGTTGCGGAGGGTGACCTCCACGTCGGCGGTCGCGCCGGCGTGGCACCTCGGCGGCCGCACGACCCGGTCGGCCTTCACCCGCACCGGCGTGGCCCGCACGTAGGCGACTGCTGCAACCAGGAGGGCTGAACCCGTGGCGGCGGCCACGATCATCTCCATCACCCCGAGCAGGCGGCCCAGCACGGCGAGGAGCGCCACTGCTGCGCAGAGGGTCCAGCCCCTCCGGGTGGGCACCCGCCTCAGGCCCTTCCCACGGGCACCGGTACCGAGGCCAGCGCGTCCCGCAGTGCCTCGCCGGGACCGACGCCGGTCAGCGACGCGGAGGTGGACGCGACGAGGCGGTGCTCCAGCACCGGCCCGGCCAGCGCCTTGACGTCGTCGGGCACCACGAAGTCCCGGCTCTCCGAGGCGGCCCGGGCGCGGGCCGCGCTCTGCAGGGCCAGTGTGGCCCGGGGTGAGACTCCGAGCGCCAGGCCGGCGTGGCGGCGGGTGGCCTCAGCAACGTCGACCAGGTAGGCCTTGATCGAAGCCGCCACGTGCACGCTGCGGGCGGCACGCACCATGGCATGGACCTGGGCAGGGGAGGCGACGGCGCCGAGATCGTCGACGGCTCTGGTGGAGCCCGACCCGTGCGTGTCGAGCATGGCGATCTCCGAGGAGCGGTCTGGGTAGCCCATGGGCACCCGCATGAGGAACCGGTCGAGCTGGCTATCGGGAAGGGGATACGTGCCCTCGTGCTCGATCGGGTTCTGGGTGGCGATCACCATGAACGGCGAGGGGAGCGGGTAGGTGCGTGCGTCAGCCGTCACCTGGCGCTCCTCCATGGCCTCGAGGAGCGAGGACTGCGTCTTGGGCGAGGCGCGGTTCACCTCGTCGGCCACCAGGAGGTTGGCGAACACCGGCCCCGGGCGGAACTCGAATTCACCGGTGCCCCGGTTGTAGACGCTGGCGCCCGTCACGTCGGAGGGGAGCAGGTCCGGGGTGAACTGGACGCGATGCCATGTGCACCCCAGAGACGCGGCCATGGCCTTGGCCAGGCTCGTCTTGCCCACGCCGGGCACGTCCTCGATCAACAGATGGCCCTCCGCCACCAGGCAGCAGACGGCCAGGCGGATGGCGTCGGTCTTGCCCTGGATCACCCGCTCCACGTTGCCGACAACCCGTTCGAAGGCCTCGGCGAAGGTCAGTCCGGTGGTGGTCGTCGGTTGCCGGGCCACGGAAGCGCAACCCTAGTGACCTCGCCTGTGAGCACCCTGAGCGCCTCGTTCCGGAGGCGGGAGGCGCTACGGTCCGGCCATGGCCCGGGCCCTCGGCATCGACATCGGGGGCACCAAGCTGGCGGCCGCCGTCGTGAGCGACACCGGCGAGGTCCTGAGCAGCCGCCGGGTCCCCACCTCGGGCGACAGCGCCGAGGAAGTGTTCTCCACCCTTCTGTCGCTCATCGATGAGGTTCGCACCGGTGACGAGGTGGCCTGCGGCGTTGGCTGCGGCGGCCCCATGGGGCCCGGTGGTGAGGAGGTGTCGCCCCTCAATATCCCGGTGTGGCGGGACTTCCCCCTGCGCCGCCGCCTTGCCCAGTCCACTCGTCTGCCGACCTTCGTTGACAACGACGCCAAGGCGCTGGCGCTCGGTGAGGGCTGGGTGGGGGCGGCCAGGGGTTCGGAGGACTTCATCGCCATGGTGGTGTCCACCGGTGTGGGCGGAGGCATCGTCCTCGACGGCAGCCTCCTGCACGGCGCAGCCGGAAACGCCGGCCACGTGGGGCACATGATCGTCGAGGCCGAGGGCCGGCGGTGCGGCTGCGGAGCGCACGGGTGCCTCGAGGCATATGCGTCGGGCCCGTCCATAGAGGCCATCACCGGCCGCCGTCCTGAGGAGGCCCCGCCCGACGTCGTCGAGCGCACCGGCGTGCTCGTGGGCCGCGCGGTGGCGTCGGTCGCCAACCTCCTGGACCTGGGCCTCGCGGTGGTGGGCGGCGGGGTGGCCCTTGGCTTCGGTGAGCCCTTCTTCGCCGCCGCCCAAGCCGAGATCGACCGCTCGGCATGCCTGGACTTCTCGAAGGGCACCCGCATCGTGCCCGCCGGGCTGGGCGGTGACGGAGGCCTGCTGGGCGGCGCCCGGGTCGGCTTCCTCGGCGTGTGAGGTCACCCGGCGCGCCTGTTTCCCGAGAGGTGGTCGCAGCCCTGCTGGTGCGTCCGTGGCTGTGGCCGGTGGCGGTACGCCAGGCTCTGGCCCTGTCGGTACCGGGATGGTGGCGGCGAAGTCCCCACCTGCCCTTGCCCGACCCCTCCTACCTGGCCTTTCGCCTCGAGACCATGTACGGCGACAGCAAGCGGCTCCCGTCACCTGGTGACGTGGTTACCTACCTGCGATGGTGTCGGATGCAGCGAAGGGGGCTGGGGTAGCCTGCCCGGCATGCAACTCCCACCACCTCCCGCCGGGTAGGACCGGCATGTCGAGGGCGCTCGTGCTTAACGCGACATTCGAGCCGCTCTGCCTGGTCTCCACGCGTCGCGCCGTGGTGCTCGTGCTGGCCGAGAAGGCCGAGCTGGTCCACTCCTCGGAGGGTTGCTTCCGTTCCGAGCGCCTCGAGTTCCCCGAGCCTTCGGTGGTGCGCCTCGGCTACTTCGTGAAGGTCCCCTACCAGGCTCGCATCGGCCTGAACCGCCGTTCGGTGTTCGCGCGCGACGGCCACCGCTGCCAGTACTGCGGGAGCGCGGCAGAGAACATCGACCACGTCGTACCCCGAAGCCGCGGCGGTACCCACACGTGGGAGAACGTGGTGGCGGCGTGTCGGCCGTGCAACAACCGCAAGCAGGACCTCTTCCTCCACGAGACCCCGCTGTCACTCAAACGGACCCCGGTTGCCCCCCGCGAGCGCCTATGGGTGCTGGCTGCCACCGGCGGCGTGCGCCCGGACTGGGAGCCGTACCTGAGGCCGGCGTCGAGCTTGTCGGCACAGTCAGCCTGAGGGAAGCGCCGCCGGGCTCCTGGGCCGTCTTCGCCGAGCACCGCCACCCCGGTGCCCTGCACGACCTGGGCATCCCGCCGGGCACGGCGCGGATGGTTCGCCTCTGCCGGCCAGCCGGCCCGGCGGTGGTGCTCGGCTCCACCCAGCCCATCGAAGACGTCGACCGGTCGGCGGCCTCGGCGGCGGGGCTCGACGTGGTGCGGCGGCGCAGCGGAGGAGGGGCGGTGCTCGTGGAGCCCGGGGCCGTGGCATGGGTGGATGTCGTCGTCCCCCGCTCCGACCCACTGTGGGACGACGACGTCGGCCGAGCCTTCGGGTGGCTCGGCAGCGCCTGGGCCGAGGCGCTCACCGCCCTTGGTGTGCCGGGTGCCCAGGTACACCGCGGCGGCATCGTGAGGTCGCCGTGGTCGTCGATGGTGTGCTTCGCCGGGCTCGGTCCCGGCGAGGTGATGGTGGAGGGCCGCAAGGTGGTTGGCATGGCGCAGCGCCGTAGCCGCCACGGGGCTCTGTTCCAGTGCGCCGTTCCTCTGGCCTGGGAGCCACTGCGCCTGCTCGAGGTGCTGGCGCTGAGCGGCGAGGAGCGCCGCGAGGCGGCCGCGGTCCTGGATGAGTCGGTGGTGGCTCTGGACGGGAGCGCGGACGACGTGGAGGCGGCGCTGGTGGCTCAGCTGCCGTAGGCGCCGGAGGGTGCAGGCCCGCCGACGTCGTAGACCTCCTCGGCCGGCATTGCCATGAGCCTGGACGCCATGTCGTGCTTGAGCCACGTGAAGCGCTCCTCCTGGGCCGGAGTGTGCGAGTCGAGTCGTGCCAGCTGGACCAACTCGTCGCTGGCGAACTCGTGGCGCAAGGTGAGGTCGACCACCGCGCCGCGGTAGCCGAGGCGGAAGAAATATCTGCCCTGGGGCGCGACAGGGGCGTGGGCGCCGAGCTCGGGTAGCACCCGGTAGCGCCCACCGGTCACCGCCCGGGCCACCATCTCCAAAGCGTCGCGTGCACCCGGTCCCGGAAAGGCTGTCTCGACCTGGATGTCGTAGCGCTCGGGTGGTTCCCCGTCGCCCAGTATCGGCAGGGCGCGTTCCAAGACTTTGAAGCCGTGCGCCACGCCGCCGATGGAGCTCCTGCCGTGGTACTTGAGCAGGTCGTCGAAAGCGAGGGCGATCAGCTCTCCGTGGTCGAGCACCTCGAGCATTGCGATCAGTGGCCCCCCTCCGGATGAGGATTTCGTCGAACGGGCCTGACAGCTCGTCCCGCACGTCGCCGGATCGCCCTGGGCGCCAGAGAGTCGGCTACCAGTTGGGACACCGCCCGGTCGGCGAGGTCGTTGGGTGCATGCGACGCATGGAGCAGCCATCGGGCCAATAGTTGCGGGTCCTCGTCGTCTCGTACCTCCTTGTCGCGCCCGAGCCGGGTCAACAGACGAGTCAGGACGGCGACGATCTCGTCCTCGATCGCCCCTCCGGGGACGCCGCCCGCCCAGGCAAGGGTATGAGCCAGAGTGCCGAGGACATCTGCTCCATTGCGGCTCGGGCTATGGCGGCGTTGGTGGTGGATGAACTCCGTCAGGTCCTGGAGCGTGACCTTTTCAGCCTCAGTCAGGGATTTGAGCTCGTTCAGGTGCTCGGCGAAGTGGCGCGCATGCCAGGCCAAGAGAATCGACTCCACGTCGGGGAAGTACTTGTACAGCGTGGCTCGACCGATCTGGGCCCGTTCGGCGATGGCGGACATCGCCACCGAGAAGGGTCCATGCTCGGCGATGAGCTGCGCGGTGGCGTCCAGGATGGCGTCGTTCACCTGGCGGCGATGACTGTCCATCGTGTCAGCCCAGAGTCGCGGCATCCGTCCCCTCGCAGGATTCCCCGGCACACCGCAGCATAGATTCCCGAGGACCAGGGAGACGAGTTGGCTTGACGCAGACAGACTGTCTCCTTAACGTGGAGGTCATGGTTCACCGCAGGCACAGCCACATCAGCGCTGAACGGGGTATCCGGATCATCGAGCGACTCGACAGGATGGTCGAGGCCGGCCGCCTCACCGACGAGGAGGCGACGCGCCTGAGGGCAGCCGGCGGGGCCGGTGAGCTCGACGACGCGGTCCGGGAGATCCAACTCAAGCATGCCCGAGCGAGGGTGAGGGCGGCCGTCGATGAAGGAAGCCTCACGGACGACGAGGCTCAGGTGATGCTCGAGCGCCTGCAAGAGGGAGAAGATCCCCGGTTCCTTCGCGGTCTGCGACGGGGAACTCGCCGGCGTACCGGCGCCGACGGATGAGGTTGGCCGCGGCCGAGCGCGGCAGCGTGGGACGGGATGCAAGCCCCCTGGCTCGGGGCGCCTCGACCACCGGCGCATCACTCTGGCAGAAGGTGGTCGGCGTCATCGGCCTCGTCGTGCTGCTCTGGGTCGGCGGCGACCTCTTCGAGGTGGTCACCAGCGGCAGTGCAGACAGTGGCGATCCGGGTGGCTCCCGACCTGGTGGCCACGCGCCGCCTGCCGGGCCCGCAGGAGACGTCAGGCCCGCACCGTCCGGCGGCGGAGGTGACCACAGGCCGCCGCCCGGGACCCCGCGACATTGATGGCCCACGTCCTCCGAGACATCGTGGGTTCGCTTCGTGCGTCGCCCATCTTCGGTTTCTACGTCATGGCAACGCTTGCGGTGGCCGGCATCATCGGACTGATCACCTTCGACGTCATCAACCTCGGGATGGCGCACTTCGGTGAAGCGAACCATCGCATCCACGACGTCACTTACGGGCTTCTGTTCACCACTGGTGTGTCGGGGTTGCTCGCCCAGCTGCGGCAGCCCGAGAACAACGTCGCCGCCATGTTGATGGCGCTGGTTCCCGCCGCAGCGCTGGTCTTGGCCGCTGGCATGTCCGGTAACGTGGACGCAGTTGTCCGGTCCAATCCACTGCGCTACGCCGCCGCGGTGACGGCCGTTGCCGCGCTTCTTCATCCCACCGGGCGTGACTTCTTCGCTTCGTTCAGCGTCTCCAGAGTCAGCTGGGTGATGGTCGGCCTGGTCGGCGTCGCCACCGTGCCGCTGCTCGGGTTGGCATCCACCAACCTGAGGCTGCAGGAGACCGTCACCGACAGTCATCGCTTCATGGGCCACTACGGCTTCATGGCGGCCTTCAGCTTCGCCGTCATGGCGGTGGGTGTGACGGCGAGCCTGCGTCCTGACGGCTGGAGGCGCACGGCGTGGGTCACCGGCCTCCTCCCCGCCCTTCTCGGGGTGACGTCGTTGTTGTACCCGAACGCCAGCTCCAGCATCGGCCTGGGATGGTCGCTCACAGCCATCTCCTGGGGTGTCGTGTTCGTCGCCGCCGCGGTAATGGCGGGGGACGCGCCGAGCCCTCAGGCGCTCGGTGCCCGGGCCGCCCCGTCCATGTCGGAACCACTGGCCGAAGGCCAAGCGACCAGCTGAACGCGTCCCGGGCGCGCTGGCCGAGGTCGTGCGAGGGACGGCGCCGACCAGGGTGGCCCGAGCGGACACCAGCCCCCGGCGCCCCGCGCCCGGCGGGCGCGTCCCTGTGCGTCTCTTGTGGGCCACATGACCGGTCCGCCGCGGCCAAGGGTCAATAGGGGGCCTTGGGGGTTGACGGTGGGGGATAGTGGTCGTAAAGTGGCGTCAAGTGGTTCGAAGTGGTGAATCACACCAGTGCGGTGGCCGGTAGCGGGACGGAGTGGGAGCACAGGGGAACCAGACGTGAGGAGCGATCAACAGCGTGGCGAGGTTCTTCGGGCGGTACGAGCACTCGTTGGACCTCAAGGGCCGCATCATCCTGCCCGCCAAATTCCGCAGCTCCTTCGAGCACGGGGGCTACCTCACCCAGTACTACGACCGCTGCCTGGCTCTGTGGACGCCCGAGGCCTTCGAGGTCCAGATGGAGGCACGGGAGACGGCACAGGACCTGAGCCCCGAGGAGCGCAACATGGCCCGGCTCTGGTCGTCGGGCACCGCCGAGGTCGACGTGGACAAGCAGGGCAGGATCGCCATACCCCAGCACCTGCGGGCCTTTGCCCGCCTGGAGGGGGACGTCCTGGTGCACGGAGCCATCGAGCGGGTGGAGCTGTGGAACCCGGACGTGTGGTCGCAGAAGGTGGAGCCCGCCGAGCGGGCCCTGACCCAAGAGGAGAGCTGAACGGCACTACGAAGAAGGACCCCAGAGAGAAGAGTACGAAGAGCACCAGCAATGACGCGTGGCCCATGTGCTGCCCCTCGGTCGGGAGGGTGGGAGAGCCCAACTCCGCCCGCTCCCATCCCCGTTGTGCGGGGAAATACCCCGTCAGCGCCCAGCCGGTCGAGGGGCTGCAGATGAGCCAGGCGTTCGGGCACCAGCCCGTGATGGTGGCTGAGGTGGTCGCCCTGATGGTCGAGGTGCCGCCGGGCGTGGTGGTCGACGCCACCGTAGGGGGCGCTGGACATGCGGCGGCCCTCTTGGAGTCGCGGCCCGACCTGCGCCTGGTGGGCGTCGACCGTGATGCCCGAGCCGTCGCCGCAGCCAGCGAGTCCCTCGCCGACTTCGGGGACCGGGTGGCCGCTCTGCACCAGGCACGCTTCGACGCCCTGGCCACGCTCGTGGACGGACCACTGTCGGGCGTTCTGTTCGACCTCGGCGTGAGCTCAGCCCAGCTCGACGAGGCGGAGCGGGGCTTCTCCTACCGGGCCGATGCGCTGCTCGACATGCGCATGGACCGCTCGCAGGCGCGCACCGCTGCCGATGTGGTGAACGGCACCGACGAGTCGACTTTGAGCCGCCTACTGGCGGCCAGCGGCGAGCACCGCTTCGCCCGGCGGATTGCCCGGCGCATCGTGGAGGCAAGGCCCATCGAAACCACCGGCGAGCTGGCCGAGGTGGTCCGGGCCGCGATCCCGGCCGCGGCCCGCCGCACCGGCGGCCATCCGGCCCGGCGCACCTTCCAGGCCATCCGCCTGGCCGTGAACGAGGAGTTGGACGTGCTCGGCCCGTCGATCGACTCTGCCATCGCCCTCCTCGGCCCCGGCGGCCGATGCGTGGCCCTCGCGTACCACTCGGGTGAGGACCGCATCGTGAAGGACCGCTTCGCCCGCGCCGCCTCCGGCGGTTGCACCTGTCCTCCGCTTCTGCCATGCGTATGCGGAGCAGTTCCGCTGGTGCGCCTGCTCAACCGGGGCGCCCGCAAGCCCTCGCCCGCCGAGGTCGCCGCCAACCCCCGGGCGGAGAGCGCCCGGCTCCGTGCCTGTGAGCGCATCGCCGCCTCCGAGGCAGTCCGATGACGGCGGTCGCCTCCCCGCTCCGCCGGGACGCCAGGCCGCTCGAGCGGCGGCCGGGGCCCGCAGACCGCCTGACCGTCGTCGACAAGGGAAGGGCCGGCGGGGCGGCCGACACGGTTCGGCGCAGGCGCCTGCTGGCATGCGCGGTAACTGCGGTCGTCGTCGCCTGCGTGCTCGGCCTGGTGGTTTCCCACGTGGCGTTGGCCCAGGGCCAGTTCGAGTTGGAGAAGCTCCAGGCCAAGGCGGCGGAGGAGCAGGCGCGCTACGAACGGCTTCGCCTTCAGGTCGCCCAGCTCGAATCGCCCTCGCGCGTGGTCGCCGCCGCCCAGTCGCGCCTCGGCATGGTGCCGCCGCCGGGCGTGACCTACCTCTCGCCCACCGGAACCGCGTCGGGCCAGCCCACCACGTCGTCCGGTGGCAAGAAGGACGAGTCGGCCACCGACGACTGGTCGAGCGTCAAGCGTCAACTGGCCACGAGGTGACCCCACCGCCGGTCCCACCTCGGGATCGACGCCCGGGCCGGGGAACTAGCAGGCGTGCCCCGGCCGCCGCCCCCGCCCGGGTGCAGGCCCGTCCCGCCCTCCGCCGGCCGAGCCTCGGGCGACCGGATCGCCACCGGCCCGCTGTCACCGCCCGGAGCAGGCCCCGGCGCATGCCCCGGGCCAAGGCCCGGATGACCTTCACCCTGGGTGCGATCATGGTGGGCTTCCTCCTCCTGGCCGGCCGCCTGGTGATGATCCAGGGGGTCGCTGCCGACCGGTACGTGAACGTGGGGGAGTCCCAGCGGGTGCGCAGCGTCGTGCTCCCGGCCGAGCGAGGGTCCATCTTCGATCGCAACGGTCACGACTTGGCGCTCACCGTGCGCCAGTCCACCGTCACCGCTGATCCCCGCACCGTGAAGGACCCCCTGGCCACGGCACGGGCCCTGGCGCCCATCCTCGACCAGAGCGTCGGCGAGCTGCAGGACCGCCTGACCCGCGAGTCGTCCTTCGTCTACCTGGCCCGCAAGGTCGACGACGCCGTCGCCAAGCAGGTGCGCGACCTGGCGCGCCCGGGCATCGACGTCATCGACGAACCGGAGCGCTTCCTCCCCGCCGGCGATCTGGCCGCGCCACTTCTGGGCCGGGTGGGTCTGGACAACGAGGGGCTGTCGGGACTGGAGACGCAGTTCGACAAGCGGCTGGCAGGCCGGCCCGGCAAGATCATCCTGGAACAGGATCCCGACGGCCGGGCCATACCGGGCGGCCTTCGCCAGTCGCGCCCGTCGGCCCGGGGTGACGACCTCGTGCTCACCATCGACCGGTCCATGCAGCACGAGACCGAGCGGGCCCTCGCAGGGCAGATAGTCACGGCCAAGGCCAAGGGTGGGATGGCCATCGTCATGGAGACTCGCACGGGGGAGGTGCTGGCCCTCGCCAACCTGGCCACTGACTCCAAGAGCGGTGCCCCCCGGCCCGCCGACCGGAACATGGCGCTGACCAACGTCTACGAGCCGGGCTCGGTGAACAAGATGATCACCATCTCCGGCGCCCTGGAGGAGGGAGTCGTGCGCCCGGAGGACGAGATGTCGGTCCCCGGCACCATCAAGGTCGCTGACCACGTGTTCAAGGAGCACGACCCGCATCCGGTGGAGAGCTGGTCGATTACGGAAGTGATGGCCAACTCGTCCAACGTGGGCTCGATCATGATCGGCCAGAAGCTGGGCAAGGACCGCATCGACCGTTACCTGCGCGCCTTCGGCTTCGGGAAGAAGACGGGACTGGCCTTCCCCGGCGAGTCGAGCGGCATCCTCCTCGACCCGGGCAAGTGGTCGGGCACGTCCATCGGCACGGTGCCTATCGGCCAGGGGGTGGCGGTGACCGGGATGCAGATGCTCGCCGCTTACAACACCGTGGCCAACGGCGGTGAGTACGTGGCTCCCAAGCTGGTGAAGGCCACGGTGGGCAGCGACGGCCGGCCCCAACCCACGCCTGAATCGGACCGCCGCCGGGTGATCTCCGCCCGCACGTCTCAGCAGGTCACGGCCATGCTCTCCGAGGTCGTCCGCGTGGGGACGGGCAAGCTGGCGGCCATCGACGGCTACAGGGTGGCAGGCAAGACGGGCACTGCCCGCAAGCCCCTCGAAGGCGCAAGGGGCTATCAGGAGGGGGCCTATGTCTCGAGCTTCGCCGGCTTCGTGCCCGCGGAGCGCCCCGAGCTGTCCGCCATCGTGATCCTCGACGAGCCCACGCCCATCTTCGGGGGGATCGTCGCCGCACCGGTCTTCGCAGCCGTGTCGCGCTACGGCCTGCGCCAGTTCCGTATCCCGCCGCCGCCGGCAGCGTCGCCGGCGGCGG
>JALYGF010000071.1 GCA_030777325.1 Actinomycetota bacterium | reverse complement strand
TCCTTCGCCTGTGGCCGCGACGACCAGGGCCTCTCGGACCAGGCCGCAGCCGACCTTCGAGCTGGGGTGGCGCGGGTTCGAGCCGCGGCCGAGTCGGGCGACAGCGGCCGCGCTGGGGGCGAGCTGGCGGCGCTGCGCAGGGCGGTGACTCGATACCGAGAGCAGGGCCAGATCAGCTCCGGGCGAGCCGCGGAGGTGCTCTCGGCTGCCGGGGAGGTCGAGGCCCACCTGGCCTTGCTGGCCCCGGCAGCAGCCCCGCCGGCGACCACCACGACCACCGCCACGACGCTCAGGCGGTCGCCAGCCGAGCCCGGAGGCGGCAAGGAAGACGACGAGGATCGAGGCAAGAAGGGGGGTGGCAACAAGAAGGACGACGACTGACGGGGGATCGCGAGGAATAGACAGCACTCCGGGAAAGGTTGACAGTGAAACGCTCAACTTTGCTAGCGTTGAACCTGTCACAAGTTCGAATGTAACCAACCACCCCCTGGAGGGAGCTGCATCATGGCCAAGGCAGTCGGAATCGACCTCGGGACCACCAACTCCGTGGTCAGCGTGCTGGAGGCGGGCGAGCCCGTCGTGATCCCCAACGCCGAAGGAGCGCGCACCACCCCGTCCATGGTGGGCTTCTCCAAGACCGGCGAGGTTCTCGTAGGCGAGGTGGCCAAGCGCCAGGCCATCACCAACCCGGACCGCACCATCCGCTCCGTGAAGCGCCAGATGGGCACCAACTGGAAGATCGAGATCGACGGCAAGCGCTATTCGGCCCAGGAGATCTCGGCGCGGATCCTCCAGAAGCTGAAGCGCGACGCCGAGGCGTACCTGGGCGACACGGTGAACCAGGCCGTCATCACCGTGCCGGCCTACTTCGACGACGCCCAGCGCACGGCCACCAAGGAGGCGGGCCAGATCGCCGGCCTGGAGGTCCTCCGCATCATCAACGAGCCCACCGCCGCAGCGCTGGCCTACGGCCTGGACAAGGAGGGCCAGGAGCAGACCATCCTGGTGTTCGACCTCGGCGGGGGCACCTTCGACGTCTCCGTGCTGGAGATCGGCGAGGGCGTCTTCGAGGTGAAGTCCACGCACGGTGACACCCATCTCGGCGGCGACGACTGGGACCAGCGGGTTATCGACTGGCTGGTCAAGGAGTTCAAGAACACCGAGGGCGTGGACCTGGCCAAGGACAAGATGGCCCTTCAGCGCCTCAAGGAGGCGGCCGAGAAGGCCAAGATCGAGCTGTCGCAGGTCACCGAGACCAACGTCAACCTGCCCTTCATCACCGCCACCAGCGAAGGTCCGAAGCACCTCGATCTCAAGCTCACGCGGGCCAAGTTCCAGGAGATGACCGCTGACCTCGTCGAGCGCTGCCGGGGCCCGTTCGAGCAGGCCATCAAGGACGCCGGGCTCAGCAGGGGAAGCATCGACCACGTGATCCTCGTGGGGGGCTCCACCCGGATGCCGGCCATCGTCGAGCTCACCAAGGGCCTCACCGGCGAGGACCCGCACAAGGGGGTGAACCCCGACGAGGTGGTGGCCGTGGGCGCCGCCATCCAGGCCGGTGTGCTGAAGGGTGACGTCAAGGACGTGCTCCTCCTCGACGTCACGCCGCTGTCGCTGGGCATCGAGACCAGAGGCGGCATCATGACCAAGCTCATCGAGCGCAACACCACCATCCCCACCCGGCGCTCCGAGGTGTTCACCACCGCCGAGGACATGCAGCCGTCGGTGGAGATCCACGTGCTCCAGGGCGAGCGGGAGATGTCCGCCTACAACAAGACGCTCGGCAAGTTCCAGCTCGTGGACCTGCCTCCGGCCCCACGGGGCGTCCCCCAGATCGAGGTGACCTTCGACATCGACGCCAACGGCATCGTGCACGTGTCGGCCAAGGACCGGGCCACGGGCAAGGAGCAGTCGATGACCATCACCGGTCAGTCCTCCCTCAACAAGGACGAGATCGACCGCATGGTGCGCGACGCCGAGGCCCACGCCGAGGAGGACCGCCAGCGCAAGGAGGAGGCCGACGTCCGCAACAACGCCGACAGCCTCGTCTACCAGACCGAGAAGCTGCTCCGAGAGCAGGGCGAGAAGCTCATCGGCGACGAGCGGGATCGGTTGGAGTCCTCGCTGAAGGAGGTCAAGGATGCGCTCGGCGGCTCGGACATCGAGGCCATCCGCCGCAGCACCGATGGCCTGATGACGGCCAGCCAGACCTTCGCCCAGCGCCTGTACGAGCAGGCGTCCCAGGAGCAGCCCGGGGGCGGACCCACCGGCGGCCCGGCCGACGAAGAGGTGGTTGACGCCGAGATCGTCGACGACGAGCGGCCGTGATGTCGGACGAGCCTTTGGCGACGACTGACCGTCCGGCGGGTCCTGACCCTCAGGGTCCCTCCCAGGCGGGGGCCCCTGCCCCGCCTGGGTCCCGCCCTACGGGCCACCCCCCGGGCTCCGACAGCAAGGCAGTCTCCGACCCCGGGCCGGTCGGCGGCGACGTTCCGGCTGGGGAGGAAGGGGAGGAAGACGAGGTCGCTATCGCCGACTCGCTTGTCGAGCAGGCCGAGGAGGCCATCGCCGAGGACGTCTCCGAGCTCGGCCGCCTCACTCTGGAGCGCGACGACTACCTCGACCAGCTGCGCCGCCTCCATGCCGACTTCGAGAACTACAAGAAGCGAGTCGTCAGGCAGCAGACGGAGCACATCGAGCGGGCGACGGAGGAGCTGGTCGCCCACCTGCTGCCTGCCCTCGACACGTTCGACCTGGCGCTGGCCCACGGCACCGAGGGACTGGAGCCCGTCTACCGCTCGCTCCTGGACATCCTCGAAGGCAGTGGCCTCGAGCGGGTGGACCCGCTCGGGCAGCCCTTCGACCCCAACGAGCACGACGCTGTGCTGCACGAGGAGGGCGAGGGCGGCAGCACCACGCCCGAGGTGGTCGAGGTGCTCAGGGCGGGTTACCGCTGGAAGGGGCGCGTGATGCGGCCGGCCATGGTCAAGGTCAAGGGCTGAGGGGCCGGGACCAGGGAGAGCAGATGGCGCCGCAACGGGAGTGGTTCGAGAAGGACTACTACAAGGTTCTCGGGGTGCCCCAGAACGCCTCCGAGAAGGAGATCAAGGCCGCCTTCCGCAAGCTGTCCAAGCGCTACCACCCCGACCAGAACCCCGGTTCGGAGGACCGGTTCAAGGAGGTCTCCGCCGCCTACGAGGTGCTCGGTGAGCCTGCCAAGCGCAAGGAGTACGACGAGGTCCGCCGCATGGGTCCGGTGGGCAACCCCTTCGCCGGGGCCCGCACCAGGTCCGGAGGACCGGGAGGAGCCGGAGGGTTCTCCGGCACGTTCGGCGCCGAGGACCTGGGCGACATCGGCGACCTCCTCGGCAACCTGTTCAACCGCAGCCGCCCCGGGTCCGCCCGGCCGCGCACCGGGCCCATGCGCGGGGACGACCTGGAGACCGAGCTGCACCTCTCTTTCCAGGACGCCGTGGAGGGCGTCACCACCACCGTCAACGTCAACAGCGACGCGGCGTGCAACACCTGCGGGGGCACCGGCGCGGCGCCGGGCACGTCCCCGGTCATCTGCTCGAACTGCGGGGGGCGCGGCGTCCTGGCGGAGAACCAGGGCCTGTTCTCCTTCAGCCAGCCCTGCCCGCAATGCGGCGGCACCGGTATGCGCGTGGAGACGCCGTGCCCGAAGTGCCAGGGCTCCGGCGTGGAGCGCCGGGCCCGCAAGGTGAAGGTGCGCATCCCCGCGGGGGTGGACGACGGCCAGCGCATCCGGTTGAAGGGCCGTGGGGGAATCGGTCCCAACGGCGGTCCGCCGGGTGACCTGTACGTTGTGGTCCGGGTGGGCCAGCACGAGGTGTTCGGACGCAGCGGCAAGGATCTCATCCTCCGCCTGCCCGTGACCTTCGCCGAGGCCGCCCTGGGTGCGACGGTGAAGGTGCCCACCCTGGGCGCTCCGGTGAGCCTGCGTATCCCCCCCGGCACCAGGTCGGGCCGCGTCTTCCGCGTCCGCGGCCACGGCGTGCCGGCGTCCAGCGGGGCGGGGGATCTGCTGGCCACGGTGGAGGTGGCCGTGCCGGAGCAGCTCACCGAGGCGCAGCGGGAGGCGGTGGAGGCGCTGGCTGCCGCTTCGGCCGAGTCCCCCCGGCGTCACCTGGGAGTGGAGTGAGGTGACCGATGGCTGACAAGAGGCGCGCCGTGTACGTGATCTCGGTGGCCGCCGAGCTGGCCGGTGTGCATCCCCAGACGCTGCGCGTCTACGAGCGCAAGGGCCTGCTGGAGCCGGCTCGGACGCGGGGGGGAAGCCGCCGGTACAGCGAGGGGGACATCGAACGTCTCTTCCGCATCCACGAGCTCACCGCCACCGGCATAAACCTCGAGGGCGTCAAGCGCATCATGGAGCTGGAGGACCAGAACGAGAGATTGGGCAAGGAGCTGGTCCGGGCCCGCAACGAGGCCAACGAGGCCGTGGAGCGCACGCACCGCAAGTACCGCCGCGATCTAGTGCCCGTGAGCAGGGCGCCGGTTCCCTACCGCGGCCGTCGCTGAGCGCCCATCACCCAGCGGCGCCGCCCCCGGCGCTCAGGCCTCGATCAGACCGGGTTGGGCCTAGGATGCGGCGACGTGCCCGCAACCGTGGTCGTCGGCACCCAGTGGGGTGACGAGGGCAAGGGCAAGTTCACCGACCTGGTTGCCAAGGAGATGCACATGGTCGTCCGCTACCAGGGCGGCCACAACGCTGGGCACACAATCGTCGTCGAAGGCGAGACCTTCGCCCTCCAGCTCGTCCCGAGCGGTGTCCTCTACGGCCACATCACGCCGATCATCGGTAACGGCGTGGTGGTTCACCCCGCCACGCTGCTGGCCGAGGTCGACATGTTGACCTCGCGGGGCATCGACTGCTCGCGCCTGCGAGTGAGCGGCAATGCCCACCTGGTCATGCCGTACCACGAGGAGCTGGACACGCTCACCGAGCGATGGCTGGGCAAGAACCGCCTCGGCACCACGAAGTCGGGCATAGGCCCCGCCTACGCCGACAAGGCCACCCGGGTAGGGCTACGGGTGCAGGACCTCCTCGACGCCAAGATCTTCCGCCAGAAGCTGGACACCGTGCTCAAGGAGAAGAACCGGATCTTCGCCAAGGTCTACAACCGCTTGCCCGTCAGCGCCGACGACATCGCCGGGCACTACCTGGATGAGTACCTCCCACGAATGGGGCCGATGATCGCCGACACCGTCTCCATGGTGCACGAGGCCCTCGACGTCGGGTCCAACGTGCTGCTCGAGGGAGCCCAGGCGACCTTCCTCGACCTCGACCACGGCACCTACCCCTACGTCACCTCCTCGAACCCGGTTGCCGGCGGGGCGTGCACTGGAGCGGGGGTCGGGCCTCGCCAGATAGACCGGGTCATCGGCGTGGCCAAGGGCTACGTCACCCGCGTAGGCAGTGGCCCGTTCCCCACCGAGATGCACGGTGAGGAGGGCGACCGGCTCATCGAGTGGGCCGGCGAGTTCGGCACGGTCACCGGCCGCCGCCGGCGGGTCGGTTGGTTCGACGTCCCGATGCTGCGCCAGGCGATCCGGGTCAACTCCATCAGCGAGGTGGCGCTGGCCAAGATCGACAAGCTCGACCAGTTCGACGTGCTCAAGGTGTGCGTGGCCTACGACTACGAGGGCAAGCGCTACCAGTACCCGCCCTACCACCAGTCGGAGCTGCACAAGGTACGGCCGGTCTACGAGGAGCTGCCGGGATGGCGGGTGGACCTGAGCGACGCCGAGCAGGTCGAGCAGCTTCCCGGCCAGGCCCGCGACTTCGTGAGCCTGATCTCCGCCGAGGCCAGAATCCCCATACACCTGCTCGGCGTGGGCCCGAGCCGTCATCAGTTCGTCCATCTGTCGTGAAGGTCTGCGTGGTCGGCGGCGGCGGCCGCGAGCACGCACTGGCGCACGTGCTCGGACGGACCTGCGAGGTCGTCCGCGCCAGGACCGACCCCGCCGGGATCGACGCCGAGCTGTACGTCATAGGTCCGGAGCAGCCATTGGTGGAGGGGCTGGCCGACCGCTTGCGGAGCGAAGGCCGGTTGGTCTTCGGGCCGGGGGCCGACGGGGCGCGCCTCGAAGGGTCCAAGGCCTGGATGAAGCAGGTGTTGGAGGACGCAGGCGTGCCCACCGCTCGCCACGGCGCCTTCGACGAGGTCGAGCCCGCCGTCCGCTTCCTCCGCTCCCTGGCCGGTCCCTACGTGGTCAAGACCGACGGTCTGGCCGCCGGCAAGGGCGTGCTCGTCACCGATTCGGTCGAGGAGGCGGTGGAGGACGTCCGGGCCAAGCTGTCGGGTGCGTCGTTCGGCGATGCCGGGCGGAAGGTGGTGGTCGAGGAGGGCCTCCTGGGCCCGGAGCTGTCCGTGCTCGCAGTCTGCGACGGGCGGCGGGCCGTGCCCCTCGCGCCGGCGCGCGACCACAAGCGGCTGGGCGAGGGCGACGCCGGACCGAACACGGGCGGCATGGGCGCCTACTCACCGGTCGCCGAGGCGGGGCCGGAGCTGGTGGAGGAGGTGATGGAGCGGGCGGTGGCACCCACCCTGGCAGCGCTTCAACGGCTGGGCGTGGACTACCGCGGCGTGCTCTACGCCGGCCTGATGCTCACGGTCGAGGGCCCGAAGGTGCTGGAGTACAACGTGCGCTTCGGGGACCCCGAGGCCCAGGTTGTGCTCCCCCGCTACGCCGGCGACCTGGCCGCCCTCCTCGCCCAGGCGGCATCCGGCCAGCTGACCGCAGAGCCCACCTTCACCGACGAGGCATGCGTCACCGTCGTCCTGGCTGCCGGTGGCTATCCCACCTCTCCCCGGACCGGGGACGTCATAACCGGGGTCGAGGAGGCGGAGTCCGTAGAGGGCGTGACCGTCTTCCACGCCGGCGCCGAGCGCGGCCCAGGCGGGCGCCTCCTGACCAGTGGGGGAAGGGTCCTCGACGTCACGGCCCTCGGCTCCGACGTCGAGCAGGCCCGTCGACGGGCCTACCGGGCGGTCGCCCACATATCGTTCCCGGGGATGCAGTATCGGGGGGACATCGCCGCGCCGCAGCGGTACAGCGATGACACCAAGGCCGGAGGTATGCGGTGAAGGTAGCGGTGCTCATGGGCTCGCCCAACGACAAGGACAAGATGGGGGGGGCGGTCGATATGCTCGAACGCTTCGGCATCGAGGCCGACGAGCGGGTCATGTCCGCCCATCGCACCCCGGGCGACGTGGCCGAGTTCGCCGCCCGGGCACGCTCGGACGGCTACGCGGCCCTGATCTGCGGCGCCGGGATGGCCGCTCACCTGGCAGGCGTGGTGGCGGCCAACACCACATTGCCCGTGGTCGGGGTGCCGTTGTCGGGCGGGGCTCTCGGAGGCGTGGACGCCCTCTATGCCACGGTGCAGATGCCGAGGGGAATCCCCGTGGCCACCGTTGCCATCGACGGCGCAGCCAACGCCGGGATCCTGGTGGCCGAGATGCTGTCGATCACCAACGAAGAGATGGCGGAGAAGCTGGACCGCTTCCGCGCCGAGGGCGCCCGATGATCCCTCGCTACGCCCTACCGGAGATGGCGGCGCTCTGGAGCGACGAGGCGCGCTATGCCACCTGGCTGGAGATCGAGCTGCTGGCTGTCGAGGCCTGGTCCGGTCTGGGCCGGGTGCCGGCTGACGTCGCGCGCACGGTGCGGGAGCGGGCGCCGGTGGTATCCGCCGATTTCGTGCGGGCCGTGTCCGAGCGTGAAGCGGTCACCGACCACGACGTGGCCGCATTCGTGGACGTGGTCCAAGAGGCCATCGGGCACCCGGAGGGGAGCTGGGTGCACTACGGCCTCACGTCCTACGACGTGGTGGACACCGCCCTGTCGGCAAGGCTCGTGAAGTCCACGGACTTGCTGGTAGAGGCCAGCACCTCGCTGGTGGCGGCGCTCAAGAACCGTGCCCTCGAGCAGCGCCACACGGCCATGGTCGGGCGCACCCACGGCATGTTCGCCGAGCCCATCACTTTCGGTGCCAAGCTGGCCCTCTGGTGCCTCCAGGCCGACCGGGACCGCCGGCGCCTCCTCGCCGCCCGCCGAGCGGTTGCCGTGGGCAAGCTCTCGGGTGCCGTGGGCGCCTACGGCACCATCGACCCCGAGGTGGAGGCCCAGGTGTGCAGCCGGCTCGGGCTCGACCCGGTGCCCGCCACGCAGGTGATCGCCCGTGACCGCCACGCCGAGTACCTGTGGGCCTGCGCGTCGGTGGGCGCCGGCGTGGAGGCGTTCGCCACCGAGGTCCGCCACCTCCAGCGCAGCGAGGTGGGCGAGGTGCACGAGCCCTTCGCCAAAGGCCAGAAGGGGTCCTCGGCCATGCCACACAAGCGCAACCCGGTGATATGCGAGCGTCTCACGGGTCTGGCCCGGCTGCTTCGAGGATACCTGGGCGCCGGCCTGGAGGACGTGGCCCTCTGGCACGAGCGGGACATCTCCCATTCCTCGGTCGAACGCGTGGCCCTCCCCGACGCCAGCCTCCTGGCGTACTACTCCCTGCGCAAGATGGCCACGGTGGTCCAGGGGCTGGAGGTCGACGCCCGGCGCATGGCCGAGAACCTCGAGCGCTCCCATGGCTTGGTGTTCAGCCAGCCCGTCCTGCTGGCCCTCGTCGGCTCCGGGCTGGACCGGGACACCGCCTACCGGATCGTCCAGCGCAACGCCATGGCCGCATGGAGCCAGGGCAAGGACCTGCGCACGATGCTCGAGGCCGATCCCGATGTGGCGCTGGAGGCGGAGGCCCTCGACGAGGCCTTCGACCTCGACCGTTCACTGCGCCACACGGGGCGCATCTTCGAGGAGCTGGAGGCGGTCGAGTGACGACGCTGCCCAGGGTGCGCACGGGAAAGGTGCGCGACATCTTCGACGCCGGGGACGGCAACCTCCTCATGGTCACGTCGGACCGCATCTCGGCCTTCGACGTGGTGATGGGCGAGCCCATCCCGGACAAGGGCAGATGCCTCACGGCCATGACGGCGTTCTGGGTCGAGCAGCTGGCCGACGTGGCCCCCAACCACCTGGTCTCTGTGGACCCAGCCGACTTCCCGGAGGCAGCCTCGGAGATCGGCGACGTCGCCGGCCGCACCATGCTGGTCCGACGGGCCGACATGTTGAGCATCGAGTGCATCGTGCGGGGCTACCTGTCGGGCTCGGCATGGAAGGAGTACCGATCGGGCGGCACGGTGCACGGCGAGCCCGTGTCGCGCGGGCTCGAGGAGTCGGCCCAGCTTCCCGAGCCGGTGTTCACACCCTCCACCAAGGCAGAGTCGGGCCACGACGAGAACATCTCCTTCGGTCAAGCCTGCGAGCTGGTGGGCACCGGCGTGGCCGAAGCGGCCCGTGAGGTGAGCCTGACCTGCTACGCCCGGGCCTCGGCATGGGCCGCAGACCGGGGGATCATCCTTGCCGACACCAAGTTCGAGCTCGGCTTCATAGACGGCGACCTGTCCATATGCGACGAGGTTCTAACGCCTGACTCGTCCCGCTTCTGGCCGGCGGACCAATGGCGGCCCGGCACCACCCCGCCCTCGTTCGACAAGCAGCCGCTCCGGGACTGGCTCGAGCGGAGCGGCTGGGACAAGTCCCCGCCCCCACCATCGCTGCCGCCCGAGGTCGTCGATTCCACGCGGCAGCGCTATGTCGAGGGCTACGAGCGCATCACCGGCAAGCCCTTCTCGGAGTGGTACGGGGTGGCCCGCCCGTGACGACGTTCGACGTCCTGGTGGAGGTCCGGCTCCGGCCGGGCATCGCCGACCCGGAGGGGGCCACCGTCGAGCGGACCCTGCCGGCGCTCGGCTTCGGTGCTGTGCGCGGGGTGCGCATGGGCAAGGCCATTCGCTTCGAGGTCGAGGCCGCCAGCGCCGAGGAAGCCCGCCGGACGGCCGAGGACCTCTGCCGGCGCCTCCTCACCAACCCGGTGATCGAGGACGCCGCCATAGAGGTATCGCCGCCCGTCCGGGAGGCCGCCCCATGACCGCACGAGTGGGGGTCGTGCTCTTCCCCGGCTCCAACTGCGAGCACGACGTGGTGGAGGCGGTGGAGGGCCTCGGCGCCGGGGCCGACATCGTGTGGCACGGCAACAACGCCCTCCCCGACGTGGACGCGGTGGTCCTTCCGGGCGGCTTCGCCCACGGCGACTACCTGCGTCCCGGTGCCGTGGCCCGTTTTTCGCCGGTAATGAGCGCGGTCGGCGATTTTGCTGCCCGCGGGGGCGCAGTAGTCGGCATCTGCAATGGCTTCCAGGTGCTCACCGAGGCCGGCCTTCTTCCCGGCGCGCTGCAGAAGAACAGCGGCCTCAAGTTCCTCTGCACCATGGTGAGCGTTCGGGTGGAGACGGCCAATTCGGTCCTCACCTCGGCGGCGGAGAACGGCCAGGTGCTCCGCATCCCCATCAATCACTTCGAGGGCAATTACACCTGCCCCGCTCAGACCCTGGCCGAGCTACGCGACCAGGACCGGGTGGTGCTTCGTTACGTGGACAACCCCAACGGCTCCACTGACTCCATAGCCGGGGTCTGCAATGAAGGGCGAAACGTGGTGGGCCTCATGCCCCATCCGGAGCGAGCCAGCGACTCCCTGCTCGGGTCCGAGGACGGACTGGTCCTCCTGCGCTCACTGCTGGCGAGCGTTCCCGCCCTCCGCTAGCTGTCGGTGCTGCCCCTGCGGATCCCTGCTCGCCTGAGAACTCCGGGGTCGACGCCCTGTTCCCGCCATGTCGCATAGGTGATGCCCTTGCGCTCGCCATACGCCTTGGCCGACTGCACGAAGTCCTCCTCGAGCTGGGCCAGGTCGACGCCATTGGACTTGGCTTCCAGCTCGGCTTGGAGATCTCGACGCTCCTGGCGCAGCTGAAGTCGGGTAAGGGGGTCGGCTGCTTCCAACCTGGACTCGATGTCGTCGAGCCGCTTCTGAATGGATTCCGGCGTACGCTTCCGACCCCGTTTTGGACGATGAGCCTCGAGGGCGTCGAGGTAGCGACGGACGGAGCGACCCTGCTCCCTTCCCTGGGCCAGGGCGTCCTTGTGCTCCTGTGTCATCGGTGATTTGTTCCGCTTGGTTCGGGGTGCCATTGGCAAATTCTGGACCAAGGGTGCAAGAACATTCAAGTCATGGGCTGAACGCTCTTTGAAATATGAGCCGGTGCATGCATTTTCCCGGACACCCCGCGCTTGTACGGTGGGCCCATGGAAGGCGCCGGCTCCGGCTCCGGGGCACCGAGCGTGCACATGGCATTGGGCCTGACCGACGACGAGCTCGTGGCCATCGAGGGCATTCTCGGCCGGGCCCCCAACCATCTCGAGCTGGCCATGTACGCCGTCATGTGGAGCGAGCACTGCTCGTACAAGTCCTCGCGGGCCCACCTGCGCCGGCTTCCCACCGAGGCGCCCCACGTGCTGGTGGGACCGGGGGAGAACGCCGGCGTGGTGGACGTGGGAGGAGGAGTGGCGGTAGCGGTGCGCATCGAGAGCCACAACCACCCTTCGGCCGTCGAGCCCTACCAGGGGGCCGCCACCGGGGTGGGCGGCATCCTCCGGGACATCTTCACCATGGGGGCCCGGCCGGTGGCCCTGATGGACTCCCTTCGCTTCGGCCCGCTCCGCGAGGCTCGCTCGCGGTGGCTGTTCGAGGGCGTGGTCAGCGGGATCTCCGGCTACGGGAACTCGGTGGGCGTGCCCACGGTCGGGGGCGAGGTGGTCTTCGACGAGGTCTATGCCGAGAACCCGCTGGTGAACGTGCTCTGCGTCGGTGTCCTGCCCAAGTCGCGCCTGGTCCTTGGCCGGGCGAGCGGCGTGGGCAACCTCGCCGTGCTGTTCGGGTCCACCACCGGGCGGGACGGGATCGGTGGGGTCAGCGTGCTGGCCTCGGCCGGGTTCGGGGACGCCGAGGCCGAGCAGGCGAAGCGCCCCAGCGTGCAGGTCGGGGACCCGTTCGAGGAGAAGCGCCTCATCGAGGCCTGCCTCGAGCTCCTCGACGCCGGGCTGGTGGTCGGGATCCAGGACCTCGGTGGGGCCGGCCTCACCTGTGCCACCAGCGAGACCGCGGCCCGCGGTGGCGTGGGCATGGACGTGTACGTATCCGAGGTGGCCCGCCGCCAGCCCGGCATGGAGCCGTTCGAGGTGATGACCAGCGAGAGCCAGGAACGCATGCTGGCCATCGTCACCCCCGAGTCCCTGACCGAGGTGCTGGCCACCTGCAACCGCTGGGAGGTGCGGGCGACGGTAGTGGGAACGGTCACCGACGGTGGCCGGCTGCGGATACTCGAACGGCCGGGCGGCGAGGTTCTGGCCGACGTGCCCGCCTCCTCCCTGCACGACGACGCCCCGGTGTACGACCGCCCCGCCTCGCGGCCCGCCGATCTGGCCGAGCTGCGGGCCGCCGACCCGGCCCAACTGCCTCCTCCGGTCGACTGCGGGGAGGACCTGCTGGCACTGCTGGCCGACCCGGCGTGGGTCTACCGCCAGTACGACCACCAGCTCTTCCTGAACACCGTCGAGCCCCCGGGCGGTGACGCCGCGGTGTTGCGGCTCAAGGCCCCCGGGCTCACCCGGACCTCCGCCGAAGCGCCCACTGCGGCCCTGGCCATCTCCACCGATGGCAACGCCCGGTGGTGCGCGCTCGACCCACGCCAGGGAACGGCCATGAACGTCGCCGAGTCCGCCCTGAACGTGGCCTGCGCAGGCGGCCGGCCCCTGGCATTGGTGAACTGCCTCAACTTCGGCAACCCCGAGCACCCCGAGGTCATGTGGCAGCTCTCCGAGTCCATCGACGGCATGGCCGAGGCGTGTCGGGCTCTGGGCATGCCCGTCGTCGGAGGCAACGTGAGCCTCTACAACGAGAGCAGGGGGAGGGACATCGATCCCACCCCGGTGGTCGGCGTGCTGGGCCTGATCGAGCACCTCGATGCCCGGCCACCTGGCGTGCGCATGGTGCAGGGCGGACGACTGCTCCTCCTGGGCCGGACCGTGCCCACGCTGGCCGGATCCCTGTGGGCTCTACAGGTCCACGGCCATCGGGGCGGCACGCTGCCCCCGCTCGACCTCACCCTCCACGCCCGGCTGGCCGAGCTGGTGAGGGGGGTGGTGGAGGAGGGCCTGGCGGCGGGCATCCACGACGTGTCCGACGGCGGCATCGGGGTGGCCGTGGCCGAGATGGCCGTGCGCTCGGGCGTGGGCTTCGACTTGGGCGGGGTCCACGACCACGCCGCCCTGTTCTCCGAGTCCCCGTCGCGGGTCGTGCTGTGCGTGGAGGACGACGCCGCCGAGCAGGTCCGCCGGCGTGCGGATGCGGCCGGCGTCGAGCTCTCCGAGCTCGGCACGGCGGGCGGGGACCGGCTGGTGGTGCGAGGCCTGCTCGACGTGGGCATGGACCAGGCACAGGCGGCGTGGCGCGACGCCATCCCCGCCGCCCTCGCACCCGCCTGATCGCGGCCCTCCGGCGTTCTGGCAGCCAGAACGGGTAAAGGAAGGGCTCGGTCAGGCAGGGCGCCGGCCGGCCAGCTCCTCGAGGGTCCGGTCGGGGACTTCGAGGTCACCCTGGCCCACGCCCACCCGCAGGTCGGGCTTGTAGGTGCCATGGTGGTCCGATCCGCCGGTGACCACCAAGCCGAGGCGGCGGGCCAGGTCCGCCAGATCCTCTCGCTCGGCGGCCGAGTAGCGACCGTATATGCACTCCATCCCCGCCATGCCCAGCTCGGTCAGCTCCCGCATGGTCCCTTCGAGCTCCGCTTCCTCCAGCTCCATGCTGAGCGGGTGAGCAACGGCCGCCACGCCACCCGATTCCCGGACCAGGCGCAGGGCCTCGGCAGGCTCCAAACGGGTTCGCTCCACGTACCCGGGCCGCCCGTCCCCCAGCCAGTGCTCGAAGGCCTCACGCACGGACCCGACGACACCCTTGCGGACCAAGATGGCGGCGGCGTGGGGACGGCCAGCGCCCGAGCCCCCCGCCTCCTCCTGCATCTCGTCGTAGGTCACCGGCAGGCCCAGGTCCCCGAGACGCTCGGCCAGCGCACGGTTGCGGTCTTCGCGTACGTCCTGGAGTTCGGCCAGCCTGTCCTGGAGGGCCCCCTCGATCGGCTCCACGAAGTACACGAGCACGTGCATGGAACCCGCCGCCGCCGGAGCGACGCAGGACAGCTCACAGCCGGGGATCAGGGTGATTCCCAGCTCATCGGCCCGGGCCCGGGCCTCTTCGACGCCGTCCAGGCGGTCGTGGTCGGTGAGGGCGACGGCCGAGCAGCCCGCCTCGGCGGCCAGCTCCGGGATCCGGCGCGGCGCGTCCGAGCCGTCGGAGACGGTGGAATGGGTGTGGAGGTCGATCACCGGGCCAGGGTAGGAGACTCGTGTCGCCAGCCAAGGGGGGACATGCGCGAACATGGGCCGGTGATGGACCAGCCCTCATCGGAGGCCGACGAGGACCACCCCGCCGGCGCCCATCACCCAGCCGGTGACGGCCGCCCCAAGGAGGCTTGCGGGGTCTTCGGGATCTACGCCCCGGGCGTGCCCGTCGCCCACCTCACCTTCGACGGCCTCTACGCCCTTCAGCACCGGGGCCAGGAATCGGCCGGGATGGCGGTGAGCGACGGGGACATGGTCACCGTCGTCAAGGACATGGGCCTGGTCACGAACGTGTTCGACGACCGCACCCTGGCCCCGCTCAAGGGCCACCTGGCCATCGGTCACACGCGCTACTCCACCACAGGCTCCAGCACGTGGCGCAACGCCCAGCCCGTGTACCGGGCGTCGGGTGAGTCGGGCTTCGCCCTGGCGCACAATGGCAACCTCACCAATACCTGGGAGCTGGCAGAGGAGGCCGGCATGCTCCCCGGTGTGGTGGCCAGTGACAGCGACCTGGTCGCCGAGCTCATAGCCGCAGCCTTCCGTCCCGACGGCCGGGAGCGCAGCGACGGCCGGGACCTCGAGGAAGCGCTGACCCAGGTGCTGCCGGCGCTGGAGGGCGCCTTCTCCTTCGTTCTCATGGACGCCGGTCACCTGATCGGCGTCCGCGACCCGAACGGCTTCCGCCCCCTGTGTCTGGGCAAGGCCGACACCGGCTGGGTGCTGGCCTCGGAGACCACCGCACTTGACGTCATCGGGGCTCACTTCGTGCGCGAGGTCGAACCGGGCGAGATGATCGTGATCGACGCCACTGGCTGGCGCTCGGCTCGGCCCTTCTCCCCCAGTCGGGTCGACCCCAAGCTGTGCATCTTCGAGTTCGTGTATTTCGCCCGACCCGACAGCCGGCTGTACGGCAAGGAGGTCCATGGAGCCCGGCGTCGAATGGGCGAGCTCCTGGCCCAGCAGGCGCCGGTGGAGGCCGACATGGTGATGGGGGTCCCGGACTCCGGTGTGCCCGCCGCCGAGGGCTACGCCCGCCAGAGCGGCATCCCTTACGGCCAAGGCCTCGTCAAGAACCGCTACATAGGCCGGACCTTCATCGCGCCCAGCCCGGAGATGCGTACCGCTGGGGTGCGGCGCAAGCTCAACCCACTCCGGGACAACATCGCCGGGAAGCGCCTGGTGGTGGTGGACGACTCCGTGGTGCGCGGCACCACCACCAAGGCCATGGTGCGCATGTTGCGCGAGTCCGGAGCGCAGGAGGTCCACCTCCGCGTGGCCCTGGCACCGATCAAGTGGCCCTGCTTCTACGGCATAGACATCGGTACCCGCGCCGAGCTGCTGGCCGCCAACATGTCGATGTCGGAGATCAAGGACCTGCTCGGAGTTGACTCGGTTGCATACCTGAACCTCGACAACCTCGTGCGCGCCATCGACGCACCCGGCGCCGGCTTCTGCACCGCCTGCCTCACCGGGGAGTACCCCACCGAGGTGCCTCCCAGGGTCACCAGGGACGTGCTCGACGGCGGCTCCACGCAGGCCAATCCCGACGACGCCAAGCTGTTCACCGATACGGGTGTCTGAGGCCGAGCCGGACCGGCAGGGCCTCGAGCAGCAGGGCCTCGAGCAGCCGGGTCGCCAGCACGACGGGCCGGGAGCCACCTACGCCCGAGCGGGCGTCGACCTGGCGGCGGCCGAGCAGGCGCTGGACCGGATCCGGGGCAAGGTGCGCTCCACCTTCCGGCCGGAGGTGATAGGCGACGTCGGGGGCTTCGGGGGCTTGTTCGCCTTCGACAAGGACCGCTACCGGCACCCGGTGCTCGTGGGATCCACGGACGGTGTGGGCACCAAGGCCCTGATCGCCCAGGCGGCCGGGCGGTTCACCACCATCGGAATCGACCTGGTGGCCATGTGCGTGGACGACCTGGTGTGCCACGGCGCCGAGCCGCTGATCTTCCTCGACTACATCGCCGTCGGCCGCCTCGACCCGGGCCACGTCGAGGACCTGGTGGAAGGAGTGGCCGAGGGTTGCCGCCAGGCCGGCTGCGCCCTCATCGGTGGTGAGATGGCCGAGCACCCCGGTGCCATGGAACCGGGCCAGTTCGACCTGGTCGGCTTCGCCGTGGGGGTGGCCGAGCGGGACCGGATCGTCACCGGCGCCGGACTCGAGCCGGGTGACGTGCTGATCGGCCTGCCCTCGCCGGGACTTCGATCCAACGGTTACTCATTGGCCCGTCACGTGTTCTTCGACGTGGCGGGCCGCTCGCTCGAGGACCCTTCATACCCGGGCGCACACCACTCACTGGCCGAGGAGCTCCTGGTGCCGTCGAGGATCTACGCCCCGGCGGTCACCGCCCTCTCGAGGTCCATCGACGTCCGAGCCGTCGCCCACATCACCGGCGGAGGCATCCCCGCCAAGCTGGGCCGAGTCCTGCCCGGGAACCGAGACGCGGTGGTGAGCTTCGCCACCTGGGAGCGCCCGCCCGTCTTCGACGAGATCCAGCGCCTTGGAAACGTGTCCCCCGATGAGATGGCCCGGGTGTTCAACCTGGGCCTGGGCATGATCGTCGCCGTGGCTTCGGACGACGCCTTCCGGGCCCTGGACGTGCTTCGCCAGTGCGGCCACCGGGCCGTGCGCGTCGGTGAGATCGTGGCCGGTAGTGGGCAGGTTCTCCTGGAGCCTTGAGCTCGACCATGACTGCGATCGAGGCGGTGACCTTCGACTTCTGGAACACGCTGGTCTACGAGGTGCGAGGCCACCTGCGGGGCCGCCGCCTGGAGGCGTGGTCCGGCCTGCTCGAGGAGGCCGGGTTCGCCCACGAGCGGGTGCAGCTCGAGGCCGTCTACGACGCCGCCTGGGAGGCATACCAGGCGTCGTGGCGAGCCAACCAGCAGTTCCGTTCCGCCGAAGCCGCCGAGCACTGCATGGAGCAGCTCGGCTTCGACGTCCCACCTGACGTGCGTGCCGAGCTGGTGGATGCCTTCGGCCGGGCCGGCCAGGAGGCCGAGCTCCACCTGGCCGAGGGGACCGAGGACTGCCTGCGTGCGCTCAAGAAAGCGGGCCTCAAGCTCGGGATCATCTGCGACGTGGGCTTCACGTCCTCGGCGATGCTCCGGGACCACCTGATACG
>JALYGF010000070.1 GCA_030777325.1 Actinomycetota bacterium | reverse complement strand
CAGGGCAAGGTCGACGCCATGGTGCGGATCACCCGCACCGACGACGAGGAGGCCGTGATCGACGTCGACGGGGGCTTCGGTGCGGCCGTGGCCGAGCGTCTCAATCGCTTCAAGCTGCGGGTCAAGGTCAGTCTGGAGGAGCTCGACTGGAGTTGCCTGGCCCTGCGGGGCCCCAAGGCCCACGATCTGGAGCCCATCACCGGCGCGGTGCTGGACGCCGACTGGCCGGGGCTGCCGGGGGTGGACGTGATCGGCGTGGAGCCGGGTGTTCCCGAGGATGTACGCCTTTGCGGAGACGAGGCGTGGCAGGCGGTGCGCATCGAGGCGGGCATCCCGCTCATGGGCGCCGAGCTCAGCGAGCGGACGATCCCCGCCGAGGCAGGCGTGGTGGAGCGCACCGTCAGCTTCACCAAGGGGTGTTTCACCGGCCAGGAGCTGGTTGCCCGCATCGACTCGAGGGGGGGCAATGTGCCCCGCCACCTGAGGGGTGTGGAAGTGGCGGGCGACCGCGTCCCGCCGGTGGGGTCGGTCGTCGTGGTCGAGGCCAGGGAGGTCGGCTCGCTCACGTCGGTCGCCTTGTCCCCGCGTATCGGCGGGCCGGTGGCCCTGGCCTACGTCCGCCGCGACGTGACGCCTCCCGTTGACGGTGAGGTCCGCTGGGAGGGTGGCCACGCGCCGGCTCGGATCGAGATCCTGCCCCTGGCGTGAGCGGCGTGGGCGGCCTCCGAGAGCGGGTCGTGGCCGCGGTCGGCTCCGTGTGCCTGGCCGGGCTGGGGGCGTGCGCGTCCGCAGAGGTCGAGGCGCTCAAGCCACCCCCGCCCCTCCAGCCCCTGGAGTCCACTACTACGGTCCCGGCGCCCGACTACGCCGGCGTCCGGCTGGCCGAGGTGGGCGGCAGGACGAGGACGACAGTGGTGCTCGCTCCTGGGGGGGCGCGTCTGGGAGGGACGGTCGTGGGACCGGACGGCCCGGTGGCGGGCGCCACCGTCCGCGTCGAACGGCTGGTCGGCGACGCCGCCGCGTCGGCCGACGTGGTATCCGGGCCCGACGGCAGGTGGTCCCTTCCCGGGGTCCTCGGCGGCCGGTACCGGGTGCGGGCGTGGCGAGCTCCCGACATGGCCCTTCTGGAGCCTCAGGTCTTCTTCGTCGAGGCCACCGAGGCCAGGCACGTGAGCCTGGTGGTCACCCGCTTCGGCGACACCTCCTTCGCCTCGGCTGTGGCTCCCGACCCGCCGAGCGTTGGCGGGCCCGCCAACCTCGCCTTCGCGGTGTTCCGCCGGGTGGTGGACGAGCGGGGCGTCGTTCGCAGCGCGCCGCTGGTGGGTCTGCCCGCGGTGATCGCCGGTCCGGGTCAGTGGTCCGTGGCGTCTCCCAACCCCGTGGTCACCAACGCCTCGGGCGGGGCCGAGTGGAGCCTCGTCTGCCTTGCTCCCGGCACCCAGCCGCTCACCGTCACCGTCGGCGGGATGGACTTTCCATTGACCATGCCCCCTTGTCTCCCGTCGCCCCCGCCCGCTCCTCCTGCTCCGGGAGGGTGAGCGCCCCGGCCCGCTCGCCCAGGCCGGTGGGGCGTTGGCTGACGATGCGTTCGGCCACCTCCGAGAGCTTGGAATTGGTCTGAAGCGCAGCTCTGCGCAGTACGTCCATGGCCTGCTCGGAGGTGATGCCGCGCCTTCCCATGAGCATCCCGACCGCCTTCGCCGCCACGATCGCCCCGTCCATTCGTTCCTTTCGGCGGGCCCCGGACAGGGCGACTGCAGCATGTGAGGCAAAGATGACGCCCGTCTCCCGGTCGACCTCGTCGAACGCCCTGGGCCTTCCGGCGTAGAGGTTGAGCGCTCCGAGCGTGTCCTGCTCCACGAACAGTCGGAACGAGACCAGGCTGGCCGCCCCCACCTCGACGGCCCGCGGAGCCCACTTGGGCCAGCGCCCCTCCTGTGTCAAGTCGTCGCTCTCTGAGGTCTCCTGATCCCAGATGGCGCTGACGCAGGGGCCCTCCCCGAATTGGTACTGCAGCTCGTCGCACTTGACCGCCTTGTCGTGGGAGGCAGCTGGGGTGGTGATGTCGCGCCGAGCTGCACGATCGAAACGCCGGCGAAGTCACAGCCCTCGACGGTCTCCACCGCCAAGTGCACGGCCCGATCTAGCGTCTCGCCTACCGTCTCTGCGGCCAGGAAGGTGCGGGCGATCTCGGAGAAGGTCCTGGTGAGATCGGCGGGAAGTTCTGTCTTCGTCATTCGGCCCTCGGCTTCTGCTCAACCGTGCCGCCATGCTATGCCGCAGGATGACCCACCGGGGCGCTGCCGGCCCGCAGACCCGTCCGGTCTGCCACGTGTGGGAGCAGCACTTCGGGCGGGTGAATGACGCCGCTCTACGGCGCCGGTACGAAGTGACCAGAATCCTCTACCGCTTCACCGGCAGCGACCGCGCGTACGTCTTGCCTAGCTCGACCCACTTGGCGAGCTGACGCCTGGTTCGAAGATGGTCGCTGTCGACGCGCAGCCACCCCTCTATCGGCCGGCCGCGCATTTCGAACATGCGAGCCTGAGAGCTCGCAACAAGCACGTCTGACTCCGCGGGGTCGACGCGGACCATCACTCCGCCTTGGCCACTGGCTGCCACAGCCATGTTGCCGTTGATGAGAAAGGCGAGTCCACCGAACATCTTCATCTCACTCAGGTCCGGCTCGCCCTCGAGCAGTTCGCGTATGCGATCCGCAAGGTTCTCGTCGTATGCCACTGGGCGCGATCGTACGAGGCCGGCAGGAGTACCTTCGGCGAGGGCAGGCGTTCAGCCACCCGCCTGGTCTGACGGCCAGGTTCCCCGTTGGGCACATGGAGCACCGGTACGCTGGGGTGGCCGTGCCCACCTACCTCGACGACATCGTCGCTGCCCATCGCGCCTCGGCGCGGGAGGACAACCGCCCCTTCGACCGTCTGATCGAAGCGGCTAGCAGAACGGCGCCGCCCCGGGCCTTCGCGTCGGCGCTGGTGAGCGAACCCGAGATGTCGGTGATCGCCGAGATCAAGCGCCGGTCGCCCTCCAGGGGCGACCTGGCGCCGGGGCTGGTGGCCGAGGTCCTGGCCAAGGCGTACGCCGACGGTGGCGCAACCTGCCTGTCCGTTCTCACCGATCGGCAGTTCTTCGCCGCCCTGCCCGACGACCTGCCCGACGCCCGGGCGGCCGTCGATCTTCCCTTGCTGCGCAAGGACTTCATCGTCTCGGCTCACGACGTGTGCGACGCCCGCCTCATGGGCGCTGACGCCGTGCTCCTCATCGTTGCCGCCCTCGACGACGACGAGCTGGCCACCCTGCACGATCTGGCCGCCGAGCTCGGCATGGACGTCCTGGTGGAGGTGCACGACGAAGCGGAGCTAGATCGGGCTTTGGCCGTTGGCGCCACCCTGGTGGGCGTCAACCAGCGCGACCTGTCCACCTTCGAGGTGGACGCCCGCCGGGCGCTGCGCATGGCCGCGGTCATCCCGGAGGACGTGGTGAAGGTGGCCGAGTCGGGCATCGCCGGCCCCGACGACGCCGCTCGGCTCCACGACGCGGGCTATGACGCCATCCTTGTCGGGGAGAGCCTGGTCACCCACCATGACCCCGCGGCTGCCGTGCGGGAACTGCGGTTGGCGTCATGTTCGTAAAGGTCTGCGGAACCACCAGTGAGGAGGACGCGCTGCTCGCAGTGGCCATGGGCGCCGACGCCGTGGGCTTCATCTTCGCCCCTTCCAGCCGCCAGGTGGCTCCGGGCCTCGTGCGCGACATCGTGCGTCGCCTCCCTCCCGAAGTCGTCACCGTGGGGGTGTTCAGGGATGCCGCACCCGAGTCGGTGGTCAAGGTCGTGAACGGAATCGGGCTGCGCGTGGCCCAGCTCCATGGCAAGGAAACCCCTGAGCAGACGGCCCATGTCCGAGACCGGGTTCCCCTGGTGGTCAAGGCCTTCGCCGCCGGTGACCCCCGCATCCGGAGGGCCTCGGAGTACAAGGCCGACATGGTGATGCTCGACGCCCCGTCCCCCGGCTCGGGCCAGGTGTTCGACTGGCGGTTGGCCGAGGGGGTGCCCGACAGCTGCCGGCTGCTGCTGGCCGGCGGCCTGAACGCGGGCAACGTGGCCGACGCCATTGCCCAGGTCCACCCTTGGGGCGTCGACGTGGTGACCGGCGTGGAGTCCGAGCCCGGGCACAAGGACCCCCGAGCGCTGCGCGCCTTCGTCCAGGCCGTGCGGGACGCGGCCGTCCCCGCCTACGAGGGCGCCGAGGACGGGCCCTACGACTGGAAGGAGGAGCTCTAGCTGCGGGCGTCGACGGAGAGTCTCATGAGCGAGCCCTCCCCCGGAGGCCGGTTCGGGGACTACGGCGGGGCTTTCGTTCCCGAGTCCCTCATCCCCGCCTGCCAGGAGCTCGAGCGGGCCTTCCGCTCGGCGTGGGCCGACCAGGCCTTCCACGCCGAGTACGAGCAGATCCTCGAAGAGCACGCCGGCCGACCCACACCCGTCACCGATGCCACGCGCCTGTCGGAGCGCCTGGGCGTGCGGGTCCTGCTCAAGCGCGAGGACCTCACCCACACCGGTTCCCACAAGATCAACAACGTCGTAGGCCAGGCGCTCCTGGCCCGCCGCATGGGCAAGCACCGCGTCATCGCCGAGACGGGCGCGGGCCAGCACGGAGTTGCCACTGCCACGGCCTGCGCCATGTTCGGGATGGAGTGCGTGGTGTACATGGGCGAGGTCGACGTGGCGCGCCAGGCCCTCAACGTCTTCCGCATGAAGCTCCTGGGTGCCGACGTCCGGCCGGTGGCCTCGGGCAGTCGCACCCTGAAGGACGCCATCAACGAGGCTCTCCGCGACTGGGTGGCGTCGGTCGAGAGCACCCATTACTGCCTCGGCTCGGTGACGGGCCCGCACCCGTACCCGTGGATGGTGCGCGAGCTGCAGCGCATCGTGGGCGACGAGGCGCGTGAGCAGTGCCGACGCATCCTGGGCGGCGGCGACCCCGACTACGTGGTGGCGTGCGTGGGCGGCGGGTCCAACGCCGCCGGCACCTTCGCCGGCTTCGTGGACACGCCGGCCAGGCTGGTGGGGGTGGAGCCCGCCGGGGGCGCCGCTGTGGGCCGGGGCCTTCCCGGCGTGGTTCACGGGTCCAGGTCCATGCTGCTCCAGGACGAGCACGGCCAGGTGAGCGAGAGCCACACCATCTCGGCCGGGCTCGACTACCCCGGCGTCGGTCCCGAACACGCCCACCTGGCCGCCATGGGCAGGGCCATCTACGTGGCGTCCGACGACGTGGAGGTGGTCCAAGCCCTGCAGCTGCTGGCCGCGACCGAGGGCATCATCCCCGCCCTGGAGCCGGCTCACGCCGTGGCTTGGGTGGCCCGTGTCGCAGGGACCGACGACCTGCCCGAAGGTTCCACCGTGATGGTCACCATGTCGGGCCGGGGTGACAAGGACGCCCAGCAGGTGATGGATCTCCTCGGTTGACGACCTGAGCCGATGACGGACGACGCGCCCGGGGCGCTCGAGGCCCACCTGCGCTCGCAGCGCGATGCAGGACGCAAGCTCCTCGTGCCCTACGTCACCGGAGGCCTGGGTGAGCACTGGCCAGAGGTGATCGAGGCCATGGTTGCCGCCGGGGCCGACGCCGTGGAGGTGGGCATACCGTTCTCGGACCCGGTCATGGACGGGCCCACCATCCAGGAGGCGTCGCAGCGCTCGCTCGACGGTGGGGTCACGCCCCTCGGCATCCTCGGAAGCCTCGAAGGCCTCCACGTCGGGGTCCCGCTGGTGGCGATGACCTACTACAACCTCGTGTTCCGCACCGGCCACCGCCGCTTCGCCCGCTCCCTCGCCGCCAGCCGGGTAGCCGGCGCCATCGTCCCCGACGTGCCGTTGGAGGAGCTGGATGACTGGTCGCGCGCCGCCGACGACGCCGGGGTGGAGACCGTCCTGCTGGCCGCGCCGGTCACGCCGGACGACCGCCTGGCGCGCATATGCGAGCGGTCGAGGGGATTCGTGTACGGCGTGAGCGTGATGGGCATCACCGGGGAGCGCCAGTCGCTGGCCGAGTCGGCGTCTGTCATGGCCAAGCGCCTCAAGGCCGTAACCGACAAGCCCGTGCTCATCGGCTTCGGCGTCTCAACGCCCGCCCACGCCGTGGAGGCGGCTGCCGAGGCCGATGGCGTGATCGTGGCATCGGCACTGATGCGCCGCCTCCTCGACGGCGCCTCCCCCGAGGACCTGGGAGCCTTCGTGGCCGAGATGCGAGCCGCCCTCGACGCCGCCTGAGAGATGGGGGGCCTATGGGCAGGAGGGAGATCCTGGCCAAGGGACATGAGCGACGTGCGCACGGACCAGCTCGAGCCCAGTGAGCAGCGCAGCGTCTGCCCCTTCAAGGGCGAGGCCTCCTACTGGAGCATCGCCGTGGACGGGCGCCGCGCCCGGACTGGCAGCCCAAGAAGCAAGGGCCTGGAGCTCCGAAGTAGCGGTCCTGCCTTCAGGAGCGGCAGGGGCCAGCCGATGAGAGGTGGTGCAGACCTCCACTGCTCCCCTGGCGGTGCGCGCCGACGACCTGGCAGCCGCCTCGGACCTAGCCGCTGAGCTGACCGCCGCGCTGGGGCGAGTGGTGAGGGGCAAGCCCCAAGCCGTCCGCCTGGCCCTGGTGGCCCTCCTGTCCGGTGGCCACCTCCTGGTGGAGGACGTGCCCGGCGTGGGCAAGACCCTCCTCGGCAAGACCCTGGCCCGTGCCGTCGGTGGAAGCTTCCGTCGCATCCAGGCCACGCCCGATCTGCTGCCCGGTGAGCTCACCGGGGTCTCGGTGTTCTCCAAGCACAGCGAGGACTGGGACTTCCGAGCCGGGCCCCTCTTCGCAAACGTGGTCCTGGTCGACGAGATCAACCGGGCCACTCCCCGCACTCAGTCCGCCCTGCTCGAGGCCATGGAGGAGCAGCAGGTCACCGTGGACGGCGTGACCCATCCGCTGCCGGACCCCTTCTTCGTTGTCGCCACCCAGAACCCCTTCGAGCACGTGGGCACCTTCCCGCTCGTCGAGGGCCAGCGGGACCGCTTCTCGGTGGTGGTCGAGATGGGCCTGCCGGCCAGGGACACCGAACGCGAGCTGCTGCTCGGCCGCGGAGGCACAGGGTCGCTCGAGGACCTGCCGGCCGTGACTGCGCCCGATGGCCTCCGGGCGGCGATGGCCGCCGTCCGGCGGGTGCACTGCGACCCGGCCGTGGCCGACTACATCGTGGACATCAGCTCTGCCATCCGCTCCCATCCCGAAGTTCGCGTCGGTGCCAGCCCCAGGGCAAGCCTCTCCCTGCTCAACGCCGCCCGGGCTCAAGCCGTGCTGGCCCGCCGCTCCTTCGTGAGTCCCGACGACGTCAAGGCGGTGGCCACTGCCTCGATGGCCCATCGCCTCATCCTGGGTGGGGGAGCGGACCTGCATGCCGGCAGCGCCCTGGTGCGCTCGGTGGTGGAACGCGTGCCCGTCCCTCGGGGCTGAGCAGCCCGCAGCCATGAGCGGGGCCCCGGCAATGGTCACATCCAAGCCGCGTCCGGGACGTGTCACCCGGATGTCGGTGGTGCTCGCCTGCCTGGCGGCGGCCTTCTTCGGCATCGCCCGCTCGACCGGCTCCGGCTGGGTCACGGTGCTCGTCTGCGGCGTGGTGGGCTGCCTGATCGCCGGAGCGGTCGTTCCCCTCTGGAGCGTGCGCCGCGCCGCAGTGGCGGTCACGGTCCCACGGGACGCCACGGTGGACCAGCCGGCGGTGGCGACGATGGCGCTGACCTCGGGAGCCGGGCTGCGGATGCGCCTGGTCAACCCACCCGGTGACTGGGTGTCGGCCCAGGCTCCGACGTCCGGTGATGTCCTGGTGTGCCCCGCCCGGCGCGGCGTCCTCGACACAGTGACGGTGGAGGTCACCAGCGCTGCACCCCTCGGCCTGCTCTGGTGGCGACGCACCCTGCTCGTCGGCCTCGACTCTGCGCTGGAGGTGGGACCTCGGCGCCTGGCAGCGTCACTCGACGACCTGTCCTGGTCCGGAGACGCCGGGTTGGCCGACGCCCTCGAGGGCCGGGCCGGCCAGGACACCGTGCGGAGCGTCCGGCCCTACCTGCCCGGTGACGCGGCACGGCTGGTCCATTGGCCCGCCACCGCTCGATGGGGCGACGTCATGGTGAGGGAGATGGAGGATCCGGAACTTCCCCGGCTTGCCGTCATCGCCGACCTGAGATTGGGAGGACGGCGAGGCGAGGACGCCGCCTCCCGGGCCGCAGGCCTGGCTGACGCCGCTCTTGTCCAAGGCATACCCGTGTGGCTGCTCACCGCAGAGCGGGACGGCGGCGTGTGCGCAGAGGTGACATCCACCCGCCAGGTCGGCCGGCGCTTGGCCCGCGCCGTGGCCGGCGACCCACCCGAGGGCCCCCTGCCCTCCGGTTCGGTGGTGGTGAGGGTGGACCGCTGAGCCATGGGCATCGTCGAGCGCCTGAAGCGGGTGAACGAGCGCGACGCTCCCGAGGAGTCAGTCGCCTTCCGCGTGGCGGTGCTGGTCGCCGTGGTGGCGGCGGCCTCGGCGACGCTCAGCCAGGGTGTCGGTGGCACCTTCTCGCGGCTGGCCGTGCTGGCGGGCATCCCCTGCGCCTTCTGGTTCTCCCACTGGGCCCGGTACCGGAGCGGCTTCTGGCTGAAGACGGCCCTGGCCCTCGGCGTCATGGTCGCGTTCGGCTCCTTCCTCGGCTCCATCGGCGACGCTGCCCAAGGCGGTTTGGCGGCGGCTCAACTGCCGCTGGCCGAGCTCTTCTGCTGGGTCCAGCTCCTCCACGCCTTCGACCTGCCCGCCCGCCGGGACCTCCTGTTCTCTCTCATGTCCGGCATGGTCCTCATGGCGGTGGCGGGGGCACTGACCATCTCCATGGAGCTTCTGCCCTACCTCCTGGTGTGGGGCATAGCCGCGGCCACCAGCCTGACCCTGGCGTACCGCAGCGAGCTGGCGCAGGTGCCCGCGCTGGGCCCTTCCCCACAGGGGGCCGCACCCCGGCAGGCCACCGGGTCCGCCGCCGCCGGCCTGTTCCGGTCGGTGGGCGCCACAGTGGGCACCGTCGTGCTGGCGGGCGCCGTCCTTTTCACCGTGCTTCCACCGGCGGGCCAGTCCCGCGCCGTGACCTTCCCCCAGCAGCTGTCCCGGTCCATCCCTGTCGCCAACGCCGGCGGGCTGTCGAACCCCTCGCTGGGCGGCGACGACCCGGGCCGCGGCGACCAGGCGGCATCCGGAGGTCGGGCGTCGTTTGGCTACTTCGGCTTCGCGGAGAACCTGGACACCGGTGTGCGCGGCAGGCCCGACGACACGCTGGTCATGCGGGTTCGATCGTCGAGCCCCGACTTCTGGCGGGGGCAGACCTTCGACACCTGGGACGGCCGGCGGTGGTCGATCTCGGACCCCAAGACCGCCTCGGTGGTGGGTGACGCCCCCATGGAGATCCCCGTGGCCGCCGACGAAGAGGGAACGGCGACGGGGCCGGAGCTCGTACAGACCTTCTACCTGGAGCGACCGGGGCCGAACCTGGTTTTCGGAGCCCGACCGATCTCGACTCTGTATTTTCCCGACCGCCGACTCTTCCAGCTGGCCGACGGCACCCTGCGAGCGGGTGTGTCGCTGGAGGAGGACTCCGTCTACACAGTGGTCAGCCGCAGGCCAGTGGTGACCGAGAACATCCTGCGGAACAGTGAGGAGAGCGGTACGCCCGACCCCGAACGGGTCACGGTTCGCTACACCGAGGCACGGGGCATCCCGCCACGGGTTCGCGACCTGGCCCGGGAGGTCACCGCCTCCGCGCCCACCAGGCTCGACAAGGTCCGGGCCCTCGAGGCGTGGCTCGGAGCCAACACCCGCTACACCCTCGACGTCCCCCCGTTGCCCGACGGCGTCAACGCCGTCGAGCAGTACCTCTTCGAGGACCGCATCGGCTTCTGCGAGCAGATTGCGTCGAGCCTGGTGGTCATGCTGCGTTCGCTGGGGGTGCCCGCCCGCCTTGCCGTGGGCTACACGCCGGGGGACCGCAACCCCTTCACCGGGCTCTACGAGGTGCGGGCCAGCGACGCCCATTCCTGGGCCGAGGTGTGGTTCCCCGGCGTGGGATGGCAGTCCTTCGACCCCACCGCATCCGTGCCCCTGTCCGGGGACGGTGGCCTCTCAAGGGCCAGCGCCGGCCTGCCGTCCTACCTGGCCGAGCGCCTGCCCCACATTCCGGCCCGGGTCGTGTGGGCTGTGGTCCCCACGGGCGTGGCGGTCATGGTTGTGGTCACTGCCGGGAGGTGGTGGCGAGGGCGCCGGCGCCGGCGTGACATTCGTCGCTCCTGGGCCGACACGTCGCTGGCCCGTCTCGAGGCTCTCGGCATGGCCCGAGGGCGGCCCCGGCGGCCCGACGAGACGGCGAGCGAGTATGCCGGCGCCCTTCGCCGGGCCGGCGGCGACGAGCGGCTCGGACAGGTTGCCGCCGTGGTGACCCGAGACGCCTTCTCCGGGGCACCGGCCAGCGAGGCGGAGCGTCAGGCGGTCGATCGCATCCTGGAGGAGGCACGCACTCCGGGCTGAGGGCTGCCCCGGCGCGTCAGCCGAAGACGGCGGCGACGAGGGACGCGATGAGGAGCACGAAGGCGGCGAACCCGAGCCCGATGGCCAGCCGCGTCCTCTTGGGCAGCGGCGTCGAGCGCAGCGCCACCGGGCCCAGCAGCCGCTTGGCCTTGTTCCCGAGGAAGCTGAGGGACCCCGCACCGCCGGCACCGAGGTCGTACTCCAGCACAGCCCTCCGCCCGCCCCGCCTCGGTCCCCGGTAGCCGTCCACGAACGAGGCCAGCAGGTGTGGTGTGCGGTCGAGGCCGCCAGCCTGTCCCCGGCCGCCCCGGCCCAGCAGCTCGGAGATGGCTCGATCCAGTGTGGGCGCGTGGGTCCACATGCCGTAGAAGGCGACCCGTCCGTCGGCGTCGATCAGGAAGGTGGGATCGGCCATCCCCTGGCTGTACGCCTCATGCATGGTTCCGGCCAGGTCGTCCACCAGGACGGGCCACGGGAGCGCCTCCTGCTCCTTGTACTCCCGGGCGCCCGCCATCTTCTGCTCGAATGTGGTGTAGCGGTGACGATCCTCACCCGGATGGGCCTGGTGGATGAACACGTCCAGGAACCTCACCCGCTCGCCGTAGCGCTGATGGAGCTCCTTTAGGGGCGCAACTGCGCCCGTAGTGATCGGTCACGTTCCACTGCCGAAGTGAAGGAGGACGGGCTCGCCGTGCAGGGCGCTAAGGCTTATACGGTCACCGTCGGACGTGGGCATGTCGAGCTCCGGCGCCTTCGACCCGGGCCGCACGCCGGCGCCCTTGACGGTGCGTCCGATGTCAGCAAGGAAGTGCTTGAGCCAGAAGTGCTCATAGTTGTATTTCCGAAGGTTCTTGTCATCGGTGCCGGCCGGGGAGGTCACGGGTAGGACTGTACTGAACAGTACAGACGATCTCAAGGTGTCCGGCGGGCAGGGGTGGCCTGAAAGGAACGGAGGTGGGAGTAGGCGGCGCCCAGCGCGTTGCGCATCGGTCGGATGTCCTTCTTCGTGGTGGAGAGGAGGTACCCGCCCTGTATGGAGGCCATGGTGGTCTCGGCCAACGTGTGCGGGTCGGCGCCGGACAGCAGGCCACCCCGGTCACGTATTGCCTCCAGACCGGCCACGAGGAAGGACTCCCACCGCGAAAACGCGGCGGCGATGGCGAGGCGAAGCTCCTCGTCCCGCTCGGTCATCTCCGCTGCCAGTGAGCCGATGCGGCAACCACCGAACAGCCCCCGCCTCTCGTGCATGTCGACTAGGGCGTCGAGCCAGGCCTTGATGCCCTTCCATGTGGACAGGCGCTCCAGCAGTGCCTCCTGGGCGCTCAAGGTCACTTCGAGGTTGTGGTCCAGGACCTCCCGAACCAGGCCGTCCTTGCTCTCGAAGTAGAGGTAGAACTGACTCTTCCCGGTCCCGCTGGCGGCGAGGATGTCGTCGACGCTGGTGCCGGTCACGCCCCGCTCGTGGATGAGCTCGGCGGCGGCAGTGAGGATGCGGTCCCTCGTCTCGGTACCTCGGCGGGTCTTGGCTTGCTTCATCGGCGCTGCCGAGTTTTTCACCTACGCTTGGCACCCGGCCCGAGTGGCGCAATTGGCTGACGCGGAGGACTCAAAATCCTCTGCCCGAAAGGGCGTGTGGGTTCGAGTCCCACCTCGGGCACCGCCTCGGGCACCACCTCCCCGGGCGCTACCGTCTCGGCTCATGCCCGAACCCCCGCACCTGCGCGCAATCCTCCTGAACTGCACGCTCAAGAAGTCGCCGGCGGTGTCCAACACCGAGGCCCTCATGACCAAGGTCGTCGAGTGGTTCGACACCATGGACGTGGAGAGCGAGATCGTCCGCATCGTCGACTACGCGGTCGCGTTCGGCGTGACCTCGCACGAGGGCAACGGGGACGAGTGGCCGACCATCCTGGACAAGATCAGGGCTGGCGACATCATCGTGGTCGGCACGCCGATCTGGTTCGGCGTACGGGGCAGCGTGGCCCAACTGGTGATGGAGCGCCTCGACGGTACCTACGCCGAGACCAACCAGGCTGGCCAGTACCCCCTCTACAACAAGGTGGGCGGCGTGGTGGTCACCGGAAACGAGGACGGTGCCCACGCTGCGGCGGAGACAACCTTGTTCAACCTCACCCACCTCGGCTGCACCGTGCCGCCGAACGCCGACACCTACTGGGTCGGCGACGCCGGGCCGGGCCCGTCCTACATCGAGGCCGGCGGCGAGAACCATCCCTACACTCAGCGGACCACTCGGTGGATGGCGCACAACCTGGTTCACATGGCCCGGATCCTGAAAGCGAACCCCATTCCCGCCGAGGGCAACACCTTCGCCGACGAGGAGGAGCACCAGCCACTCCACATCGGCTGAGGGCGTGTTCGCCGGGCGCGAAGGAGCGGGGGCCCGAAGCCCCCGCTCCTCCTGGTGGTGGCGGTCTCAGGCCCGCGTGGCGGCCGTCGGACGACGCCGGCTCGTGGCCATCAGCGTCCCGCCGGCTCCCAGCAGGATCATGGCCAGCTGAGCCAGGTCCGAGGCGCCCGAGCCGGTGCGGGGCAGCGACCCCGAGGTGCGGGACTGCCCGCTCGCGTCGGCCAGCGTGATCGGGTCCGACAGGCTGGCTGCGGGGTCCGACAGACGGCTGAGCCCGACACCGAGGACGTCACTCCCAGGGAACGAGGTCAGCGGGGCCACGGTGGCCGGGCGGCTGACCTCGATGCCCAGCACGGCGGCAGGCGGGGTGACAGGGGCGTCACCGGTCGGGGTAGTGGTGCCGGGGGAGGTGCCACCGGGGCCGCCGGCCTGGTTGCCGGGCCCCTGGTTGCCAGGCCCCTGGTTGCCAGGCCCCTGGTTGCCGGAGCCCTTGACCTTGGGCCCACGCCGGCCGCCGCAGTTCCCATTGTTGTCGTCCTCGAAGTCGTCGTCGTTGCCGCAGCCGTTGTTGCCGTCCTGGTCGTGCTTGTCCACGCCACCGGCTCCGCCGGGCTTGTCGGCCCCACCGTTCTTGTTCCCGTCGGGGTCGGAACCGGACTTGTCCTGGTTGCCCGACCCGCCCTTCTCGACCGAGCGATCCTTCCCCGAGGGGTGCCTGTTATCGCTCGAATCGACGACGTTGTTGGGCACGCCGTCGTTGTCGTTGTCCTCCGTCACAGTCGGGGCTGCCTTCCCGGGCTTGCTCGAGGGCTTGCTCGGGTGAGCCTTAGCGGGTCGATCCTTGGGGCTGGCCAGGGCAGGGGCGCTGAGGCCCCCGATGACCAAGGTGCCCGTGAACAACATGCTCAAGCTTGCTTTCAGTGCTGCCGATGAAGTGGGTGTCATTTCCTTGCTCCGTTCAATGAATTGGTTTGTGTCACCGGCGGTTCCGCCACCGCCAGGAGCACAGAGTGGACCACTTAGAGTGGTTACACAAGAGAAAGTTCACGCAAAGTGAAATAAT
>JALYGF010000069.1 GCA_030777325.1 Actinomycetota bacterium | reverse complement strand
TCGACGGCCGGGTCGGTGGCCAAGCAGCTCGACGGCAAGGTGGTCATCTCCATGGCCAACGCCATCACACGAATGGGTCATGAGTTCGAGCCACTGGTACCGCCCCGCGGCTCGGTCGCCGCCCATGTGCAAAGCGCCGTCCCCGCTGCCCGGGTGACCGCCGCGCTGCACCACCTGCCCGCCCGCTCGCTCGCCGACCTGGACGCTCCGGTGGAGAGCGACGTCCTCATCTGCTCGGACCACCCTTCGGCGTTCGAGGCCGCCGCCGCGCTGGTGGAGCTCATCCCCCGCCTGCGGCCGCTGAACGCAGGATCACTGGCCAACGCCGCGCCCATCGAGGCCATCACCGCCGTCCTCCTGCAGCTCAACACCCGCTACCGCACCAGGGCGGCACTGCGGTTCACCGGCATCGACGTGTGAGCAACGAGCAACCGGTGAGGGAACCCCCGTTCCTGAGCCTGTACGACACCGCCCGCCAAGAGGTGGTGCCCTTCCGGCCGGGCCCCGTCGTCACCATGTACACGTGCGGCATCACTCCCGATGCCGGGCCCCACCTCGGTCACGCGGCGACCTACGTGACCTACGACGTCCTGCAGCGTCGCCTGCGCGACATGGGGCACGAGACCCAATGCGTGCGCAACGTCACCGACGTAGACGACGACATCCTCCGGCGGGCCGGCGAGCTCGGGGTGCACTACCTCGACCTGGCCGCCGAGCAGCTGGCGCGCTTCGACGCCGACATGGAGGCCCTCGGCCTGCTGCCGGCGGTGTACGAGCCGAGGGCGACATCGGCCATCTCGGACATACTCCGGTTCATCGGCATGGTCCTCGATGCCGGTCACGCCTACCAGGCCGGCGGAGGGGTCTACTTCAGGGTCGCCACCTTCCCCCGCTTCGGCGAGGTGAGCCACTACTCCCGTGAAGAGATGCTCGAGCTGGCCCGCCAGCGCGGCGGTAACCCGGACGATCCCAACAAGGTGGATCCTCTGGACTTCGTGCTGTGGCAACCCTCGGCGCCCGGGGAGCCTTCGTGGGAGTCTCGCTGGGGGCCGGGGCGTCCCGGGTGGCACGTGGAGTGCTCGGCTCTGGCGCTCAGGGAGCTGGGCAGCACGATCGACCTACACGGCGGGGGCAGTGACCTCATCTTCCCCCACCACGAGTGCGAGGCGGCGCAGTCCGAGGCCGCTACTGGCGAGCCCTTCGTCCGTCACTGGGTGCACGTGGGCATGGTGCGCCTGGGCGGGACGAAGATGTCGAAGTCCCTCGGGAACCTGGTCTTCATCGGTGATTTGCTGAAGGAGTGGGACCCGGCCGCCGTGCGCCTGGCCATCATCGCCCACCACTACCGCCAGTCGTGGGAGTGGGAGCACGGCCTCCTTCCGGCGGCCAACGCCCGGCTCGAGGCGTGGCGGGCGGCCGGGGCTGGGGCCGGGGCCGACGGGGGTGCCGGGACAGGCGACCATGAGACTCTTCAGCAGGTCCGGGCCGCGCTCGACGACGACCTCGACACGCCGTCGGCAGTGGCCGCCATCGACGATGCCGCCGTCCGCGGTCACGACGTCACGTCGGCCGCGGCCCTCCTCGGCGTGACCTGAGGGCGGGCGAACACCGGCACCTCACCCTTGCTCGACTTCTCCATGAGGGCCTGGAAGTTGTCCGCCGGCAGGGGAGGTGACAGGAAGTAGCCCTGGGCCTCCTCGCAGCGCTGCTGGCGCAGGAAGGCCAGTTGCTCGCGGGTCTCCACTCCCTCGGCCACAGTGGCCAGGCCCAGGCTCTTGGCCATGGCCACGATCACGCCGGCCAGCGAGGTGCGGTCGTCGGCGGAGCTGATCTTGTCCACGAAGAACCGGTCGATCTTGAGCTTGTCGACAGGAAAGCTGTCCAGGCGGCTGAGGGAGGACTCGCCCTTCCCGAAGTCGTCGATGGCGAGCTGGACACCGAGCTTCTTGAGCGCCCGCAGCGTGGGCAGGATGGGCTCCTTGGATCCTTCGTTCAGCGCGCCTTCTGTGATCTCCAGAACCAGTGCGCCCGGCTCCAGGCCGTGATCGGCCAGTGCCTCCTTCACCTCGTTGACGAGGAACGGGTTGATGAGCTGGCGGATGGCGACGTTGAGGGCCATGGTGAAGTCGGAGTCCACGAACCCCAGGGTGCGCAGGCGGGCCATCTGGCGGCAGGACTCGCCCAGCACCCAGCGCCCCAGGGTCACGATGAGGTCGCTCTCCTCGGCCAGAGGGAGGAACTCCCCCGGCAGGACCAGGCCGTACTCGGGATGGGGCCAGCGCACGAGGGCCTCGGCGCCCGTTATGCGCCCGCTGCTCACCTCGATGACCGGTTGGTAGTGGAGGATGAGCTCTCGCTGTCGAAGGGCGCGGCGCAGGTCGCTCTCGGTCTCCACCCGTTTCAAGGCCGCCGAGTGCATGTCCGGGGCGTAGACCTCGTAGACGTTCTTTCCCTTGGCCTTGGCCCGGTACATGGCCAGATCGGCGTTTCGCAGCAGCTCCGCGCCCGTGGAAACCGACGCAGATCCCACCGCCAGGCCCAGGCTGGCGTGGGTGACGATGCTCTTACCGTCGAGGCTCATGGGGGCGCGCATGCGGTACAGGATCCTCTGCGCGACCACCGTGGGCATGTCGTCCTCGGCCTCCTCCAGCAGCACCGCGAACTCGTCTCCCCCCATGCGAGCGACGGTGTCACCGACGCGAACGCTGTCGCTCAGGCGCCGTGCCACCTCCACCAGGAGGCGGTCGCCCACGATGTGGCCGAAGCTGTCGTTGACCTCCTTGAACCCGTCAAGGTCCAGCAGAAGCAGAGCGACGGTGCCTCCGCCGCGCTTGCCGCGATCCAAGGCGTGCACCAGGCGGTCCTGGAGCAGTGTCCGATTCCCCAAGCCGGTCAGGGGATCGTGCAGGGCCTGGTGGCGGAGCTGGTTCTCAAGCGCCGTCCGGTCGCCGATGTCGCGGCTGGTGACCACGATGCCCTGTACGGCGTCGTCGTCCAGGAGGTTGCAGACGGTGAGCTCGCTCAAGCACCAGGAACCGTCCCTTCGCTGGAGCCGCTGCTCGTCGACCACCGTGGGTGGATCCGGTGGTGCCGCCGCCGATGCCACCATGGCCAGCGTCTCCGAGCGCTCCTCGGGGTGGAGCAGCTCGCCCAGATGGGTCCCGATCAGCTGGCCGGGACGGAAGCTGAGCGTCCGTTCCACCGACGGGCTCTGGTATCGGATCACGCCGCTGGCGTCGACGATGGTGACCACGTCCGTGGTGTTCCGGGCCAGCGAGCGGAACCTGCGCTCCTCGCGTTCGAGGTCGGCGGTCCGTCGCATGACCTTGGCCTCCAGCTCTCTGGCCAGGTCCAGGTTCTCGAACTGGGCGAGCACCTGGCGGGTGGTCATGAGCACGAGGACCACGGCGGCGTTGGCAATCAGGAACGTCGACAGGCCCCCGTCGCCCTGCCTCTGCAGGCCGACCACGCCGGCCAGGAGGACGGGCGCGTACGGAACGAGCACCCCTGCCGCGCCGCCGGGGCGTGACTCGGACGACTCGGGCAGAGGGTCCTCGGCAGGGGCCATGGCGGCCAGACCCACCAGCAGGCAGCCGGCGATCCAGGTGGCGCTGTCGAGCCCGCCCGAATAGCCCGCTCGAGCCACCTCCAGGTACGCCGAGGCCGTATGGGCAATGGCGAACAGCCCGAGCCCGGTGCCGAGGAGCGCCCAGGGGAGGCGTGACTTCGGACGGGTCCGCAGCACGGTGACGATGACGAGCGACACCAGGACGATGTCGGTGACCGGGTAGGCCAGGACCAGCATCCGTTCCGGCCCGTCACCCGCAGACTGGTAGGCGGCCTCGAAGGCCAGCGCCCAACCCACGAACACCAGGGCGCTGGCGATGATGAGTGCGTCGAGGAGCGTCCGCATGCGCGTGGCGCTCGACAGGGCCGGCTTGAGGAAGGAGAGGAGGGCCAGGAGGGACAGCACCAGGCCGACGATCGAGGGGACGTCGGTGCTCGACGGCACCGGGAGGGAGTCGCCGCCGCGCCATTCCGAGAGCGCCGCAAGGGCGTTGGACGCGAACCAGCAACCGGCGCTGAGGGCCAGCAGCGCCCAACCCCTCCGAGCTGCGTCCGTGTGCCGTGCTGCTGCCTTGGCGGTGGCCCAGGCCGTGGCCAAGCAAGCCGCCAGCACGGCCGTCCGGGTCACGAACCGGGTCGCGACAGGGCCCCCCACGTCGAGAACCACCCATGCGAGATATCCCGCTGTGAGCCAAACGGCGGCTACAGCGCGAGAGCGAAATCGACGCAATTGCCATGCCTCCCGCTCATGTATCGGACGGACACGGCACGCGCTGAGGGAAAAGTTTGCGCCACTATCCTCGCCCGGATGGCTCCCCAGGTCAGCGTCACCCTCCCCGACGGGTCCTCCCGGCACCTCGACGAGGGCGCCACCGGTGCCGACCTGGCCGCTGCAATCGGGCCGCGCCTGGCCAAGGCGGCCGTGGTGGTCCGCGTCGACGGCGCCCTCGCCGACCTGGACGTCCCCCTGCCCGACGGCGCCCACGTCGAGATCGTCACCGGCGGGAGCGCCGACGGCCGGGAGGTGCTACGTCACTCCACGGCCCATGTGCTCGCCCAGGCCGTGCTCCAGCTCTGGCCGGGCGCCAGGTTCGCCATCGGGCCGCCCATCGAGGACGGCTTCTACTACGACTTCGAGCTGCCGGGCGGCGCCCACTTCACCGACGAGGACCTCGAGCGGATCGAGAACCGCATGCGCCGGATCGTGTCCGAGGACCAGCCCTTCCTGCGCGAGGAGATGAGCCGGGCAGAGGGGCTCGAGCTGTTCACCGAGCAGCCGTACAAGGTCGAGATCATCCAGGGCACCGACCCGTCCGAAGGGGCGGACGGGGCCGCCATCAGCGCCTACCGCAACAGCGCGGAGTTCATCGACCTCTGCCGCGGTCCGCACGTCCCGTCCACCCGCCGCCTGGGCTCGTTCAAGCTCATGAGGGTGGCCGGCGCCTACTGGCGGGGCGACGAGCGCAACCCTCAGCTGCAGCGCATCTATGGCACCGCCTGGGAGTCGGACCAGGCCCTGAAGGACCATCTCCAGCGGCTGGAGGAGGCGGAGCGGCGAGACCACCGCAAGCTGGGCCTCGAGCTGGACCTGTTCCACTTCCCGCCCGAGATCGGTGGGGGCCTGCCCGTCTTCCACCCGAAGGGCGGGATGATCCGCAAGCTGATGGAGGACTACTCCCGCGCCGAGCATCAGGCGGGCGGATACCAGTTCGTGAACACGCCCCATCTGGCCAAGGCCGACCTGTTCGAGATCTCCGGCCATCTGCAGTGGTACGCCGAAGGCATGTACCCCCCCATGGAGATGGAGGGGGCGACGTACTACCCGAAGCCCATGAACTGCCCCATGCACATGCTGGTCTACAAGTCTCAGCAGCGCTCCTACCGGGACCTGCCGCTGCGCCTGTTCGAGCTGGGCACGGTCTACCGCTTCGAGCGCTCCGGCGTCCTGCACGGCCTCATGCGGGCGCGGGGCTTCACCCAGGACGACTCGCACATCTTCTGTGCTCCCGAGCAGCTCGCCGACGAGCTGGCCAGCCTGCTGGCCTTCGTGCTGCGACTCCTGCGCACGTTCGGCTTCGAGGACTTCGAGGCCGAGCTGGCCACCCGCCCGGAGAAGTTCGTAGGCCGGCCCGAGGACTGGGACCAGGCCACCGCCGCCCTCCGGTCCGCTCTGGACTCGACTGGCGTGCCGTTCGAGGTGGCCGAGGGAGAGGGAGCGTTCTACGCCCCCAAGATCGACGTGCACATTCGAGACGCCATCGGCCGGCGCTGGCAGATGTCCACCCTGCAGGTCGACTTCCAGTTCCCTCAGCGCTTCGACCTCGAGTACACCGGCGCCGACAACGCCCGCCACCCCCCCCGTGTGATCCACCGGGCCCTCTTCGGGTCCGTGGAGCGCTTCTTCGGCATCCTCACCGAGCACTACGCGGGGGCGTTCCCCACCTGGTTGGCACCGGTGCAGGCCCGTGCCCTGGGCGTGCGGAACGACCACGACGATGCAGCGGCCGCTGTGGCCGACCGGCTCCGGGGCGAGGGCATGCGAGCGGACTGGGTGGCGGGTGACGAGCCTCTGGGGGCGCGCATCCGCAAGGCCAAGCTGGAGAAGCTGCCCTACGTGCTGGTGGTGGGTGACGACGATGTGGCGGCGGGAACGGTGGGCGTCAACCGCCGGGGGAGCGACCGACCTGAGCGCGACGTGCCCGTCGAGGAGCTGGTCGCCCGGATGCTCGAAGAGGTCGACACCCGAGCGCCTGGACCGTGACCCTCGAACGGCTATGGGCCGGATGGCGCAGCGAGTACGTCGCCGGAGCGAGCGAGGACAGCGACGGCTGCGTGCTGTGCCGGGTGATGGCCGAGGACTCCCACGTCGTGTGGCGGGGCTCGCACTGTGCCGCCGTGCTCAACGCATACCCCTACACCAGCGGGCACCTGATGGTGCTGCCGGTGCGCCACGTGGCCGAGCTCGAGGACGTGCAGGGCGAGGAGGCGGGCGAGCTGTGGGCCGGCGTGGCCGACGGGGTGCGAGCCCTGAAGGCAGCCTATGGAGCGGACGGCATCAACGTGGGCGCCAACCTGGGGCGGGCGGCCGGTGCCGGGGTCCCCGGCCACTTCCACGTGCACGTGCTTCCCCGTTGGAGCGGTGACACCAACTTCATGACCTCCGTTGCCGAGACCCGGGTGCTGCCCGAGTCCCTGGACACCTCATACGAAAAGGTGAAGGGCGCCTGGCCGGCGTGACCGAGATCGAGAAGGCCGAGGGGGGCGACGAGCTCCCGGAGGATCTCGACGTCACCGCTTACGTCGGGCCCTACACCTTCCCCGACAACTGCCGCCGGCGGGTGCCGGGCGTGATCTACCTGGCCGTCGCCGCGGCGTGCCTGGTGCTCTGGCTCGTCCGAGGTTCCGGGGGGGTCCTCGTAAACGAGGGAATGCTGCTGGTGGCCGTGCTCCTGGCCGCCGGCGGCCTGTTCAACCTCGCAGCCGGCCAGCGCCTCGGCGTGCGGGAGACCGACGCCCTGGTCGCCGCCTCCCGACAGGTCGGCTTCGCGGTGGGACACGCCTCGGCGCAGCTGGCCTGGCGCGGCCTGCGCAGCCGCCCCACTTGGCGCATCCTGCTGTACTCGGCCGAGGACCCGCCGGAGAAGCGAGGACTGGTGATGGTGGACGGCGTGGACGTCCACGTGGTCGCCCACATGGTGGAAGACAACCCCGAGGACTGGTCGGAGCTGTCCGGGTAGCAGAGGAGGCAAAGGGCGAGATCTCAGCTACCGCACTGCCGACGGCTACTCGTCCCCCTTGGGCAGCTTGGAGTACAGGTGCTGGGGGAGTAGGTCGTAGTGGTCGTGGCGGGCGCTGAAGCGGCCCCGGCCGCCGGTGATCGAGCGCAGTTCGATGGCATAGCGCAGCAACTCCGCGGTCGGGACTGTGGCCACGATGACCTGCTCACCGCTGCTGGCGGCGTCGGTACCCTGCACCCGCCCTCGCCGGGCATTGAGGTCGCCCATCACGTCACCCTGGTGATCGGAGGGCACGGTCACCTCGAGCAGCGACACGGGCTCGAGAACCACAGGGCCGGCCTGGGCCATGGCCTCGTGGAGCGCCAGTGATCCCGCCATCTTGAAGCTCATCTCGGAGGAGTCGACGGCGTGGTACTTCCCGTCCACCAGGGTGACCTTCACGTCCACGATGGGAAAGCCGTGGACGCCGCCGCGCTCCATGGTCTCGAGGACCCCCTTCTCCACGGCGGGGATGAACTGGCGGGGGATGGCTCCGCCCACGATCTTGTCCTCGAACTCGAACCCCGTCCCCCGCTCTAGGGGCTCGAGGATGATGGAGGCCACTCCGAACTGGCCGTGCCCACCGGTCTGTTTCTTGTACTTGCCCTCGGCCTCGGCCTCCTTGGTGACCGTCTCCCTGTAGGCGATGCGCACGTCCTCGGTCTCCACCTCCACCCCGAACTTGCGGTGGAGCCGCTCGATGACGATGGCCAGGTGCGTCTCGCCCATCCCCCCCAGCAGCGTCTGGTGGGTTTCGTCCACCCGGCGCACCACGAGGGCGGGATCCTCGTCCTGGAGCCGGTGCAGGGCGGTCATCAGCTTGTCCTCGTCGCCCTTCGACCGCGGTCGGATGGCGATGGAGAGCAACGGTTCCGGCGAGGGCGCGTCCGGTAGGCGCACCGGCGTGCCCTTGGGGGCCAGCGTGTCGCCGGTGGCGGTATCGCCCAGCTTGGCCGCGGCACCGATGTCCCCGGCCGTCACCTCGGGGACCTGCTCCTGCTCCTTGCCTCGCAGGGTGAAGAGGTGGTGGAGCCGCTCGTCGGCGTGGGTACGGGGGTTGGTGAGGACGGTGTCTGGGCGGATGGTTCCCGAGAGGACCTTGAAGATGGAGATCCTGCCCACGTAGGGGTCGGCCAGGGTCTTCCACACGTAGGCCAGCGGCTCGGCGGTGGGATCGCAGGCGATCTCCTGGATGGTGTCACCAGCCTCCACGGCCACGGGGGGAGCGTCGGACGGCGAGGGGGCGATGTGGCAGAGGAACTGGGCCAGGCGGTCGATGCCGATGTTTCTGGCCGCCGAGCCGCACAGAACGGGGAAGACCTGGGCGGCGGTGACACCCTTGGCCAGGGTCGCCTCCAGCTCCTCGACCGTGGGCACGGCACCGTCCAGGTAGCGCTCCATGAGGTCGTCGTCGCCCACGACGATGCCCTCCACCAGGTTCTCGTGGACCTGGCGCTCGAGATCCTCCATCTCGTCGGGGATCTCGCCGGTGCTGGCCCGGCCGCCCTCGTAGGTGATGGCCGTGTCGGTGAGCAGGTCGGCGACGCCCCTGAAGTCGTGCTCGTCGCCGATGGGAAGCTCGAGGGGGGCGACGCCGGCGCCGAACAGCTCCCTCAGCTGCGCCAGGGTTCGCTCGAAGCTGGCCCGCTCACGGTCCAGCTTGTTGACGAAGACGAGCCGGGGACGCCCGAGCTCTGCGGCCAGCCTCCAGAGCACCTCGGTCTGGACCTCCACCCCTTCGACTGCGCTGACCACGAACACCGCCAGGTCGGCCACCCGGAGGGCGGCCTCGGTGTCGGCCATGAAGTCGGCGAAGCCGGGACAGTCGAGGACGTTGATCTTGTGCCCGTCGTGCTCCACGGGGGCCAGGCCCACCGATACCGATATCTGGCGCTTGACCTCCTCGGGGTCGAAATCGGTGGTCGTGCTGCCGTCCTCCACCCGGCCCTGGCGGTTGATGGCACCGGAGCAGAACAACAGGGCCTCGGTGAGCGTGGTCTTGCCCGCCCCGCCGTGTCCCACGAGGGCCACGTTGCGGATCTGCTGGGGCGGGAAGCTCTTCACGTGCGCCTCGCTCGAACTGCTCCGGACCGTTGCCTGGCAAACGCTGCGATGGGCAGTCAGCCTAACGCTCGGTGATAGCGTTGACCGCCTGATGTTCGACGGACGATGGTTGGCGAGCGTGGACAAGGCCCGCCAGCCCGTGGGCTCTGTGATCCGCCGTACGGGCATCAGCGCCGACCACCTCACCTTTCTCGGATTGGTGCTGGCCGGTGCCACCGCCGTCGCCCTGGCCACTGGCCGGCTCGGGCTCGGCCTGGTGCTGCTGGTCGCCACCGCCTTTGCCGACCTGCTCGACGGACCGGTGGCCAAGGCCGCAGGTACGGCCGGGCCACGCGGTGCGTTCTTCGACTCGGTGGCCGACCGCGTCGCCGACTCCTTGATCCTCGGCGGGCTGGCGTGGTACCTGGCATCGGAGGGCGGCGCCCATGCCGCGCTGCTGCCCCTGGCAGTGCTGGCCACATCGAACCTGATCTCCTACGAGCGGGCCAAGGCCGAATCCCTTGGCTACTCGGCCAAGGGCGGCCTCATGGAGCGCGCCGAGCGCATCATCGTTCTGTGCGTGGCTCTGGCGTGGAGCGCGCTGATCGTCCCCGTGCTCTGGGTCATGCTGGCCCTCACGCTGGTTACCGCCGTCCAGCGGTTCGTGACGGTGTGGCGCCAGGCGCCGGCATCCGCCCGTCGCAGCCCGTCGCGTTCCGGCAGCGCCCGACCCGACGCCAAGTGGCGGTCATGGAGGGAGTCGGCCAGGGAGTCGGCCGCGGCCCGGGGTGGTCGCACGCGCCGCGGCGGCGCTCGCACGGGCGGATGGCGCCCGGCCCAGGAGCGCTCTCGCCGCCGGCGAGCAGGCGCGCGGCCCTGAGGGCCCCGAAGGACCGTCAGGCCGAAGGCCTATACGCCGGCGGATGAGTCGCCTGGCTCGCCTGGGGGCCGGCAACCCCTATCTCTGGTACCGCGTAGGAGCGGCTCTCGCCAGGCTGGTGCCGGCCGGTATGGCCCCCGGGGTGGCCACCATCGGAGCGCTGGCTTACCAGCGGCGGATGCACGAGCAGCGGGCCATGGCAAGGCGCCACCTGCAGCGGTCCCACGGCCCGGGCCTCAGGGGACGGGCCCTCGATCGGGAGGTGCGCAGGTTGTTCGCTTCCTACGCCCGCTACTGGCTGGAGTCGGCCCGGATCCCCGGCACGCCTCCGGCCCGGCTGGACGCCGACACCACATACGAGGGCGTCGAGCATCTCGAGCAGGCCCTGGCCGCGGGCAAGGGCGTGATCATGGCCCTTCCGCACCTCGGGGGTTGGGACTACGGGGGCGCCTGGTTCGCGGCCGTGGGGCGGTATCCGGTCACCGTGGTGGTGGAGCCCGTGGAGCCGCCGGAGCTGCTGGCGTGGTTCACCGAGCTGCGGCGCTCCGTAGGCCTCGAGATCGTCCCGCTGGGACCGGACGCGGCCACCAAGGTGCTGCGCCGCCTGCGCAGCGGTGGAGTGGTGGGCCTCCTCTCGGACAGAGACATCCTGGGCACCGGCACCGAGGTCGAGTTCTTCGGGGAACGCACCACCCTTCCCAGCGGACCGGCGACGCTGGCCTTTCGTACCGGTGCGGCCATCCTTCCCACCGCGGTGTACTTCACCGGGCGCCGGGGGCATCACGGCGTGGTCAGGCCGCCCATCGCGGTCGAGCGGAGGGGCCGGTTCGGCGAGGACACCGCCCGGGTCACCCAGCTGCTTGCCAATGAGCTCGAGGCCCTCATCCGCATGGCGCCCAGCCAGTGGCACCTCCTCCAGCCCAATTGGCCATCCGACCGGAAGCTGACAGGTAACGCCTAACCTCGGGACCGTGAGCGGCCGCCGCCCCGTGGTCGGAGTCCTTGCGGCACTGATCGTCGTCCTTCTGGCCTCGAGCGGTGCCGTCCTCGTGACCGGTGCCGCCGACCAGGACCGGAAGCCCGAAACCGCGACCTATACCGCTCCGGCCCAGGTCCGCGCCGACCCTCCCAAGAGTGTCGTGGCCGCGGCCCTCGTGAGCAGCGTGGGCGTCTACGAGTCGCCAGAGGCTCCCAGGCCCACTCGCTCCATCGCCAACCCGAACGAGAACGGGGCTCCGCTTGTCTTCCTGGTGGAGGAGAACAAGGGCGAGTGGTTGCGGGTGCTCCTGCCGGTTCGTCCCAACGGGAGCACCGGTTGGATCCGATCCCGTGACGTGCGCCTCGGCCAGCACAGCTTCCGCATCGTCGTCGAGCTCTCGGCTCACCGCATCACCGTGATGGAGGGGGCCAATGTCTTCCTCACCGAGCCGATAGGGGTCGGGAAGAACAACACCCCGACCCCGGGTGGCGTCTACTACGTGAAGGAGCTGTTGCGGCCTCCCAGCCCCAACGGACCGTACGGACCGTTCGCCTACGGCCTTTCCGGCTTCTCCAACCAGCTCACCAACTTCGCCGGCGGTGAGGGCGTGATCGGCATCCACGGCACCAACGACCCCGCCTCCCTCGGCAAGGACGTCAGCTCGGGCTGCATCCGCATGAGCAACGCGGGCATCACCCGGTTGACGACCCGCCTCCCGCTCGGGACTCCGGTCGACATCCGCCCCTGACGCCCTCGGCGGCGCTCGTACCGGGCTATTAGCGTTGGGTGGTGCGCGTGGCCGTGGTGTGCCCCTACAGCCTCACCAAACCCGGTGGGGTGCAGGGCCAGGCGCTGGGACAGGTCAGGGCTATGAGAGCCCTCGGTCATGATGCGGAGTTGCTCGCTCCGTGCGACGGCCCGCCTCCACCGGGCGACGGGATCACGGCCCTCGGGGGGTCGGTCCCCCTGTCGGCGAACGGCTCGGTGGCGCCCCTCGCCCTCGACCCGGCCTCGGCGGTGCGCACGGTCCGCGCCCTGCGGGAGCAGGACTTCGACATCGTGCACCTGCACGAGCCCCTCTGCCCGGGCCCCACTCTGGCCGCCCTCATGTTCGAGCGCCGGCCCATGGTCGGCACCTTCCACCGATCCGGTTCCAGCGCCGCCTACGCCGCGCTCCGGCCCGCCGTCGTCCGACTGGCCAGGCGCCTGGCCGTGCGCTGCGCCGTCTCCCCAGATGCCCGGGACACGGCGGCGGCGGCACTCGGCGGCGACTACGAGGTCGTCTTCAACGGCGTCGACGCGGAGCGCTTCGCCCGAGCCACGCCTTGGCCCAAGGCCGGTCCCACGATCCTCTTCATCGGGCGCCACGAACGCCGCAAGGGTCTCGACGTGCTCCTCGACGCCATGGGCCTCCTCCCGCCGGAGACTCACCTTTGGGTGGCGGGTGACGGCCCCCAGACCGGCGAGCTACGCGCCCGCAGCGCCGACGATACCCGTGTGGAATGGCTCGGCGTCATCGACGACGGGGAGGCTGCCTCCCGGCTTAGGGGTGCCGACGTCTTCTGCGCTCCTTCGGTGCACGGAGAGTCCTTCGGGGTCGTGCTCCTCGAGGCCATGGCCGCCGGCACGCCCGTCGTCGCCAGCAATCTCCCGGGCTATCGAAACGTCGCCTCGCCCGCCCAGCACGCCCTCATGGTGGCGCCCGGCGACGCGGAGGCGTTGGCCGGGGCGGTGAGCCAGGTGCTCGGCGATACCCGGTTGGCGACACGGCTCGCCTCCGCCGGCCAGCAGCGTGCCCGCCAGTTCGGGATGGACGAGCTCGTACAGCGCTACCTGCACCTGTACGAGGTGGCCCGCCGAGCCTTTTCCGGCCGGACCTGAGGTCGTTACCGATCCGAGCGGGGAGGCAACCACGCCGGGGCGGGTCTCGACCGTATGCTGAGCACCGACATGAGGGTGCAGCTCTGACTTCGGCCCTGGACGACCGCGTCACAGCCAACAAGCGCCGCGCAACCCTGCTCGCCGCCCTGTTCGCGGCAGGCCTGGCTCTGGTGATCTTCGTCGTGAGCCTCGCCTTCGCGCCCCCCTTGATCGGTCTGCTCGTTGCCCTCGCCACCGCAGGTGCGCTGACCGCCCTTGCCATCGTCAAGTCCACCGACGTGGCTCTGTGGATGATCGCCGCCCGTCCCGCCCACCCCGTGGAGCACGCCCGTCTGCACAATCTCGTCGAGAGCCTCTGCTTCTCGTCGGGCCTTCCCAAGCCCGGAGTGCACGTGGTGGAGGATTCCTCGGTCAACGCCTTTGCCGCCGGGCGCGGTCCGCGCCATGCCGCCATCGGGGTGACGAGCGGCCTGCTGGGGAGCTTCACGCCTGTCGAGCTGGAGGCAGTGCTCGCCCACGAGCTGAGCCGGGTCAAGAGCTACGACGTCGTGATCTCGACGCTGGCCGTCACGATGCTCGGCCTGGCCGCTTCCCCGCTGCCGGACCACATCTCCACCCGGCTCGTGATCGCTGCCGCCGGGGCCCGTCAGGACTTCGTGGCCGACATCACCGGCGTGTCGTTGACCCGTTACCCCCCTGGCCTCATCTCGGCGCTGGAGAAGGTCCGCCGTAACGAGGCCCTCGTGCCGGTCAGGTCGGCGGCCTCTGCCCACTTCTGGCTGCAGCCCTTCGGACCGGCCGCCGACGCGGGCCGAGACGAGACAGGCCCCAGCCGCTTGGAGGCGCGCATCGAGGCGCTGAGGGAGCTGTGACGAGCAGCGCCCGAAGTCGGCCGAAGGTGGGGCGCACGTGGGCGCCGGTGTTGGCGGGCCTGTGCCTGCTCGTGGCCTGCAAGGCAAACACCAAGAGCGACGAGGCACTGCCGCCTGCGGTGCCCACGTCGCCAACACCGAGCGGTCCGGTCTCACCACTCACTGGTCTTCCCATCGAGCCCGCTCTGGCCGGCCGCCCCACCCTCGTCGTCAAGATCGACAACGCGCCCAAGGCCCGCCCCCAGGCGGGCCTCGTCGAGGCGGACGTGGTGGTCGAAGAGGAGGTGGAGGGCGGGATCACTCGCTTCGCCGCCCTCTTCCACTCCCGCGACGCGGCCAACGTCGGTCCCGTCCGCTCGGCCCGCTCCACCGACATCCTCATCACCTCGGCCCTCAACCGGCCACTGTTCGCCTACTCCGGGGCCAACCTGGCCTTCCAGCACCTCATCGCCCGATCGCCCCTGATCGACGCCGGCGTGGACAGGTTTCCCCAGGAGTACCGGCGGGAATCGCGGCGCCCCTCTCCCTACAACCAGTTCTCGTCCACGCCGGGGCTCTTCTCCCACGTGCCGCCGGGCGCCGGCCCCCCACCACCCCTGTTCGCCTTCAGGCAGGCCGGCCAGGCCGTCGACGCTGCCGGGGCCGCCCCGGTCACGGGCGTGGACGTTGAGTTCCGCGGCGTGGTGGTCATCGGCGTGCAGTACCGGTGGGACGCCGCCTCGGGCACGTGGAGGCGGAGTCAGGACGGAGGCCCCCACGTGGACGTCGGCGGCGTGCAGGTCGCTCCCCGGAACGTGGTGGTGCAGCTGGCCAACTACCGGAATACGGCCTTCAAGGATCAATCCGGAGCTCCCGTGCCCGAGGCCGAGCTGGTGGGAGAGGGCGAAGCCTGGGTGCTCACCGACGGCAAGATGGTGCGGGGCCGATGGAGGAAGACGGCGCCCGGGGCCGTCACCGAATACCTCGATCCCTCCGGTGCGCCCATCCGGCTGACGCCTGGTCCCACCTGGATAGAGCTCGCTCGGCCCGGCAAGGCTGCCGTCGCTCCCTGAGGACGGCCCCGGCCGGTGGGGCGTTCTCGGCCGGAGTCCTAGACTGGCCCCATGCCTGAGCCGATGGTCCCCTCACCGGCCCGAACAGGGACCGACCGCGTCAAGCGCGGCTTGGCCGAGATGCTGCGGGGCGGTGTGATCATGGACGTGGTCACCGCCGACCAGGCCAAGATCGCCGAGGATGCGGGGGCGGTGTCCGTGATGGCCCTCGAACGGGTGCCGGCCGACATCCGCCGTGACGGCGGGGTGGCCCGAATGAGCGACCCCGCCATGATCCAGGACATCAAGGCGGCGGTCACGATCCCGGTGATGGCCAAGGCACGCATCGGCCACTTCGCCGAGGCTCAGGTCCTCCAGGCCCTCGGCGTCGACTACGTCGACGAGTCCGAGGTGCTCACCCCCGCAGACGAGGCCCATCACATCGACAAGTGGGGCTTCACCGTGCCCTTCGTCTGCGGAGCCACCAACCTGGGCGAGGCGCTGCGGCGCATCTCTGAGGGTGCGGCCATGATCCGCTCCAAGGGCGAGGCCGGCACGGGGGACGTGAAGGAAGCGGTTCGCCACCTCCGCTCCATCGTGGGCGACATGAAGAAGATCACCCAGGCCGACTCGGCCGAGATCTACGCCTGGGCCAAGCAGCTCCAGGCTCCCGTCGGCCTGGTGGCCGAGATCGCCCAGACCGGGCGCCTGCCCGTGCCGATGTTCTGTGCCGGGGGCATCGCCACTCCGGCCGATGCCGCGCTGGTCATGCAGCTCGGTGCGGAGGCCGTCTTCGTCGGCTCAGGGATCTTCAAGTCGTCCGACCCGGCCCGGACGGCCGTCGCCATCGTGGAGGCCACCACCCACTTCGCGGACCCGTCCATAGTGGCCAAGGTCAGCACCGGGCTCGGGCAGGCCATGGCCGGCACCGCCGTCGAGGACCTCGAAGTCCGTCTGGCCGAGCGGGGCTGGTAAGGGACCCGCTTGACCGCTCAGAAGGTCGGTGTCCTCGCCCTCCAGGGCGACGTGGCCGAGCACGTGGCCGCGCTGATCGCCGTAGGCGCTCACCCGGTGGAGGTGCGGGCCCAGGAGGACGTGGCCGGCCTCGACGCCCTGGTCCTCCCCGGTGGCGAGTCCACGGCCATTTCCCGCCTGCTCGAGTCCTCGGGCCTGTTCGACGCCGTCGGGGAGCGCCTGGCCGGCGGCATGCCCGCCTTCGGCACCTGCGCAGGGATGATCCTCCTGGCCGGCCAAGTGGTGGACGGGCGCCCCGACCAGCGCTCCTTCGGTGCCATCGACATGGTCGTGCGCCGCAACGGCTACGGCCGCCAGGTGGACTCCTTCGAGCAGGCGCTGCCCGTCCGAGCTCTGGGGGGTGAGCCACTGGAGGCCGTGTTCATCCGTGCGCCCGTCGTGGAGCGCGTCGGACCGGAGGTGGAGGTGCTCGCCGAGATCGGTGGCACCCCGGTGCTGTGCCGGCAGGGGCCCGTGCTGGTGGCGGCCTTCCATCCCGAGCTGTCCGGCGACCTGCGCCTCCACCGTCTCTTCATGGGGGAGTGTTGAGCGATGTCGGGACATTCGAAGTGGGCCACCATCAAGCACAAGAAGGGCGCCCAGGACAAGGCGCGGGGGAAGCTGTTCGCCAAGCTCATCCGCCAGGTGGAGGTGGCCGCCCGAGAGGGGGGCGGGGACATGGCCTCCAACGCCACGCTGCGCACCATGTACCAGAAGGCGCGGGACGCGTCGGTTCCCACCGACACCATCGACCGGGCCGTGAAGCGGGGCACCGGCGAGCTCGAGGGGGTGCGCTACGAGCAGGTCACCTACGAGGGCTATGCCCCTTCGGGGGTGGCCGTCATCGTCGAATGCCTCACGGACAACCGCAATCGCACCGGCGCCGACGTGCGCAACATCTTCACCAAGAACGGCGGCTCCACCGCCGAGCCGGGGGCGGTGTCCTGGCAGTTCGAGCGCAAGGGCGTGATCATCCTGCCTCGGCGGGTAGCCGAGGACGACCTCATGCTCGTGGCCCTCGACTCCGGCGGCGAAGACCTCGAGGACCAGGGTGACACCTGGCAGCTCACGTGCCGGCCCACCGACCTCGGGGCCCTGCGCTCCGCCTTGGAGGAGGCAGGCATGCCCGTGGACTCCGCCGAGGTCACCCTGATGCCAACCACGGTCGTACCTCTCGGGACCGAGGGCGACGCCCGGCGCGTGCTCCGCCTCATCGACCTCTTGGAGGAGCACGACGACGTGGCCAACGTCTACGCCAACTTCGACATCCCCGACGCCGTCATCGCCTCGGAGGCGAGCATCCTCGTCGACTAGCCCACGGGAAGCCTAAACAGGGCGCGCCAAGTGGCCGATAGGGGTCTGAGCCCCTGGGAGGTCTCTTGCTCGTTCGGTTCCGTGCCGCCGCCGCGGCAGCTGCCACCTTCTGTCTCATGGAGGTCACGTTGGTGCTCACGGGCCTGGGCGGCCCGGACGTCACCCGGCTCGTCACGTACGCCTCGGCGACGGCAGCATCGCTGGCCACCGCCCTCGCCTGTGGCTTCGCCGCCTCCCACAGCCGAGCGGGGGCCCGGCGCGGTTGGGCCATCTTGTCGGCCGCCGGGACGTGCTGGTTCCTGGCCAGCGGAGTGAACTGGTCCAACCAGAAGGGCTCTGGGCGCTCCCTTCCCATCCCCTCTTCGGCCGACCTGGCCTCCATCCCGAGGCTGCTGTGGGTCCTCGGGATAGTGCTGCCGCTGCTGGCGCTTCTCGCCTTCCTCACCCCGGCGCTGCGACGCCCGGCGCGGGTGGGCACGATGCTGGACGGCCTCCTCGTGGCCGGAGCGCTGCTGTTCGCCGGCTGGGTCCTGGTGCTCGGGAAGGTCTACTCCTCCGGCGGCGCCTTGGAGCTCGTGTACCCGCTGGTGCACGTGGTCCTGGCGTCGTTGGCCCTGGCCACGGCCACCAGGATCGGGCGCGGCTCACGTCTCCCGTGGGCGCTGCTGCTGAGCGGTTTGGGCCTGGTTGGCGCCGGCCACGTGGCCTTCGCCCAGATGTCGGCGGGCCTCGACTCGGGCGGTGCCCTCGCCACCTCGAGCTGGATCGCGGGGTGCGTCCTCCTCGCACTTGCGGCGCTGGCGCCCAACACCGACCTGATGCTCGTCTCCGGCGAGGCCAGGCCCGCCGGCCTCCTTCCCGCCCTCCTCCCCTACGTCCCGGTGGGGCTGGCCGCGACGGTGGCCGTCGTGAGCCGAGTGGAGCTGGGCGACGACCCCTTCCTGGTGGCGGTCGGCGTCCTGGTCCTGGCCCTCCTCGTGGCCCGCCAGGTCGTGGCCCACCTGGAGGGCGAGGCCCTTGCGGCCAAGGTGGACGACATGGTGAAGGAGCGAACGGCTCGCCTGGCCAACCAGGAGCGCCACTTCCGGTCCCTGGTCCGCAACGCATCGGACGTCTTGACCGTGGTGGACGCCGACAACGTGATCCGTTACCAGAGCGCCTCGGTGGAGCGGGTTCTCGGCTTCGCGCCCGGGGAGCTGGTGGGGCGGCGCATCGAGGACCTCCTCCACCCCGACGAGCGAGTGGACACCCTGTCCCGCCTTCGTTCGTCCCCGCCCTCCCCGGCCTTGCCGGTGGTGATCGAAGGCCGGCTCCGCCATCGCCACGGCCGCTGGTGCCTGGCGGAGACGACCGTGAGCAACCTCCTGGGCGACGACAGCGTGCGGGGAATCCTCCTCACCAGCCGGGACGTGGCCGACCGCAGGCGCCTGGAGCACGACCTCCGCCACCAGGCCCTTCACGATCCCCTCACCGGGCTCGCCAACCGCACCCTCCTGCGGGACCGCCTGGAGCACGCCGTGGCCAGGTGCAGGCGGGGGTCGGAGTCGCTCGCCTTGGTCACCGTCGACCTCGACGACTTCAAGCTCGTGAACGACACGCTCGGCCACCCTGCCGGGGACCGTGTGCTGGTCGAGGTGGCGCGTCGTCTGCTCCAGAGCGTGCGTGCCGGCGACACGGTGGCCCGCATGGGCGGCGACGAGTTCGCCATCCTCCTCGAGCACGCCGACGACGGCACGCTCGACCTCGTGGCCCGACGGGTCCAGAGCTGGCCGACGTCACCGATCGAGTTCGACGGCAGGACGGTGCCCATCCGGGGGAGCGTGGGCGTGGCGACGACCGGCCGGTCCTCGTTCGACGCCGAGGAGCTGCTGCGCAACGCCGACCTCGCCATGTATGCCGCCAAGTCCAAGGGCAAGGGTGGCTACGAGGTCTTCGCGCCCAGCATGCACGCCGACATCGTGGAGCGAGAACGGCGTGAAGCCGCCCTGCACCGGGCCCTTCGAGAGGGCGAGCTGGTGCTCCACTACCAGCCGGTGGTGGACGTGGCCAGCGGCTGCGTCTCCGGGGCCGAGGCCCTCGTGCGCTGGGAGCACCCGGACCGGGGCCTGATGCTGCCCGGCGACTTCCTTCCACTGGCGGAGCAGAGCGAGCTGGTGGCCCTGATCGGCAGGTTCGCCCTCGGCGAGGCGTGCCGCCAGGCTCGCCATTGGCAGAAGCGCTTCCCTCACCTGGCGCCTCTCACCGTGTCGGTGAACGTCGGCCCCACCCGCCAGCTCACCAGCCCGCAGCTCCTCGCCGAGGTCCGCCGCGCCCTGGCCGACGCGGGCCTGGAGGCGGGCACGCTCGTGCTCGAGATCGCCGAGCATGCCTTGACGGGCGACGAGAGCATCATCGTCCCCGCCCTGCACGCCCTTAAGGGGCTCGGCGTGCAGCTCGCCCTGGACGACTTCGGCGAGGGTTGGTCGTCACTGGGCAGGCTGCGATCACTGCCCGTTGACAAGCTGAAGATCGACAGGTCCCTCGTGCGGGAGATCCACTCGTCGGACGAGGAGGCGTCCGTCGTGGCTGCCGTCGTGGCCATGGCCCGCAGCCTGGGGGTCTCGACTGTGGCCGAGGGGGTGGAGTCCTTCGAGCAGCTGGTCCGCCTCCAGGAGAACGGCTGCAACGAGGCTCAGGGCTTCTTGCTGTCGGTACCCCTGCCGCCTGAGGAGCTCGACGCCCTGCTCACGGACACCAACGGCCTGCTCGACGTGGTCGGGTTGGCTCGCACCGCCCGGCAGGAGATGGTGGACGCCGGCTCGCCCTAGCTGGCACTGGCGGCGACGGAAGGGCATCCGCGACCTGGGCGGGGGTTCGCGCTAGCCTCGAACGAGTGTTCGTGCTGGGCATCGACCCCGGACTGTCGCGCTGTGGCTACGGGGGAGTGAGGGCGGGGTCTCCGGCTGATGGTCACTCGACGGGCGGTGTCGCCTACTCCCGGGCAGAGCTGGCTGGCGTTCTCACCACGTCGCCTTCGGCCCCGGTGCACGAGCGCCTGGCCTGCCTGGCCGCCGACCTGCGCTCGCTGATCGCCGAGTGCCAGCCCGACGCGGTGGCCGTGGAACGGGTGTTCTTCCAGACCAACGTCCGCACGGCCATCTCGGTGGCCCAGGCCAGCGGCGTGGCCCTGGCCACGGCGGCCGGCGCCGGCTGCCAGGTGGCCCAGTACACGCCGAACGAGGTCAAGCAGGCGGTGGCCGGCTACGGGGCGGCCACCAAGGAGCAGGTGCAGCGCATGGTGGCCACCCAGCTTTGCCTGACCGAGCGGCCCCGGCCGGCCGACGCCGCCGACGCCCTGGCCCTGGCCCTCTGCCACCTCACCGTGGCGCCCCGCCTGGAGCGCTGGGCCGGGGCGGGCCGGTGATACCCACGCCGAGCACGGGAGGGCGGCCATGATCGGGTCCCTGCGAGGTGTCGTGCTCGAGCGCCTGCCCGGTCCCGGCGGGCAGGGCGAGCTCGTCGTGGAGGTCGGCGGCGTGGGCTACCGCCTGACCGTCGCCAGCGCCACGGCGGCCGGCGCCCAGGTGGGCGAGCCGGCGTTCCTGCAGGTGCACACCCATGTGCGGGAGGACGCCATAGTGCTGTACGGGTTCCCCACGAGGGAGGAGCGCAGCGCTTTCGAAGCACTCATCGCCGCCCACGGAGTGGGACCGGCGCTGGCGCTCTCCGTGCTCTCCGTGCTGTCGCCGGTGGGGTTGGGCCAGGCACTCGCCGGTGGTGACGTCGACGCTCTCACCGCTGTCCCCGGCGTAGGGCGCAAGACCGCGGCCCGCCTCCTCATAGAGCTCAAGTCCCGGTTCGAGCTGGCGGACGAGCACCTGGTGGGAGTGACCGGCGGCCAGGACGATCTGGCCGCCGTCCGCTCCGAGGTCAGGGCCGCCCTCGCCGGCCTCGGCTACGGACCCGACGAGGTGCGCCAGGCCACCGCCGACCTGGACCCGGGCGCCAGCGCCGAGGAGCAGGTCCGAGCCGCGCTGCGCAGCCTGGCCTCCAGCGGCCGGCCCCGGGTGGGCGCAGGCTCGTGAGGGGAGCGGCGGGTTGAGCCCCCGCGAGGAGGTCCTGACGCCGGCCACCACAGACGCCGTGGAGGCGGCCGAGGAGGCCAGCCTCCGGCCGCGGCGCCTCGGTGAGTTCGTGGGCCAACCCGAGCTGAAGGAGCGCCTCTCCATCGTTCTCGAGGCCGCCCGGCGCCGGGGCCAAGCTGCCGACCACGTTCTGCTGGCCGGGCCACCGGGCCTGGGCAAGACCTCCATGGCCGGCATCGTGGCCGCCGAGATGGATGCCACCTTCCGCATAACCTCAGGGCCGGCGCTGGTGCGCGCCGGGGACCTGGCCGCACTGCTCACCGACCTCAACGACGGCGACGTGCTCTTCATCGACGAGATCCACCGTCTGGCTCGGGCCGTGGAGGAGGTCCTCTACCCCGCCATGGAGGACTTCCAGCTCGACATCGTGATCGGCAAGGGCCCCGGGGCCCGCTCGCTGCGCATCGACCTCCCCCGCTTCACCCTCGTGGGTGCCACCACCCGCACCGGTCGCCTCACCGGGCCACTGCGGGACCGCTTCGGATTCGTGGCCCACCTCGACCACTACCCGGTGGAGGACCTCCTGGCCATCGTCCGGCGGGCCGCCGCCATTCTCGGCCTGCAGGTCGACGGCGACGGACCGGTGGAGATCGCGCGCCGCTCCCGCGGCACCCCGCGCATCGCCAACCGGCTGCTGCGCCGGGTGCGGGACTACGCCGAGGTCCGCTGCGACGGGAAGGTGAGCGGCGCGGTGGCCTCCGACGGCCTGGCCCTGTTCGGCGTGGACGACGCCGGCCTGGACAAGGTCGACCGCTCCATCCTCGCCGCCGTGTGCCAGCGCTTCGGCGGGGGACCGGTGGGGCTGTCCACGCTGGCCGTGAGCATCGGCGAGGAGACCGAGACGGTCGAGGACGTCTACGAGCCCTTCCTGTTGCAGCTGGGCATGCTGAAGCGCACACCCCGAGGGCGGGTGGCCATGCCTGCGGCCTGGCGCCACCTCGGGATCCAGCCTCCGCCCGAGGCGGCACAGCTCTTCGCCCAGGGATAGAGCCCAGCCGTACGCTCCTCAGGCGTGACGATGGACGCCTACGACTACCCCCTGCCCGAAGCGGCCATCGCCCAGGAGCCCGCCGAGCCAAGGGACGCAGCCCGCCTCCTGGTCGCCACCGACGCTGAGGGTGGCGTGGAACACCGCAGGGTGCGACACCTGGCCGGCCTTCTGCGGCCCGGCGACGTGCTGGTGATCAACGACACCCGGGTGGTTCCCGCCCGGCTGCACTTGCGCAAGGCGACCGGTGGACGGGTGGAGGTCGTCCTCCTAGAGCGCCTGAACGGCGACCTGTGGGACGCGCTGGTGCGGCCCAGTGCCCGAGTCCCGCCGGGCACGCGCCTGCTGGCCGGCGGCCGGGAGATGGTGGAGGTGAGCGGGACCAGTGGGGAGGGTACCCGCCACGTGCGCGTGCTCACGCCCGTCGACAGCCACGCCGGCCTTGCCCTGCCGCCCTACATCCACCGTCCGCTGGCCGACCCGGGGCGCTACCAGACCGTCTACGCCACCCACCCGGGATCGGTGGCCGCTCCCACCGCCGGCCTGCACCTCACTCACGCCGTGCTGGAGGCGTGCCGGCGCCGCGGAGTGCAGGTCCACGCCCTGGACCTGGCCGTCGGCCTCGGAACCTTCCGGCCCGTGAGTGCCCACCGGCCCGAGGACCACGTGATGCACCCCGAGCGCTACCGCGTCCCCGAGTCCACCATGGAGGCGTGCCGGGGGGCCGACCGGGTGGTCGCTGTGGGCACCACCACACTGCGGGCCCTGGAGTCGGCGGCCGCCAACGGGGAGCTGGAGGGAAGCACGAGGCTCTTCATCCACGGCGACTACCGCTTTGCCCTCGTCGACGTGCTCCTCACCAACTTCCACCAGCCGCGCTCGTCGCTGCTCCTGCTCCTCGCCGCCTTCTGCGGCGACCGGTGGCGAGAGCTCTACCGGCTGGCGCTCGGGGACGGGTACCGCTTCCTGTCCTTCGGCGATGCCATGCTCGTCTCCCGCCGGCCGGGTGCCGGCCGGTGACGACGCTCCAGCTCACGATCGAGGCCACCGACGGGGCGGCCCGAGCCGGCGTGGTCACCACCGCCCGGGGGTCGTTCCGCACACCTTGCTTCATGCCCGTCGGAACTCGGGGGGCGGTGCGAGCGGTGTCCACCGCCGACCTGGAGGACCTAGGGGCGGAGGTGATGCTGGCCAACACCTACCACCTCATGCTCCGCCCCGGGGCCGACGTGGTTGCCGAGCTCGGCGGCGTGCACGGCTTCGCCTCGTGGCACGAGCACGTCCTCACCGACTCCGGCGGCTTCCAGGTTTTCTCCCTGGACGCCGAAGTGGACGACGACGGCGTGACCTTCCGCTCCACCTACGACGGCTCCACCCACCGCCTGACCCCTGAGCGGGCCGTCGCCGTACAGGAGCTGCTCGGGGCCGACATCCAGGTGGCGCTCGACGTCTGCCCGCCGCTCCCTTCGCCGCCGGAGGTGCTCCGCCTCGCCGTTGACCGCACTGCGGCCTGGGCCCGCCGGGCACGGGAGGCGCACCGCCGACCCGACCAGGCCCTGTTCTGCGTGGTCCAGGGTGGCCTCGATGCGGGGTTGCGGGCCCAGAGCGCCGGGCGGCACGTGGAAGTGGGCTTCGACGGCTATGCCGTGGGCGGCCTGTCGGTGGGCGAGAGCAGGGCGGAGATGCTCGACGCCCTGGCGGCCACCGTGGCCGAGCTCCCCGCTGACCAGCCCCGCTACCTCATGGGCGTCGGCGACCCGCTGGGACTGGTCGAGGCGGTGGCGCTGGGCATGGACATGTTCGACTGCGTCTGGCCCACCCGGCTGGCCCGTCACGGGACGGTGCTCACCTCCGAGGGCCGCCTCCACCTGCGCAACGCCGCCTACGCCCGCGATCCCGGTCCACTGGATCCGGCCTGCCCGTGCCCCGTCTGCGCCCGCTGGTCCCGCGCCTACCTGCGCCACCTGCTCATGGTGGGCGAGCGGGGAGCGGGCCGGCTGATCACCCTCCACAACCTGGCGTGGACGCTCGCCGTGGTCGCCGCCGCCCGGGAGGCGGTCAAGGCCGGCCGCTGGGCCGCCGTGCGCCAAGAGGTCGCCGCCACCTGGGCCGTTCGCCGGTGAGCCCCGCGATACGCTGCTCATCCTGGTCAGGGCCCATGCGCCCTCGGTCGGCCCGGCTCCCTCATGGCCCAGCTCTTCCTCCCCTTCGTGCTCCTCGCCCTCATGTGGCTGCTTCTCGTTCGGCCCCAGCAGCAGCGGGTGCGTCGCCAGCGCGAGCTGATCGCGTCGTTGGAGGTGGGCGACGAGGTGATCACCGCCGGTGGGATCGTGGGCCGGGTGGTCGCCCTCGAGGGTGACGAGGTCCGCCTGGAGGTGGCGCCAGGGGTGACCATGCGCTTCGTCCGCCTGGCCGTCAACTCACGAGTCCAGGAACCGTTGGACGCTGCCGAGGACCCCGAGCCCCGAGCGCTGGAAGAGGGCGAGGAGGACAAGTAGTGCAGCGGCGCCTCGTCGTGCCCCTCCTGGCGACGGTGCTCACCGCGGTCGGGGCCCTCGTCGCGGTGGTGGTCACCGAGACGTCGCCCCAGCTGGGGCTGGACCTACAGGGTGGGGCAGCCGTGGTCCTGCGGCCCGAGCGCGAGGTGCCGAGCGCCGTGCTGGACCAGTCCATCCGGATCATCCGCAGCCGCGTCGACGCCCTCGGAGTGGCCGAGCCCGAGATCAGCAGCCAGGGCGACAACATCATCGTCCAGCTGCCGGGGGTGAAGGACTCCGCACGGGCCCTCGACGTGGTGGGCCAGACCGCCGAGCTGCGGTTCCGGCCCGTTCTGGCCCCGAACGCTCCGGCCGGCCCCGAAGGGGAGGCCAAGATCACCCCACGGGAGGAGGACAAGCCGGAGGCCCAGGTGATCCTGCCGGGGACCAAGGACGAGCAGAACGCCCGCTACGTGCTCGGACCCTCGGAGCTGACCGGCCGGGCGGTGAAGGACGCCAAGGCGGAGGTCGACCCAGGCACGGGCGAGTGGAAGGTGGCCTTCACCCTCACCGACGAGGGATCGAAGGAGTTCGACGCCCTGGCCGCCAGGAACCTCAACAAGCAGGTCGCCATCGTCCTCGACGGAGTGGTGCAGTCGGCCCCCACCATCCAGCAGGCCAAGTTCGAGGGATCGGGGGAGATCACGGGGAACTTCTCCGAGCGCGAGGCCAAGGACCTGGCCCTGGTGTTGCGGTTCGGCGCGCTTCCCGTCGAGCTCAAGCCGGAGACGGTCCAGACCGTGTCGGCCAGCCTCGGGCGGGACTCGCTGAAGGCGGGGGTCGGCGCCGGCCTCGCCGGCCTGGCCCTGGTGCTGGTGTACATGATCCTCTACTACCGGGCTCTGGGTGTGGTGGTGGTGCTCGGCCTCGGCGTCTCGGGGATGCTCATGTGGTCCATCGTCTCCTTCCTCGGGCAGACCCAGGGCCTGTCCCTCACCCTGGCCGGCGCGGTGGGCATCATCGTCTCCGTGGGAGTGACCGTGGACTCCTACGTGGTGTACTTCGAGCGGCTGAAGGACGAGATCCGCTCCGGCAAGACAATCCGCTCCTCGGTGGACCGCGGTTTCTCGCGCGCCTACCGCACCATCTTGGTGGCCGACTTCGCGTCACTGATCGGCGCCGGGCTCCTCTACTGGCTGGCCGTGGGTTCGGTGCGCGGCTTTGCCTTCTTCCTCGGCTTGTCCACCCTGCTGGACATGGTGATCGCCTACTGCTTCACCCGACCGATGGTGGTGCTGCTGGGACGCAACCGCCTCTTCACGGAGGCTCGCTGGCTCGGGGTGGCGCGGGGGCTGGCCGCCGCCCCGGCCGGAGGGGCGTAACCGGTGGCCGAGGCCAAGCGCTCCATCTGGCAGCGCCTCTACCACGGCGAGACGCAGTTCGACTTCGTGGGCAAGAAGCGCCGCGGTTTCGCCCTGTCGGCCCTCGTCATCCTCGTCGGCCTCGGTTCCCTCTTCACCCGAGGGCTCAACTTCGGGATCGACTTCGAAGGAGGAACGGTGTGGGAGGTGCCGGCACCAGGGGTGTCGGTGGCCGAGGCCCGCGACGCCCTGCGCCCGGTCGGCCTGGCCGAGGCCAGAGTCCAGGTCCTCCGTCCTCCCAGCGGCTCCGAGCTCCTGCGGGTCCAGGCCGAGCTGGGCTCGGCCGAGGACCGCCAGGCCAGGATCAACCGGGTTAAGACGGCGCTGGCCGGCTTGGCCCGCGTGGGCGAGGACCAGGTGAACGTCAACTCGGTGGGCCCCTCGTGGGGCGGGGACGTCACCGACAAGGCCCGCAACGCCCTGGTCATCTTCTTCCTGGTCATCACGCTGTACATCACGTGGCGGTTCGAGTGGAAGATGGCCCTGGCCGCCCTGTCGGCCGTGGTCCACGACATCCTCGTCACGGTCGGCGTGTACTCGCTGTCGGGATTCGAGGTCACCCCGGCCACCGTGATCGCCTTCCTCACCATCCTCGGGTACTCCCTGTACGACACCATCGTCGTGTTCGACAAGGTGGACGAGAACACCAGAGGCCTGGCCGCGTCGGGGCGCATCACCTACGCCGACACGGTGAACCTGTCCATGAACCAGACCCTCATGCGGTCGCTCAACACCTCGCTGGTGGCCATCCTGCCCATCCTCTCGGTGCTGGTGATCGGGGCGTTCGTGCTCGGGGCCACCACCCTCCAGGACTTCGGGCTGGCGCTCCTCATCGGCCTCCTCACCGGCGCCTATTCCTCGATCTACATCGCCTCGCCCATCCTGGCCATGCTGAAGGAGCGTGAGCCTCGCTATGCCTCCATCCGCCAGCGCATCATCGCCAAGGGTGGGACGAGTGCGCCCCTCACCCCCGCCGCCGCGGCCGCCGGGGGCCTCACCGTGAGCCGCGCCGGCACTAGTGGGGGCTCCGGGGCCGGTGGCGGCGACGGGGTGCTGCGCCCGGGCGCGGCCAAGGCGGGGGGCGCTCGTTCGGATCGCACCACAGGCGTGGCGTCGGGCCGCTCCAAGCCCACCACCAAGGCCACCACCACCCGAGGCGGCTCGCCGGTGGGGAAGGTGACACAGGCCAAGCGCCCTCCGCCTCGCCCCCGCAAGAAGGGCAAGCGCCGGTAACCGAAACAGCCGGAGGGACCCACTACCATCGGCCCATGTCGATGGATGCCGGTTGGTTGAAGGACCACGTCCGGGACATCCCCGACTTTCCCGAGCCGGGCGTCACCTTCAAGGACATCACGCCCTTGCTCGGCAACGCCGAAGCCTTCCGCTTCTGCATCGACGCTCTGGTCGACCAGCTGGGAGGCCACCCGGTCGACCGGGTCCTCGGCATAGAGGCCCGGGGCTTCATCCTCGCCGCGCCCATCGCGTACCGCTTGGGCACCGGTTTGGTGCCCGTCCGCAAGGCGGGCAAGCTGCCGTGGGAGGTCGAGAAGGAGGAGTACGTCCTCGAGTACGGGACCGACCTACTGGAGATCCACGGCGACGCCGTGCAACCGGGGGAGCAGGTTCTGATCGTCGACGACGTGCTCGCCACGGGCGGCACGGCCGCGGCCGCCGTGCGGCTGGTGGAGAAGCTGGGAGGCCGGGTGGCGGGCATCGGCTTCGCCTTGGAGCTGGCCTTCCTCGACGGACGCTCACGACTGGAGGGCCATCGGGTGACGTCCCTCCTCGGCTACGAGTAGCCATGGCCACCACGCACCAGGTCACCGCCCATCAGGCCCCCGAAGGGTCCGCCACCGACCAGGTGCGTGTGGCGCCCTGGCGACCGGAGCTGGAGCCCGGCACTCCGGGTACCGGCGGAGTGGTGAGCGCCTACCTGTCCCTGCATCCCGGTGCCGATCCCGGGCTCATAGAGCGGGCCTTCGAGATCGCCCGCGAAGCTCACAAGGACCAGCGCCGCAAGTCGGGCGAGGCCTACATCCACCACCCCCTCGCCGTGGCGACGGTGGTCGCCGAGCTGGGACTGGACGACGTGACCATCGCAGCCGCCCTCCTGCACGACGCCGTGGAGGACACGGGCGTCTCCGTGGACGACCTGACCGCCGACTTCGGGCCCGCGGTGGCCGCCATCGTGGACGGCGTCACAAAGCTGGAGCGGGTCCGCTTCGACTCGAAAGAGGCCCAGCAGGCCGCCTCCATGCGCAAGATGCTCGTGGCCATGGCCAAGGACTGGCGGGTCCTCATCATCAAGCTGGCCGACCGCCTGCACAACATGCGCACCCTCGCCGCCATGCCCGAGCACAAGCAGCAGCGTACGGCCCGGGAGACCCTGGACATATACGCCCCCTTGGCCCACCGCCTCGGCATCCAGGAGGTGAAGTGGCAGCTCGAGGACCTGTCCTTCGCCACGCTGCATCCCAAGCGCTACGCCGAGATCGAGCAGATGGTGGCCCAGCGGGCTCCCGAGCGCGACCTCTACCTGGCGCAGGTGCTGGACGAGGTGAGGGACCGCCTGGCCGAGCTGCGCATCGAGGGCGAGGTCACCGGCCGGCCTAAGCACCTGTGGTCCATCTACGAGAAGATGGTCGTGAAGCGAAAGGAGTTCGACGAGATCTTCGACCTCGTGGGGATGCGCGTCCTGGTGGAGTCGGTGAAGGACTGCTACGCCGCACTGGGCTCCCTCCATTCCACCTGGAACCCGGTGCAGGGCCGCTTCAAGGACTACATCGCCATGCCCAAGTTCAACCTCTACCAGTCCCTCCACACCACCGTGGTGGGCCCCCGGGGCAAGACCCTCGAGGTCCAGATACGAACTCGGGAGATGCACCATCGGGCCGAATACGGCATCGCCGCCCACTGGAGCTACAAGCAGAAGGCGTCCACGGCCGACATAGCCTGGCTCAACCGCATCGTGGACTGGCAGCAGGAGACGGCGGACCCGGCCGAGTTCCTGGAGACCCTGAAGCTCGACCTCGAGCAGGACGAGGTTTTCGTCTTCACCCCCAAGGGCGACGTAGTCACCTTGCCGATGGGCGCCACGCCGGTCGACTTCGCCTACTCCATCCATACCGAGGTGGGGCACCGCTGCATCGGCACCCGGGTCAACGGCCGCCTCTCGCCGCTCGACTCGAAGCTCCAGTCCGGGGACACTGTCGAGGTCTTCACCTCCAAGGTGCCGAGCGCCGGCCCCTCCCGGGACTGGCTGCGCATCGCCGTCACTCCTAGGGCCAAGAACAAGATCCGGCAGTGGTTCTCACGCGAGCGGCGAGAGGACGCCATCGAGGCCGGCCGTGACGAACTGACCAAGGCCTTTCGCCGGGAAGGCCTGCCGGCCCAGAAGCTGTCGACCTCGCCGGTGCTGGCGAAGGTGGCCGAGGCCATGAACTACGTGGACGGCGAGGCCTTTCACGCCGCCATCGGCGAGGGCCACGTGTCGGCGAAGGCGGTGGCGCAGCGCGTGGCCCGTGAGCTGCGCGGCGGCGACCACGAGGAGCAGCTTCCGTCCACCGCCCGCCGGCCGCGCCGCTCTCGCGGCACCCAGGGCGTGGGCGTGCACGTCGAGGGTCTGGACGACCTCATGGTGCGCCTGTCCCGCTGCTGCACACCGGTGCCCGGCGACGAGATCATCGGCTTCGTCACCAGGGGCCGGGGCGTGTCGGTGCACCGGTCGGACTGCGCCAACGCCTCCTCTCTCTCGGCCGGAGACGCCGAACGCCTCATCGAGGTGGAATGGGACCGGGCGCCCGCAGGCATGTTCGTGGCCTCCATCGAGGTGAAGGCCCTCGACCGGGAGCGGCTGCTGGCCGACGTCACCGCCTCGGTGTCCGAGCACCACCTCAACATCCTCACCAGCTCCAGCCAGACCGGGGCCGACCGGGTGAGCCGCATGCGCTTCGAGTTCGAGCTGGCCGACCCGGCCCATCTGGAATCGCTGCTCGACTCCATCAAGGGCATCGACAGCGTCTACGACGTCTACCGAGTGCTACCCGGCGCCGGCTCCTGACAAGGATCCCGGCCGAAGAGGCGCCAGTGGCCGAGCCGACGAACGACGCACTCCTCGCCGTCGAGGACCTCAGCGTCGAGTTCCCCACCGACCAGGGCACCGTGCAGGCCGTGCGGGGCGTGAGCTTCAGCGTCGAGCCGGGCGACGTGCTGGGCATCGTCGGCGAGTCGGGTGCCGGCAAGTCGATCACCGCGCTGGCTGTGATGGGGCTGCTGCCGTCGTGGGCGCGGGTGGGTGGCTCCGTGAGGCTCCATGGCCGTGAGCTGCTCGGCTCCTCCGCCCGCAAGCTCGCGGGCGTGAGGGGTCGCCGCATGGCGATGGTCTTCCAGGACCCGACCACCGCTCTCAACCCCGTCCACACGGTGGGTCGCCAGCTGGTCGCCGCCGTCCGCGCCCACCAGCTCCTGGGCAGGAAGCAGGCCTGGGAGCGGGCTGTCGAGCTGCTGCGCATCGTCGGCATCCCCGAGCCAGCCCGGCGCGCCGCCGGCTACCCCCATGAGTTCTCGGGCGGGATGAGGCAGCGGGTCCTCATCGCCATGGCCATGGCCAACGACCCCGACGTCATAATCGCCGACGAGCCCACCACTGCCCTCGACGTAACCGTGCAGGCGCAGGTGCTGGAGACGCTGGAGAAGGCCAGGGCCGAGACGCACGCTGCCATCGTGCTCATCACTCACGACCTCGGAGTGGTGGCCCGCATGGCACGGCGAGTGATGGTGATGTATGCCGGGAGGGCGGTGGAGACCGGGTCGGCCGAGGAGATCTACCACCGGTCCCGAATGCCGTACACCATGGCCCTCCTGGCCTCGGTACCTCGCCTCGACGTAGACGACGCCGGCCTGGTCCCCATCCCGGGAACGGCGCCGTCGGGCGCCGACCTTCCGCCGGGCTGTCCGTTCTGGCCGCGGTGCGCGCTCTCCCGGGACGAGTGCCGCCGGCAGGAGCCGGCCCTGCGGACCGTCGACAGTGCCGGCGCGCACCGCGCCGCCTGCCACTTCTCGGCAGAGCTGGTTCCCGGAGCACTCGTCACGGAGCCGTAGTCGCCATTACCCGCCTTCCCGAGCTCGAGCCCGTTCCCGCGCCCGCCGCCGCCCCCCTGCTGCAGGTGGAGGGCCTCGTGAAGCACTTCCCCCTCCGCCGACCCGGGCTCCTCCGCCGCCGGATCGGCGAAGTACACGCCGTGTGCGGTGTCTCGCTTGAGCTGCGCCCCGGGGAGACGCTGGGCCTGGTCGGGGAGTCGGGCTCGGGCAAGACAACCACGGCCCGCACCATCCTCCAGCTCGAGCGGCCGACGGCGGGCCAGGTCCGCTTCCAAGGCACGAACCTGGCCCAGGCCCCCGGCCGGGCCGTTCGCCACGCGCGCCGCGACCTCCAGGTCGTGTTCCAGGACCCGTTCGCCTCCCTGGACCCGAAGCTCCGGATCAACGACATCGTTGCCGAGCCCCTCCGAGTCCACGGCTACTACGGGCGCGGTGGTCGCCAGCGGGTGGCGCAGCTCCTGGAGCAGGTGGGACTCAGGCCGGAGGAGGGCTCCCGATACCCGCACCAGTTCTCGGGGGGGCAGCGGCAGCGGGTGGCCATCGCCCGGGCGTTGGCCCTGGAGCCAAAGGTCGTCGTCCTCGACGAGCCGGTCTCCGCCCTGGACGTGTCCATCAGGGCCGGCGTGGTCGCCCTCCTCGAGGACCTCCAGGCTCGTCTGGGCCTGGCCTATCTGTTCATCGCTCACGACCTGTCGATCGTGCGCCGCATCTCGGACCGGGTGGCGGTCATGTACCTGGGAAAGATCGTGGAAGCCGGCACGCGCCAGGACGTCTACGAACGGCCCTCCCACCCGTACACACAGGCCCTGCTCTCCGCCGTCCCCGTCCCCGACCCGAAGGTGGAGCGCCACCGGCAGCGGGTGATTCTGAGCGGCGAGATCCCGAGCCCGGTGGACCCGCCCACGGGCTGTCGCTTCCGCACACGGTGCTGGCGGGCCGAGGACGTCTGCGCCGTCGAGGAGCCCGCCCTGGTGGACCGCGGCCAGGGCCACCCGGTCGCCTGTCATTTCGCCGGCGCCAAGACACCCTTGTAGGACCGCCTCGGCCGGGCGGCCGTCACGCTGAGCGGGTTGAGCACGTCGTTGACGGCGTCTCCCATCAGGTTGAGCCCCAGCACCGCGACGGCGATGGCGATCCCCGGGAAGGCGGACATCCACCACGCGACGGAGAGGAACTGCTGGGCGTTGTCGAGCAGGGAGCCGAGGCTGACGGCGTTCGGGTCACCGAGGCCGATGAAGGCGAGGGCGGCCTCGATCAGGATCACCCTCGAGCCGAGCAGGGAAGCCACGACCACGGCCGACGGCAGGACGTTGGGGAGGATGTGACGCAGGAGTATCCGCACAGGCGAAGCGCCCATGGACCGCGCCGCGTCCACGAACTCCCGCTTGCGCAGCGACAGGGACTCGGCGCGGACCACCCGAGCCAGAAGGTCCCACGACGTGAGCCCCAGAAGTAGCACGAGGTTGTCGAGCCCCGAGCCGAACAGCCCCACCACCAGGATGGCCAGGAAGAACCGGGGAACGGATTGGAACATCTCGGTTACTCGCATGAGGACGGAGTCGACGACGCCACCGACGTAGCCGGAGGCCATCCCGACCACCATGCCGATGACGAGCGACATGGCCACCACCGCGGCGACGACGGTCATCGAGGTACGCGTCCCGTGAACCACGGCGCCGAAGAGGTCCCTGCCGAAGTTGTCCGTCCCCATCAGGTGGTCGAGCGAAGGCGACTGCAGGGACGCCCCGGCCGAGGCCAACGGGTCGCCTGGTGCGATGGTGCCCGCCAGCAGGGCGACCACCGCCACCACCAGGAACAGCGCGCCGCCGACCACCCCGGAGGGGCTGCGGAGGAAGCGGCGAACCACGAGGGCCCGTCGAGACGGAGGAGACGGAGCAGACCCGCCCCTGAGCGCTACGGGCTCAGTCGAACCGGATGCGAGGGTCGATCCAGGCATAGATCAGATCCGTGGCCAGGTTGGCCAGAGTGACGAATGCAGCCACGACCAGCATCATCCCCAGCAACAGAGGACGATCCCGGGTCTGCGCCGCCTGCAGCAGGAGCGTGCCGAGGCCCGGCCAGCCGAACACGGTCTCCACCACCACGGTGACGGTGAAGAGGAGCCCGATGCGGTTCCCGATGACGGTCACCACCGGCAGCAGGGCGTTGGGCAGGGCGTGGCGGACCACCACGTCACGTTCACGCAGGCCTAGACCCTTGGCGGTGCGCACGTAGTCCCGGTCGAGCTCTTGGACCAGGCCGGCCCGCGTCACACGAGTCACGAGCGCGAGATCCGACGTGGCCAGCACAAGGGCAGGCAGGACCAGGTGCCGCCCGACGTCGAGGTAGTGGGCCAGGCCGGTGTAGTCGGCACGGGCGTCGGTCATGCCCTGGACGGGGAAGAGCCCGAGCCGGAAGGCCAGCGTGATGAGCGCCAGCTGAGCCAGCCAGAAGGCGGGGAGGGAGTAGCTGACGAGGGCGGTGGTGGTGATCCCCATGTCGAAGGCCCCGAAGGGCCTGCGCGCCGCCAGCGACCCGAGCACCAGGCCGCCTGCCGTGGCGATGAGCAGTGCCGTGCTGATGAGCAGGAGAGTGGCGGGGAGGCGTTGGGCGATCAGCTCGGCTACTGGTCGGCCTCCCTGGACGAAGGAGATGCTCATGTCCCCACGCAGCAGGTGGCCGGCGTAAGACAGGAACTGCTCCGGCAGGGACCGGTCCAGCTGGAGGTAGGAACGCAGGTAGTCGTAGTAGGCCTCGTCGCCACCCCCTCCGGCCAGTGCGTCGACGGCGTCGCCCGGGGCCAACTGCACCATGAGGAACGTGATGACGAGGATCGCCCCGATGGTGGGGATGGTCTGGAGGAGGCGGCGGACTACGTAGCCCATCTGCAGCAAGCGGCTCGAAAGGCCCCCACCGGCGCCGGAGCGCTGGGACTACTTACGACACGACGCGCCGTCGGCGAAGTGACCCGAGTAGGGCTGGAAGCCCTGGCACTTCGTGGAGTAGGCGCGGTTGCTCACCGTCTCCAGCAGCCAGAGATAGGGCAGGTCCTTGGCGATCTGCTCCTGGGCCTGCTTGTAGAGGGGGCCTCGTTCTGCCTCACCGAGTCGCTGGGCGGCCTGGTCGAACCGTTGGTCGACCTCGGTGCTCTTGTAGCCGGCGCCGTTGGTGAAGGGAGCTCCGGTTATGGCCGTCGAGTGGTAGAAGCGCCGGACGCCGACCTCGGGGTCGGTGGCCTGGCAGTGGGAGACGATGATGCTGTCGAAGTTCCGCGCCGAGTAGAGGCTGTTCTTCCCTGCCGGATCCACCTGGCGCAGCTCGACCTTGACCCCGATCGGCGCCAGGTCCTGCTGCAGCTTGGTGCCAAGCGCCGCTTCGTTACCGGCGAAGTGGTACATGTCGATGCTGAGCTCCTGGCCGCCCTTGCGCCGCGGCTGGCCGGCACCGGGGCTCTGCCAGCCGGCGGCGTCGAGCAACTGCCCGGCGCGGGTGGGGTCCAGCTTGGGAATGGGCGCATCGGCGTGGGCCCAGGCCATGGCGCTGTGCACGGGGCCCGTGGCCAGGCGGCCGCCGTCGTTCTGCAGGACCTTCTCCGGGTACTCGTCCAGCTTGAGGGAGCTGGCGATGGCCTGCCTGACCCGTACGTCACCGAGCACCGGGTGGGCAGGGGCCGAGCCCTGGCGGACCTGGGCCGGGGGAACGCCTTCGTGCTGGAGGTTGAAGGCCAGCTTCAGGATGCAGTTGGTGGAGCCCCCTGCGCTCTGGCTTCCCGTGTCCACCTTGACGTTGGGATTGGTCCGGAGCCCGGCCAGATCCTGCCCGCGCACGTTCCCCAGCCAGTCGATCTCCCCCGCGGTGAGAGCTTGCACCTGAGCCGCCGGCGTCGGGACCACGCGCTGGACCATCCGGTCGAGATATGGGAGCGGCGTGCGGAAGTAGTCCGGGTTCCGCTCGAACACGATCTCGGAGGCGTCGTGGGAGACGAACTTGAACGCGCCGGTGCCCACGGGGTTCTGGCCCGGCGGCCAGGGGGTTGCCGCCGTGGGGGGCGGCTTCCCGTCCCAGACGTGCTTGGGGATGATGGCGCCGTCGGTGTGGGTGAGCTGCTGGAGCATCGGCGCGTAGGGGTTGGCGAAGCGGAAGACCACCTTCGCCGGTTGCCCACCCGACGCCTCGGTTGCCTCGATCGAGGGACAGCTGGGGGCAGCGGGCGGAGCGGCGCACGGCTGGGCCAGGGCCGGACCGATGGACGACTGGGTGCGGGCGTGGTTGCGCAAGAGCGCGGCCTCGTAGGAGAACTTGACGTCAGCGGCGGTGAAGGGCTTCCCGTCGTGCCACTTCACGCCCTCGGCCAGGGTGAACTCGTAGGTGCGCCCGCCGTCCCGAACGTCCCACTTGGTGGCCAGCTCGGGGACCGGCTTGGCCTTGTCGTCGATCTCGACGAGCCCGTTGAAGAGATGCCCGGCCGCCAGCTGCATGCCGCCCTGGGTGTTGACCGCGGGGTTGAGGGTGTTCTGGGCCGGCAGGGGAGCGCTGAGGCCCACCACCAGGGTCCCGCCCCGGGTGGGCTCCGTGCCGCCGCTTCCACCCTCCTGGGCGTTGTCATCACTGCTGCAGGCGGCAGCCATGAGGACGGTGGCGACACAGAGGACGACAAACCGCTTGGGCATCGAGGCTCCCCGCTAGACGACGGTCGCTCACAGTATTCCTCTGAGACAATGATTGCGATTCCTTCGAGACTATGACTGGGCCGACAAGCAGAGGAGCTACCCATATGACCGATCCCCAGACCTTCGACCAGGTGGTGAGCTTCCATGGCCACATGTGTCCGGGTCTGGCCTTGGGCATCAGGGCCGCCGAGGTCGCCCTGGAGCGCATCGGGCACCACTCGGCGGACGAGGAGGTGGTGGCCATCGTCGAGACGGACATGTGCGGGGTCGACGCCGTCCAGTTCATGACCGGATGCACCTTCGGCAAGGGGAACCTCCTCCACCGGGACTACGGGAAGAACGTCTTCACCTTCGTGCGCCGCTCCGACGGACGTGGCGTCCGCATCAGCTCACGGCCCGGAGGATGGCAGCGCCCACCCGAGTGGGACGAGCTGTTCGCCAAGGTCCGGGCCCGCAGCGCGACCCAGCAGGAGCGAGACCGGTTCTGGGCCATCCAGAGGGAGCGCTCGGCGCGCATAGCGTCCATGCCGCTGGACGAGCTGTACGACGTGCGGGAGGCCGACGTCGACGTGCCTCCGCCGGCCCGCATCCTGGCCTCGCTGGACTGCGCGCTCTGCGGTGAGCCCACCATGGAGACCAGGCTGCGCCGGCTCGACGGCAGGGAGCTCTGCCAGCCCTGCTTCGAAGCCGCCCTGGCCGGGAGAGCGCCGGTGGCCGCGCCGACCGCGAAGGGGAGCGAATAGGCACGGTACGCATCCTGATCGGGAGCCGGGCCGGACAGGGTTGCCGGGTAACGTGCCGGCGTGCCCGGCTTCCAGGCTCCCGCGGGGACCTTCGACGTCCTCCCCCCTGAGTCGTCGCGCTACGAGGCGTTGGTTGGGCGCTTCGCCGGGCACGTGGCGCGAGCCGGCTACGGCTCCGCCATCACTCCCATGTTCGAGGACTTCGGCGTGTTCGAGCGGCTGGGCCAGAGCACCGACGTGGTGCGCAAGGAGATGTACGACTTCGAGGACAAGGGCGGCCGCCGCCTGGCCCTGAGACCGGAGGGGACGGCGAGCGTGGTCCGGGCCTACGTCCAGCGCCGGCCGACCCTGCCCTTCAAGGCCTGGTACGTCGGCCCCGTCTTCCGCTACGAGCGCCCCCAGGCCGGCCGCTATCGCCAGCACCACCAGCTCGGCATCGAGGCCCTCGGCAGCGACGACCCCGACCTCGACGTGGAGGTGCTGGCCCTGGCCGCCGGCTTCTACGCCTCCCTCGGCCTCACCCGGGTGCGCCTCCGACTCACCTCGTTGGGCGACGCTGCCTGCCGGCCCGCGTACCGTGACCGGCTGCAGAGCTACCTCGAGACGCGGGCGGCCCAGCTCTGCGAGGAGCACCACGACCGCATCGGGGAGAACCCTCTGCGGGTCCTCGACTGCAAGCGGGAAGCTTGCCGGGCCGCCGCCGCCGGTGCCCCGCGCATGGTCGGCCATCTCTGCGACCAGTGCCGGACCCACTTAGCGCGGGTGACGGCCGGGCTCACCGCCCTCGGCGTGGCCTTCGACCTCGACCCGTCGCTCGTGCGCGGGCTCGACTACTACACCCGCACTACCTTCGAGTTCACCTCCGAGGCCCTCGAGTTCGCCCACAGCGGAGCAGGGGGAGGCGGGCGCTATGACGGCTTGGTCGAGTCACTCGGGGGTCCGTCCACACCGGGCATCGGCTTCGGCCTCGGCATCGAGCGCATCCTCCTCACCTGTGACGCCGAGGGCGTCTTCCCCGCTCCGGGCCTGGGGCTCGAGGTGTTCGTCCTCGACACCACCGGGGGAGAGCAGGCCCGAGACGTCACCGCCGAGCTGCGGGCGGCCGGCCTGCGCACCGACCGTGCCTTCGACCAGCGGTCCTGGAAGGCGCAGATGAAGGCGGCCCTCCGTTCGGAGGCGCCCCTGGCGGTGGTGCTCGAGGATGGTGAGGCCAGCATCCGCACGCTGCGAGAGAAGGGAGAAGCCGAGCGTGCCGACCGGGCCACGCTCGTCGAGCACGTACGGAAGAAGCTGGGCCAGCTTCGCTGATGGCAATGCGCACGAGGTACTGCGGCACGATCACGGCCGCCGACGTGGGCACCGAGGTCGCGCTGTGCGGCTGGGTCGCCAGCCGCCGCGAGCACGGTGAGCACCTGGCTTTCGTCGACCTGCGCGACCACACGGGCGTGGTCCAGTGCGTGGTGGACCACGCCCACGACCTCCGCGCCGAGTACGTGCTTCGCGTCTCGGGCACCGTGCGGGCACGTCCCGAGGGCACGGTGAACCCGAGCCTGGGCACGGGCGAGGTGGAGGTGGGCGACTGCGAGGTGGAGGTGCTCTCCACCGCCCACCCACCGCCGTTCCCGGTGACGGACCGCACGGAGGCCGACGAGGGCGTTCGCCTCCGTCATCGCTACGTGGACCTGCGACGGGACCGCATGCAGCGCAACCTGCGGCTCCGAGCACGGGTCAATGCCGCCCTTCGGCGCTCCATGGAGGACCAGGGGTTCCTGGAGGTGGAGACCCCGGTGCTCATCGGCTCCACGCCCGAAGGGGCCAGGGACTTCGTCGTGCCTTCGCGTCTCCACCCCGGCTCGTTCTACGCCCTGCCGCAGAGCCCCCAGCTCTTCAAGCAGCTCTGCATGGTTGGCGGGGTCGACCGCTATTACCAGATGGCACGCTGCCTGCGCGACGAGGACCTCAGGGCCGACCGCCAGTTCGAGTTCATGCAGCTCGACGCCGAAGCCTCCTTCGTGGACCAGGAGGACGTGATCTCCTTCATGTCCCAGGCCGTGGCGGCGGCCACCGAGGTCGCCACCGGCGGGGCCGCCCCGCAGATCGGGCGGATGACGTGGGACGAGGCCATGGAGCGCTTCGGCACCGACAAGCCCGACCTGCGCTTCGGGATGGAGCTCGTCGACCTCACCTCCACTTTCGCCGGTACCGCGTTCAACGCCTTCCGGGCGCCGTCCGTGAAGGGCATCCTGGTCGCCGGGGCCGCCGGCTTCAGCCGGGCCCGCCTCGACCGTCTCACCGACCAGGCCAAGGGTTACGGCGCCAAGGGACTGGTGTGGATGCGGGTGGGGGACAACAAGTCCCTGGACTCGCCGGTGGCCCGGTTCCTCTCCGACGACGAGCTGTCCGCCACCGCCCGCGCCCTGTCCGCCGAGCCCGGCGACCTGCTGCTCCTGGTGGCCGACGAGCGGGCCACCGCCCGCCGCGTCCTCGGGCTCCTCCGCCTGGAGCTGGGGCGTCCCCCGGTGAACGAGGGTGGGTTCCAGTTCCTGTGGGTCACCTCCTTCCCGTTGTTCGACGGCATGGCCGACGACGGTCGGCCCGTCCCCGCCCACCACCCCTTCACCATGCCCGACCCCGAGGACCTGGACCGCCTGGAGGACGACCCCCTGTCAGTGCGCTCGCTGGCCTACGACCTGGTGCTCAACGGCTGGGAGCTGGGCTCGGGCAGCGTTCGCATACACCGCCCCGACGTCCAGCAACGCGTGTTCTCTTTGGTGGGCCTGGAGGCAGAGGAGGCCCGGGCCCGCTTCGGCTTCCTGCTCGACGCCTTCGACTACGGCGCCCCGCCCCACGCGGGGTTCGCCTTCGGCATCGACCGCCTGGTGGCCATCCTCGCCCACGAGGAGACGATCCGGGAGGTCATCGCCTTCCCCAAGACCCAGTCCGGGACCGACCCGCTGACCGGAGCACCCTCGCCACTCGATGCCCGCCAGCTGGCGGAGCTGGGTCTTCGGGTCCCACCACCGTCGTGACGGCTCCACCGGGACAGGAACCGCACGGGGGTAGCCTCCGCAGAGTGGCAGAGGCCAACGAGCTGTTCCCCCCGGTGCTCGGCCGCGATCCTGGCGGCAGCTCGCCTCCCGAGGGCCATCCGGCTCCTCTGGCCGACCGCCTCCGGCCCCGGTCGCTGGACGAGGTCGTGGGCCAGGAGCACCTTCTGGCACCCGGCGCCCCGCTCCGCACCCTGCTCGAGGCCGACCGCATCACCTCGCTCGTCCTCTGGGGCCCGCCGGGGACGGGCAAGACCACCCTGGCCCGCCTCGTGGCCCACACCACGAGCATGGCCTTCGTGCCCATGTCGGCGGTGAACGCGGGGGTGAAGGACGTGCGCGGCGTGATCGAGACCGCCCGCCGCCGAAGGGCCGAGGCCGGGCGCGGCACCATCCTCTTCCTCGACGAGGTCCACCGCTTCAACAAGGCCCAACAGGACGCCCTGCTCCCGGCGGTGGAGACGGGCGAGCTCGTCTTCGTGGGCGCCACCACGGAGAACCCCTTCTTCGAAGTCAACGCACCGCTGCTCAGCCGGTCGCTCCTGTTCCGCCTGCTACCCCTGTCGCCCGACCACGTCCGGGCCATCCTGCAGCGCGCCCTGGAGCACGAGGGCGCCGAGGCCGAGGAGGACGCCGTCGACTACCTCGCCCAGATCACCGACGGGGACGCGCGGGCCGCCCTCACTGCCCTGGAGGTCGCCCTGGCGTTGGCCGCGTCCCGGGTGTCCGCCGGCCCGGGGGTCTTCCCTCGCATCGCCATGGCCGACGTCGAGGCGGCGCGGGACACCAGGGCGCTGCGTTACGAGGATGCCGACCACTACGACGTGGTGAGCGCATTCATCAAGAGCATCCGGGGCTCGGACCCCGACGCCGGCCTCTACTGGCTGGCCCGCATGCTCGCCGCCGGCGAGGACGCCCGCTTCATCGCCCGCCGGCTGGTCATCCTGGCCAGCGAGGACGTTGGCCTGGCCGACTCCATGGGACTGGTGGTGGCCGACGCCGCGGCCCGGGCCGTGGAGTTCGTGGGCCTCCCGGAGGCCCAGTTGAACCTGGCCCATGCCGTCGCATACCTGGCCACGGCTCCGAAGTCGAACCGCACCACGGTGGCGCTCGGTCGAGCCCAGGCCGACGTGAGCGAGCTTCGGGCCGGGCCGGTGCCCGCCCACCTGCGTGACGCGCACTACCGAGGAGCAAAGCGCCTGGGGCATGGCGCCGGCTATGAGTATCCTCACGATCACCCGAGCGGTTGGGTCCCCCAGGAGTACCGGCCCGACGAGGTGGCCGGAAGGACCTACTACGAGCCGTCGGCTCACGGCGAGGAACGGGAGATCGGCGAGCGCATGCCATCCAGGGTGAGGCCGGCAGGGAAGGCGACGAGTGGGGCGCGGGCAGCCCGCCAGGAGGAGGTCCAATGAGCGGCGGCGAGGTTGCGGCCATCATCGCCGCAGTCGCCGGGGCCATCCTGGTGGTGGGGCTGCTCTTCGCCCTGGCGACCTTCACCGCCACGCTCAAGGCCATGCGCACCACCGTGGAGGACCTGCACCGGGAGACGGTGCCCCTGGTGAGCGACCTCCGCCGGACCGTGGAGCAGGCCAATGCCGAGCTGGCGCGCGTCGACGGCCTCCTCGTGACGGCCGAGAGCGTGGGCACCACCGTGGACTCCGCCTCGCGGCTGGCCTACTTGGCCTTCTCCAACCCGGTGATCAAGGCCATGGCCTTCGGCGCCGGGGCACGGGGCGCCTTCCGCCGCGTGCGGCGGCAAAGGGGTGGAGCGTAGCTCGTGCTCAAGCGCCTGTTCTGGGTGGCGGTCGGCCTCGGAATGGGCCTGGGGGCTTCGTTCTGGCTCACACGTCTCGTGCGCCAGACGGCGGCGCGGTACTCGCCGGAGCGGTTGGGCGAGGACCTGGCCGGCGCCCTCCGGGGGCTCGGAGCGGACCTGAAGGCGGCCGTCCGCGAGGGGCGAGAAGCCATGAGGGAGCGGGAGCTGGAGCTCCGGGAGCGGCTCAGCCCCGAGGCATGAGCCGGGTGCCGTTCTCGGGTACGGCTGCGGTGCTGGCGCTGAGCCTGCTGGCAGCAGGATGCTCGAGCCAGCAGCCCTCCTCGCCGACGTTCGCCGCACCCGTGGATACCCCGGCCACGTCCCCAGCGAACGCCGCCATCCCCGAAACCACATCGACCACCGCCGTCGAGGAGGTGGCCACCGAGGCCACCGCCGATCGTGGATCCCAGCCCAGACCGGCCGCACCGAAGAAGGCAGCCTCGGTGCCTCCGCCGTCAACCTCCCAGCCGACGCCGGCGTTCCGGGGGTCGGCTCAGCCCATAGACGCCGCCACCCGCTCGCGCATGACCTCCTCCTGGCGCCCGGGCTGCCCGGTACCCATCGAGGACCTCCGGCTGCTGAGCCTGGACCACTGGGGCTTCGACGGCGGGGTCCGCCGTGGAGAGCTGGTGGTCCACCGGGGCCACGCGGGCCGCGTCCTGGCCGCCATGGGCCGCCTCTTCGAGGCACGGTTCCCAATCGAGCGCATGGAGCTGGTCGACGCCTACGGCGGTGACGACGACCGCTCCATGGCCGCCAACAACACCAGTGCCTTCAACTGCCGCGCCGTGAGCGGCAGGCCGGGCGTGTGGTCGCAGCACTCGTACGGCTGGGCCGTGGACGTCAATCCCGTGCAGAACCCCTTCATGAGCGGAGGCAGGGTGAGCCCCCCGGCCGGTGCTACCTACGCCAACCGGTCGGCGCGCCGGCCAGGGATGATCCATTCGGGCGACGCCGCGGTGCGGGCCTTCGCCTCCGTCGGTTGGGGATGGGGAGGCAACTGGGGTTCGTCGAAGGACTACCAGCACTTCTCGGCGACCGGACGCTGACCAAAGCGCCAGGGGGCCACCGGTAGGCTCGACCACCATGGACGCCAACGCCCTCCGGCGTGCCTTCACCGCCTTCTTCGTGGACAGGGGCCACACCGAGGTGGCCTCCGCCGGGCTGATTCCTCACCACCCGCGGGCCCCCCTGTTCACCAACGCGGGGATGAACCAGTTCATCCCCTACTTCCTGGGGGAGGAGCAGCCGCCGTTCAAGCGGGCCACGTCGGTGCAGCGTTGCGTGCGCGTTCGCGGAAAGCACGACGACATCGAGCTGATCGGCCGTACCAACCGCCACCTCAGCTTCTTCGAGATGCTGGGCAACTTCAGCTTCGGCGACTACTTCAAAGCCGAGGCCATCACCTTCGCCTGGGAGCTGCTCACCGACGTGCTCGGCCTCGACGGCGACCGGCTCTGGGTCACGGTCCACCCGCGTGACGAGGAAGCCGCCGCGGTGTGGCGTGACGGCGTCGGCCTGCCTCCGGAGCGAATCCAGCCCCTGGAGGACAACTTCTGGGAGATGGGCGAGACGGGCCCGTGCGGACCGTGCTCCGAGATCCACTACGACAAGGGCGAAGCCTTCGGCCCCGGCGGCGGCCCCGGGGGCGGCCCCGGCGGCTCCGAAGAGGAGAGCGGCGAACGCTTCGTCGAGATCTGGAACCTGGTGTTCACGCAGTTCGACCGCCTGGCCGACCGCAGCCTCGTCGACCTTCCCCGCCGCAACATCGACACCGGAGCCGGGCTGGAGCGGATCCTCCCGCTGCTCCAGGGAGTGGACACCGTCTGGGACACCGATGCGCTCCGGCCCGTCATCGCCGCTGCCGAGTCGGTGACCGGCCGCTCGTACGGGGAGGACCCCGAGGTCGACGTGAGCCTGCGCGTTCTGGCCGACCACGGGCGCTGCATGACGTTCCTCGTGAACGACGGCGCCTTCCCGTCGAACGAGGACCGGGGCTACGTCGTGCGCCGCATCATCCGCCGCGCCGTGCGCCAGGCGTACCAGCTGGGCGTGACCAAGAGCGTGACCCCGGCCCTGGTGACGGCGACGGCCGACGTGATGGGGGAGGCCTACCCGGACCTGGCCCGCAATGCCGGTTTCGTCACCGGCGTGGTGGAGCGGGAGGAGGAGCGCTTCCGGCGAACCCTCACATCGGGGTCGAGCATCCTCGAGGAGCATCTGAGCGGGGACGAGGGCATCTCCGGCGACGTGGCGTTCCGGCTCCACGACACCTACGGGTTCCCCATCGACCTCACGCGCGAGGTGGCCGCCGAGCACGGCGTGGAGGTCGACGTCGAGGGCTTTCACGCGGCCATGGCCGAGCAACGCCGGCGGGGGCGCCGAGCCGGTGCCGGAGTCACCGAGGGCGAGGCGGCCGGCACCGGGATGGGGCCCGACGGTTACCGGGAGCTCCTCGAGCAGTTCGGGACCACCGAGTTCAGCGGCTACGCCCAGAGCGAGGCCGAGGGCCGGGTGCTGGCCGTGGCGCCGGCGGGCGACGGCCGGGTGGAGATCTTCCTTGACCGCACCCCCTTCTTCGCCGAGGGAGGGGGCCAGGTGGGGGACACGGGGACCATACGCACCCATACCGGGCAAGCCACGGTGGTCGACACCACGTCCCCGCTGCCGGGGCTGCACCGCCACCTGGCGGTCGTCGAGGGCGAGCTGCACCCCGGCCAGGAGGCGGTGGGCGCCATCGACACCGGCCGCCGGGCGTCGATCCGCCGCAACCACACCGGCACCCACCTCCTTCACTGGGCCCTGCGGGAGGTCCTCGGCCCCCACGTGAAGCAGCAAGGGTCCCTGGTGGCGCCCGACTACCTGCGCTTCGACTTCAGCCACTTCTCGGGAGTCTCGGACGAGGACCTCGAACGGATCCAGCAGCTCGTCAACGAGCAGGTGCTGGCCAACGAGCCAGTTCGCGCCTACGAGACCTCGAAGGCCCACGCCGAGGAGATGGGCGCCCTGGCCTTCTTCGGGGACAAGTACGGCAACTTCGTCAGGGTCGTGGAGGCGGGGCCTCGCTCAATCGAGCTGTGCGGGGGCACCCATGTAGGCGCCCTGGGCGCGGTGGGGCCCATCCTGGTCACGTCGGAGAGCTCCATCGGGTCCAACATGCGCCGGGTCTTCGCCCTCACGGGGGCCGGGTCCCTTGAACGGGTGCGCGACGAGGAGCGCCTGCTGCAGCAGGCCGCCGTCCTTCTCCGGTCCGAGCCCGGCGAGGTCCCCGCCGCCGTCGAGCGCCTGCTGGATCGCGAGCAGGCCCTACGAGCCGAGCTGCGCTCGCTTCGCAGCCAGGCTGCTGCCGCCGAGGCGAGGCAGATGGCGGCGTCGGCCGCCGGCGGCCACGTCGTGGCCCGGAGGGACGGCCTGGCCACCGACCAGCTGCGGGAGCTCGCCGTGGCCGTGCGGGACCAGCCCGGCGTGCGGGCCGCCGTCCTGATCGGTTCGCCCGACGGGCAGCGGGTGGCGCTGGTGGCCGCCGTGGACGCCGCCGCAGGCATGGAGGCCGGGTCCC
>JALYGF010000068.1 GCA_030777325.1 Actinomycetota bacterium | reverse complement strand
TAGGCCGCGGCATTGGTGGCCTCGGCCAGGCGCCGGAGGACACCGAGGTCGGCGCCGCTGCCGTAGGCGATGGTGAACAGGCGCACGGGCGTGGTGGACACCCCCTCGCTGCCCGTTCGCAGGTCCCGGAGCGTCCCCTCGAGGTCCTTGTTGCGAGGGTCCTCGTTCTGGCCGTCCGTGAGCAGGAGTACGGCGTTGATACGAGCAGGGTCGTAGGAGCCCTTGAGCTCGCGGAACGACTCCCGGGCCACCGTGTAGAGCGGCGTGGCCTCCGTGGGAATCAGGCTCCGGATCTTGGTGGCGATCTGCTCCCGGTTGGCTCCGGCGGGGCCGAAGGGCACCAGGTCGACGTAGTCGGGATGCTCCTTCGGGCCCACGTTGGTGGAGAAGGTGCGCAAGGCGACGAGGTCGCTGTCCTTGAACTGGGACAGCGCGTCGACGGCCGCCTTCTTGGCCAGGTCGAGCTTTGTCTGGCCGTTCCCGGCGTCGTCGCCCATGGACCCGGACACGTCGATTACGAGCAGCACCTTTGCCTCTCGGCGTTGCTGGCCCCATTTGTCGATCAGCCTCACCAGCACCGGCGGTGAAGGCACGCCCAGGGCGGTCCGAGGCTGCTGCGGGTCGACCCCGTTGGCCGACTCCACCGGCGGGCCCACGGGGACCGCGGGGTTCCCGGGCCGGAATCCGGCCTTGACCACTTCGCCCTGGTTGTCCGGTGCTTGAACGAACTGCTCGAAGGCCTTGGCAGCCTCCTTCTCGGGCTGTCGCACCCACGGGGCGTCGAGGATGTACACGGGGTTGTCGGAGAAGAGGGTCCCCTCCTTCGGGTAGACGGCGACGAGGGGAGTCTTCGGGGGACGCGGCCGCTCACCGGGATCGGTGATGCCGTCGGGGTTGCCGCCGTTGTAGTCGATGACGGACTTCTCCTCGACGGCGACCGCGGACACGTAGGTGAGGGCCGTGCCCCGGGCATCGTTGCGGAACCAGTTGTTGAGGAAGGTAAGGGTGATGTCTCCGTAGTGGACGACGGAGGACTCGACGGCCCGGCTGAAGGCGTCGACCTGCGGGTTCTCGACGTCCTCGAGGGTGAGGTCGCGCACCTTGGACGTGGCGGCGTAGTACTGGCCGACGGTGGCCGACAAGGCGCTGGTGGAGAAGTTCGGGTTGGTCTTGCCCAGCTTGAACTGCCCCCACTCGGGGTGGCCCTTGGCGCCCCAGCCGGCCGGGTCCTGGGCCAGCTTGATCAGGTCGGCGTAACCCACGGGGTTGGCGGGGTAGCCCAGTGCCTCGGCCATGGGCTTGGGCATGGCGATGACGAGCGGGGTGAGCATGAACGGGCGCGCGTCGGCGGGAGACATGGGGGGCTGTCCCTTGACCTCCAACCGCTGGTTGAGCACCGCCCCCCACGTGCTGGCCGACGGCGACCAGATGACCGGTCGGGGCCCTTCGGCGCCCTCGTCGGGCCAGCCGTCGGCCAGGACCGAGGCGGCTGAGCCCGAGGACTTCCGTTTCACCTGCACGAAGGCGCACTTCCCGCCGGCCCGAGCCTCCCGGGACCGGTTGAAGCGCGTGGCCAGGCCGGTCGGCAGCTCGAACTTCTCGGGCGAGCTGGCCACCCCGACGGTGGTGCACCCCTTGGGCGCGTCACCCGTGGCGCCCTCGCCATCTCCGTCTCCCAGGGAGCTGCATGCCGTCAGCCCCAGGGCCAGCGTGAGCAGCATCGCCGTCGCAACCCGACCCCGGCTCATCGTGTGACCTCCTTGGACAGGGTGCGGAGGAAGTCCAGGATCCCGGCGTCGGGCAGGCCCCCGGCGGCTGGGAGCTCTGGTTGGGAGGGAACCCCACTGGCCGGCCGGCGCCCGGGAACCCGCCATCCGCTCCTGGCCAGGGCGTCGAGACCGGTGTCGGCCCCGACCGATCGGGTCATTCGCCCGACGCGTGCACCGGGCACCGTCGCCAGCACGACGTCCACCGTCGCCACGGGCGAAGGGTAGATGATCATCGGCTTCTCGGTTCGCGCAGAGGCGGCCACCAGAGGCGCGGCCTCAGCCTCCGTGGTGCCCACGGAGTCGAACTCGACCGGCCCCTTCAGGAGCATGTCCCGGAGGGCCGACCCGGACACGGGCCGGAAGGTGCGCACGGAGCGTTCCAGGCGTGCCAGCCACGAGCGGTACTCGTCGTTGTCCTCCAGGTCGGCACGAGCCAGGTCAGCGCGGCCGGCAAAGAAGCCCGCGGTGGCAGCCCCAACCGTGGCCAAGCCGACGGCCTCGTCGACGTCGGAGTGCCCTGGCTTCAGCTGCCCCTGACCAGCCAGGTCAGCCCAACACCGCCACGTGAGCTGACCGCCCGGACAACGCTGGCGCAGCACGGCTGCCTGGTCCGGCCACACGGCGAGCACAAGGGGAGAGCGGGCCAGCGGTGGGCCGGCGGCGTCGAGCATCGGTGAGAGCCCGGAGCGCTGGCGAGCGTTTCGCACGACCTCCGGCCACGGGGCCGGCACCAGCCAGCCGTCGAGCGATGCTGGGCCGTCGGGCGCCTTGGCCAGGCGGTCAGCGGTGACGCCGGCCGGTTCCACCAACACCGTCAGGTCTTCCTCCAGCGCCTCACAGACCTGGGAGAGCTCGGTGGAGCACACCAGTCGCGCCTTGTCACCGCCGCCTCCACCGGCTCCCTCGCCCGAGCTCTCGTCCAGGCGCGACCGAATGGCGAGTGACCCCACCACCATCGCCACGGCGGCGATCAGCGCAAGGAGTCGGGCGGCCATGGGGCGAGCGTAGGAGCAGCGTCATGAGCGGTTGAGCCTCCCAGTCAGGGCAGTAGCCTTTCTTCGTGACCGCACTTCCCGAGCTGGGCCGTCGCGTCAACGAGGCGGCCCGGGTACTGGCCCAGACTTCGGGCGCGGCCAGGGACGCCGCCCTGGAGGCGGCTGCCGACATGCTCGTGCACAGAGCAGCCGACATCGTGGCGGCCAACGACGAGGATGTGACCCGGGCCGAGGCCGTGGGCACCTCGGCAACCGTGGTCGACCGCCTCCGCCTCGACGCCGCCCGGGTGGAGGCCATGGCCGACGGGCTACGCCAGGTGGCCGCGCTGCCCGACCCGGTGGGCGAGGTGGTGGCCGGCTGGGTCCGGCCCAACGGCCTGCGCATCAGCCGGGTTCGGGTCCCGCTCGGCGTGATCGGCATCATCTACGAGAACCGGCCCAACGTCACCAGCGACGCAGCCGGCCTGTGCCTCAAGTCGGGCAATGCCGCCTTCCTGCGGGGATCGTCTGCTGCCATCTCGTCCAACCGCACCATCGCCCGCGCCCTCCGTGAAGGGGTGGCCAAGGCGGGCCTGCCCGAGGACGCCGTAGTGCTCGTGGAGGACACCAGCAGGGAGTCGGCCGTTGCCTTCATGCGCCTCCGAGGTGTAATCGACTGCCTCGTCCCCCGAGGAGGTCGATCGCTGATCCAGGCCGTCCTCGACAACGCCACCGTGCCCTATGTCATCGACGGCGACGGCAACTGCCATGTGTACGTGGACGAGTCCGCCGACCTCGACATGGCACTGGCCATAGTGGTCAACGCCAAGACTCAGCGGCCGTCGGTGTGCAACGCCGCCGAGTCGCTCGTGGTGCACGAGGCGGTGGCCGAGCGGTTCCTGCCCCTAGCCGCCGACGCCCTCCAGGGCGTGGAGCTCCTGGGAGACGAGCGGACCATGGCCATCCTTCCCGGCATCGCCCCGGCCGACGACGTTGCCCTCGGGGCCGAGTTCCTCGACCTTCGTATGTCGGTGGTGGTTGCGCCGTCCCTCGACGCCGCCATCGATCACGTCCGCCGCTACGGCTCCGGCCACAGCGAGGCCATCGTCACCTCCGACGTGGCTGCCGCCCGCCGCTTCGTGAACGAGGTGGATGCCGCCGCCGTGCTGGTCAACGCGTCCACCCGATTCGTCGACGGCGAGCAGTTCGGCTTCGGCGCCGAGATCGGCATCAGCACCCAGAAGCTCCATGCCCGGGGACCCATGGGGCTGCGCGAGCTCACCACCGTCAAGTACGTGGTCGAGGGCGACGGCCAGACGCGCACGTGAGCGCGCCGGTCCGGTTCGAGTCCGGAACCCAGGTGCGAGAGAGCCTGGCCCGTGTCGGGTACTTGGCCGACGATGACATCGCCGGCGTGGTCTACCTGGCCGACCGTTTGCACAAGCCCGTGCTGGTGGAGGGGCCGGCGGGCGTGGGCAAGACCCAGCTGGCCAAGTCCGTGGCCGAGATGGCCGGAGCCCGGCTCATCCGCCTCCAGTGCTACGAGGGCCTGGACGAGTCCAAGGCCCTCTACGAGTGGAACTACAAGAAGCAGCTGCTTCGGATCCAGGCCGGGCGTCATGCCGGCGAGGTCGCCCACGACGGTGCGGCAGCAGCCTGGGGCGACGTCGAGGAGGACGTCTTCAGCGAGGACTTCCTGCTCACCCGCCCCCTGCTCGAGGCCATCCGAGCCACGGACCCCGTGGTGCTGCTTATCGACGAGGTGGACCGGGTCGAGGTGGAGACCGAGGCCCTGTTGCTCGAGGTCCTCTCCGACTACCAGGTCTCCATACCCGAGCTGGGGACGGTAGCCGCCACCCAGGTCCCCCTTGTGTTCCTCACCTCCAACAACAGCCGGGAGCTGTCCGAGGCCCTCAAGCGCCGGTGCCTGTTCCTCCATCTCGACTATCCCGAGCCGCAGCGGGAGAAGCAGATCGTGTCCGCTCGGGTACCGGGCATCTCGGAGCACCTGGCCGATCAGGTGGTGGGAATCGTGCGCCTCATCCGCCAGCTGGACCTGAAGAAGGTGCCCTCTGTGTCCGAGACGCTGGACTGGGCCGCCACCGTGATGCTCCTCGGGGCCAAGAGCGTGGACGCCGACCTGACCCGAGAGACGCTGCACGTCCTTCTCAAGTACCGGTCCGACATCGCCAAGGCTTCGCAGCGGCTGGCCGTGGGCGGAGCCTGAGCAGCGGCCGATGCTGGACGTGCTGGCCGGGTTCATCGGCGAGCTGCGGGCCGCGGGGCTGCCTGTCAGCCTCACCGAGGACATCGACTCCATGGACGCCCTCCGCCACGTACCCCTCGAGGATCGGACGGCCTTCAAGCATGCCCTGGCCGCCACCCTCGTGAAGTCCCATGCCCACCGCAAGACCTTCGACGCCGTCTTCGACATCTGGTTCTCGCCTCCGCTGCTGTACCAGGACGTCGAAACGGATGACGAGACCGAGCTGGCGGAGTGGCTGGAGCAGGCTATGGCAACGGAGGACGGGCCCTCCAGGGAGGCAGCCGTGAAAGCGGCAGCCATGAGGGCCGTGTCCCGCTACGCAGGCATGGAGGAGGGCCGACCGGTTGGCGGGCGGTATTACCTGCACCGCACCCTGCGTCATGTCGACCTCGACGGGATTATGCAGCGCCTGCTGGCCGCCGGCCGCCAGGAGGCCGACCACGAGCTCACCGAGCTGGAGGAGCTGCTCCTCGCCGACGAGCACCGCAGCCGCGCCGAGCGGCTGCGCGCCGAGATCGAAGGCGAGATCCGCCGCCGCCTCGTGGCCGACCGCGGGCCCGAGGCGCTGGCCAGGACGGCGCGGGCACCGCTTCCGGAGGACGTGGACTTCATGCACGCCAGCGCCGAGGACCTGGCCGCGCTCCGCCGGACCCTCCAGCCGCTCACCCGCAAGCTCGCCGCCCGCCTGGGGCGTCGCCGCCGGCACAACCATCGGGGGTCTCTGCACTTCGGCCGGACCGTCCGTCACTCGATCTCCTACGGCGGGGTGCCCGTGGAGCTCGAGTACCGCCACCCCCACCCGTCGAAGCCCGAGATACTCGTGATCGCCGACATCTCCGGCTCAGTGGCCTCCTTCTCCCGCTTCACCCTCGAGTTGGTGCACGCCATGTCCTCGCAGTTCTCCAAGGTGCGCAGCTTCGTGTTCGTGGACGGGATCGATGAGGTCACCCGCTTCTTCGAGGGCGCCGAGGACCTGAGCGACGCCCTGCGCAGGATCAACACCGAGGCCGACGTGGTGTGGGCCGACGGCCACTCCGACTACGGGCGGGCCCTGGAGGCCTTCTGGCAACGGTGGGGTTCGGAGGTCTCGCCCAAGACCACCGTCCTCGTGCTCGGCGATGCCCGGAACAACTACCACGCCGCCGAGGCATGGGTTATGGCCGAGATCGCCAATGTGGCCCGCCACGTGTACTGGCTCAACCCCGAGCCTCGCTCTTACTGGGACACCGGAGACTCGATCGTGGACCAGTACGCCGTGCACTGCGACGGAGCCTTCGAGTGCCGCAACCTCAAGCAGCTGGCCGCCTTCGTGGACCACCTCTCGTGAGCGACGTGACCCGGCTGGTGCTCATTCGCCACGGCGAGGCGCGGGCGGCCCTGGACCGGGTCGTCGCCGGGGAGCGCGGGTGCTCCGGCCTGAGCGACACGGGCCGCTTCCAGGCTCGGCTGCTGAGGGACCGCCTGGCCCGTACGGGGGAGCTGGTGGCCGACGTGCTGGCCTCCAGCACGCTTCCCAGGGCCATAGAGACGGCCGAGATCATCGCCCCCGTCCTGGCCGGCTCGATGGGGCAGAGGCCAGAGATGGTGCGTGACTGCGACCTGTGCGAGCTCCACCCGGGGGAGTGCGACACGCTGGGCTGGGACGAGTACGGCGAGCGCTACGGCGTCGACATGCTGGCTCGGCCGTTCGAGCCCATGTCCCCGGGGGGCGAGAGCCTGGCCGAGTTCAACCTGAGGGTGGGGCGGGCCCTCACCGCGCTGGCGGACGGGCAGGAGGGCCGCAGCGTCGTGGTGGCCTGCCACGGAGGCGTGGTGATGGGCTCCATACGGTGCTTTCTCGGCCTGCCGGCCCTGCCCTCGCCGGCAGTCGACCTGCTGGTCACCAACACCTCCCTTACGGAATGGGAACGCTGCCAGGGCAAGTGGCGGCTGGTGCGCTACAACGATGCTGCCCATCTGGCGGCGACGGAGGACGGACTATGACGGTGAAAGAGGTCGTTGCCCGCCAGCTCGAGTCGGCGCGGGCACGCTCTTTCGACCTCCTGGAACCGCTCTGCGAAGCCGACCTGGTGCGCCAGCACTCCAAGCTCATGTCGCCGGTGGTATGGGACCTGGCCCACGTGGGCAACTACGAGGACCTCTGGCTGGTACGGGCCCTCGGTGCATCGGGCTTTCGCCCGGACCTGGACCCGATCTACGACGCCTTCCGCCACCCTCGGGCCAACCGGCCCGCCCTCCCGCTGCTGGGCCCGTCCGACGCTCGGTCCTACGTGCGTGACGTGCGAGGCCGGGCCCTCGACGTGCTGGAGCAGGTGGAGATGGACGACCCGGCTCACCCGCTCCTCGCCGACGCCTTCGTCTACGGGATGGTCGTCCAGCACGAGCACATGCACGACGAGACCATGCTCGCCACGCTCCAGCTCATGGACGAGCCCGGTTACCGCACCGTCGCCGCGCCGCCTCCGCAAGGCGCGCCACCGGAGCGCCGCGAGGTGCTGGTCGACGGTGGGACGTTCACAATGGGCACGGACACCGAGCCCTGGGCCCTCGACAACGAGCGTCCCTCCCATCAGGTCGAGCTGGCCCCGTTCCTCATCGACGCCGCGCCGGTCACCAACGCCGCCTACGCCGAGTTCGTGGACGCCGGCGGATATGGCGAACGACGCTGTTGGGACGCAGAGGGATGGGCCTGGCGCCAGGAGGCGGGGCTCGAGCACCCGCAGTTCTGGCACCGCGAAGGATCGTCGTCGTGGTCTCGCACTCGCTTCGGCTGGCGCGAGGACCTGCCCGCCCACGAGCCCGTCCAGCACGTGTGCTGGCACGAGGCCGCGGCGTACGCCAGATGGCGGGGCAGGCGCCTCCCCACCGAGGCCGAGTGGGAGAAGGCGGCTTCATCGGAGCCGGCTGCCGGGCGCAAGCGCCGGTACCCGTGGGGGGACGATGAACCCACCGCCCAAAGGGCCAACCTCGGACAGGCCCATCTCGGGACCGCGCCGGTCGGTGCCTACCCCAAGGGAGCCAGTGCCTACGGCTGCGTCCAGATGACGGGCGACGTGTGGGAGTGGACCTCGTCGGTCTTCGAGCCGTACCCGGGCTTCCGTTCCTTCCCTTACCGGGAGTACTCGGAGGTCTTCTACGGTTCCGACTACAGGGTTCTCCGCGGTGGCTCCTGGGCCACCCATCCGAGCATGGCCAGGACCACGTTCCGAAACTGGGACCTCCCCATCCGCCGCCAGATCTTCTGTGGCTTTCGCTGCGCCCGCGACGCCTAGGACACCGAGACCAAAGGTGTGCCGCCTCCTCGCCTACCTGGGCCCGCCCGTCAGCCTCGAACGCCTCCTCCTCCAGCCACCCCACTCCCTGCTCCACCAGTCCTGGGCACCCCGCCGGCAGCGCCACGGCACCATCAACGCCGATGGCTGGGGGGTCGGGTGGTACGACTTGGCCCGGCGGAGCGAGCCCGCCCGTCACCGCACACCCCGGCCCATGTGGGCCGACCGCTCGTTTGCCTCGTGGGCCGGCCTGGTGGACGCGCCGGCGGTGCTGGCCGCCGTTCGTAGTGCCACGCCCCCTGCTCCGGTGGAGGAGAGCGGCACGCCTCCCTTCACCTCGGGCAGGTGGCTGTTCGCCCACAACGGGGCCGTGGACGGGTTCAGGACCGAGGTCGGAGCCAGGCTCCGCCGCCTGGTCTCCGACCGGAGGACGGCCGGCATCGAGGGGGCCAGCGACTCCGAGGTGCTCTTCGCCCTTGCCCTAGACAACCTCGATCAAGGGGCTTCGAAGGGCGATGCGCTGTGCGAGGTGGTCCGCACGGTGCTCGAGCTCACCTCGGCGCGCCTCAACCTGGTGCTGACCGATGGGAGCTGCGTTGCTGCCACTGCGTGCGGGGACTCCCTCTCGGTCCTCTCCGGCACCGGTCTGGCCGAACGTGGCTTCCTGTTGGCTTCGGAGCCCTTCGACGACGAGCCCGGCTGGCAGGTGGTGGCCGACGGGTCCCTCGTGACAGCCAGCGCTCATGACCTGTGGGTGACAGCCCTCCGCCCGCCGGCGGCCACATTCCCGTGACAACCGGCCGACCTCTCTCGGTCGACGTGCACCTCGGTCCCGACGACATCGCTGCGGCCCTGGAGCGCGACGCCCGCCGTGGGCTCCTTGCTCACCCGAAGGAGCTGCCGCCCAAGTGGTTCTATGACGACCTTGGCTCGCTGCTCTTCGAGGCCATTACCCGCCTGCCGGAGTACTACCCCGCACGGCGCGAGCGCGAGATCCTCGGTCGCCACGCCGGTGACGTGGCCGCCCTCAGCGGTGCCGACACAGTGGTCGAGCTCGGGTCGGGATCCTCGGAGAAGACACGGGTGCTGCTCGACGCGCTGGCCCGGGCGGGGACGCTTCGCCGTTTCGTCCCTTTCGACGTCAGCGAGGGCATCCTGCGTGCGGCCGGCGCAGCCATCGCCGACGCTCACCCGGGGCTCGAGGTCCACGGTGTGGTGGGTGACTTCGAACAGCACCTCGGGGCGCTGCCGGGCGGTGGCCGTCGACTGGTGGTGTTCCTGGGCGGGACCATCGGGAACCTTCGGCCCGAGCAGCGCAAGGCCTTCCTGTCCGAGGTCGCCGGAGGCATGGAGCGAGGAGACGCTCTGTTGCTCGGCACCGACCTGGTGAAGGAGCCCGCTCGCCTGGTGGCCGCCTACGACGACGCCGTGGGCGTCACTGCCGCCTTCAACCGCAACCTCCTGTCCGTGCTCAACCGGGAGCTGGCAGCCGACTTCGCGCCCCGCCGCTACGCCCACGTGGCCCGCTGGAACGCGGAGGAAGAGCTGATGGAGATGTACCTGCGCTCCCTGCATGACCAGGAGGTGGAGCTGGCGGCCATCGACACCTCGGTGGTCTTTGCCGACGGGGAGGAGATGCGCACCGAGGTCAGCGCCAAGTTCCGCCGGCCCGGAGTGGAGGCCGAGCTGGCCACAGTGGGTCTCGAGGTGCTGCGGTGGTGGACTGACGCCGACGGCGACTACGCCGTGTCGCTCTCGACGCGCTGACCACCAGACCGCCTGACCTGTCGGGCACTCGGGGGCTAGACGAGCGCCCGGCTGACCAAGCGGGAAAAACACGTTGGGTAATGCTCAAGTACTTAGAGCGGTTGCCCGATCATTGGTACAGCAACCAACACCAATCCCACGAAACGGCAACTCCCGGGGAAACCCGGAAGACGCAAAGCCACGGGCCTGACGGAGCGAATCGCTCACAAGGCAGCCGAGCTACCGAATGGGGGCTTTGCCCTCCGTGGGTCTACCGACACTGGAGGGAAAGCAAGTGGTCAAGAGCAAGAAGGTCCGTATTGCAATGGGGGCCGGGCTGGCCAGCGTGATGGCGCTGACGGTGGTTCCCGAGGCGGCGTTCGCCGACACCGGGTCCGACGAGGCCAACTTCGTGGCCAAGCTAAACGGCCTGCGGGCATCGAAGGGCCTGCGCCAGCTGGGCGTCAACGGGGGCCTCACCAGCATGGCCCGCGGATGGTCGTCGCAGATGGCCTCCCGGGGCACCATCTCCCACAACCCCAACCTCGCATCGCAGGCGCCGTCCAACTGGGTCCGCGTCGGTGAGAACGTGGGCATGGGCCAGAGCGTCGACTCGCTCCACAACGCCTTCGTGAACAGCCCCTCCCACTACGCCAACATGGTCAACGGTTACTACGACTCGGTGGGCGTGGGCGTGGTGCAGTCAGGGAGCACGATCTTCGTGACCGTCAACTTCATGGCGTCGGGCGCTGCGCCTCAGGTCGCATCGGGCTCTTATGCTCCTCCGGCCGCCGCTGCCCCCGTCTCGCACGCCGCCCCGGCTCCGGCCCGCAAGGTCTGCCGCAAGCTCAGGCGGGGTCGGGTCGTGTGCAAGCGAGTCCAGGTCCGCAAGGTCCGCAAGGGCCGGAAGGCCACCAAGAGTCGTCGCACCGTGCGGCGGACCCGTCGCCGCTGAACCCTCCAGCGGAAGGGCGACGGAGC
>JALYGF010000067.1 GCA_030777325.1 Actinomycetota bacterium | reverse complement strand
CATCGGCGCCGTGCTGGGCCTTGGCCTGGCGGCCGTTCGGGCGCTGCGCCTACTTGCTCGGTGGCGCCCGGCCGCGGTGCTCTCCGTCGGCGGCTACGCCGGCGTGCCCTGCGCGGCGGCGGCGGTTCTGCTTCGGGTGCCGCTGGTCCTTCACGACCAGAACGCCGTTCCCGGCCTGGCCAACCGCCTGGCCGGCCGCTTCGCGCGTGCCTCGGCGGTGTCGTTCGATGGGACGCCGCTGCCCCGAGCAGTGGTCACGGGCAATCCGGTGCGGCCCGAGGTCCTGGCCGCCGATCGCTCCCCCGACGGCCGGCGAGCGGCCCGCCAGGCCCTCGGGCTGCCGGACACGGGCCTGGTGCTCGCCGTGTTCGGGGGATCGCTGGGCGCCCGGCGCATCAACGAGGCCGTCGCCGCCCTCGTCCAGGCATGGTCACCGGGCATCGAGCTGACCTTGTATCACGTGGTCGGCTCCCGGGACTGGGGGTCTCGAAGCTGGCCGCGCCAGGCGGCCCGGGAAGGCGTGGGATACCAGGCCGTCGAGTACGAGGAACGCATGCCCCTGCTGCTGGCCGCCGCCGACCTGGCGCTCTGCCGGGCCGGAGGGACCTCGGTGGCCGAGCTGGCCGCCGTGGGACTTCCGTCCATCCTCGTACCGCTGCCTTCGGCTCCCGGCGACCACCAGACGGCCAACGCTCGAGCGCTCGTCCGGGCGGGGGCTGCGGTGATGGTGTCCGACGACGAGCTCGACGCCAACCGCCTGGGGGCCGAGCTCGAGGCCATCCTCGCCGACCGGAGCCGTATCGAGGCCATGGGCCAGGCTGCGCTCGGCCTGGCCCGTCCCGACGCCGCCGAGCGGGTGGCCGCCTTGGTGGAGAGCCATGCCCGCGGCTGAGCGCAGCCCGTCCGGAGGCGCACCATGGTTGGACCTGTCGACCCCGCGGCGCATCCACGTGGTGGGCATCGGCGGGGCGGGTATGAACGCCATCGCCACCGTGCTCGTGGCCATGGGCCACACTGTCAGCGGTAGCGACCTGAAGCCCTCGGCGGGCCTGGAGCGGCTCAAGTCCCTCGGCGTCGGGGTGACCGTGGGCCACAGGGCGCAGAACGTGGGCGACGTCGAGCTGGTCGCCATCTCAACCGCCGTCCCCGCTCGGAACCCCGAGGTGGTGGCGGCGGTCGACAGGGGAATCCCCGTGCTCACCCGAGCCGACCTCCTGGCCGCCATCGCCGCCATCCGCCGCACTCTTGCCGTGGCCGGCACCCACGGCAAGACCACGACGTCGTCGATGCTGGCCCTGGTGCTGCTCGAGGCGGGTCTGCACCCGTCGTTCATCGTGGGCGGCGAGGTCAACGAGATAGGCACGGGCGCGGTTTGGGACGACGGCGCCTGGTTGGTCCTGGAGGCCGATGAGAGCGACGGCACCTTCCTCCGGCTGTCCCACGACCTGGCCGTGGTCACCAGCGTCGAGCCGGACCACCTCGAGCACTACGGGGGCTTCGACGCGCTCGTGGCCGCCTTCGAGCGGTTCCTCGAGAGGAGTACCGGCCCAAGGGTGCTCTGCGCCGACGATGACGTGGCCGCCGACCTGGCCCGCCGCTGCGGTGGGGTCACCTACGGCACATCGGAGGCTGCCGAGTACCGGATGACCGGCGTGCTGAGTAGGCGCTCTACCGTTGAATTCCAGCTGGAGCACGGCGGGACCAGGCTCGGGGAGGTCGTGGTGCCGCTGCCCGGGGTGCACAACGCCCGCAATGCCTGCGCCTCGCTGGTGGCCGGCCTGCTGGTGGGCGCCCCCTTCGAGGCTGGCGCCCGGGCGCTCGCCCGTTACGGCGGTGTGGCCCGTCGCTTCCAGTTCCGCGGAGAGCGAGAGGGCGTGACGTTCGTGGATGACTACGCCCACCTGCCCACCGAGGTGCGGGCCGCGTTGGCGGCCGCACGGGGGGGCGGTTGGCGCCGGCTGGTGTGCGTGTTCCAGCCGCACCGCTTCAGCCGGACAGCGGCACTGTGGGAGCAGTTCGCCGACGCCTTCGAGGACGCCGACGTGGTGGTCGTGACGGGCGTCTACGAGGCGGGCGAGGTGCCGAGGCCCGGGGTCTCCGGAAAGCTCGTCGTGAAGGCGGTGCTCGACGCCCACCCCGACGCCACCGTGGCCTACCTGCCCAGCCACCAGGACTGGCTGCCCTACCTGCAGCGCCTGCTGCGTCCCGGCGACCTCTGCCTCACCCTTGGTGCCGGCGACCTCACGCTCCTCCCGGGCGAGCTGCTCCGCCAGCCCTTGCCCGTCCCGTGAGCCCTGTCCCGTGAGCCCCTGCCCCGTGAGCCCTGTCGAGGAGGCGGCCGGCGTCCTCGGCCGGCGGGCCCGCCGCCAGGTGCCGCTGGGCCCGCTCACCACCTACCGGGTCGGCGGGCCGGCGGCGCTGCTCATGGAGGCCAGCTCCGAGGCGGACCTGGAACTGGCCCGCGAGGCGGTAACGGCCAGCGGCGTCCCGGTCCTTGTCGTGGGCCGGGGGTCCAACCTCCTCGTGTCCGAGGCCGGGTTCCCCGGCCTGGCCGTCGTGCCCGCCGGCCTGGACGCCGTCACCGTCGACGCCCAGGCGTTGCGGGCCAGGGCCGAGGCGGGCGTCCTGCTGCCGGTCCTGGCCCGTCGCACGGCCGCCGCCGGGCTCACCGGGCTGGAGTGGGCGGTGGGGGTGCCAGGGTCGGTGGGTGGCGCGGTGCGCATGAACGCCGGCGGGCACGGCGCCGACGTGGCCGCCACCCTGGCCCGGTTCCGGTTCGTCGACCTGTCCGGTGGCGAGGACGGCGAGTTCAGCGCCGAGCGTCTCCACTTCGGTTACCGGCACTCCACCGTGGCCCCCCACCACGTGGTGGTGTGGGCCGAGTTCGCCCTCGAGGCGGGGGACCGCGCTGCTTCGGAGGCTCGCATCGCCGACATCGTGCGGTGGCGCCGGGAGCACCAGCCCGGTGGCCAGAACGCCGGTTCGGTGTTCACGAACCCCCCCGGCGACTCGGCCGGGCGAATCGTCGAGGCCGCCGGCCTGAAGGGCGCCCGGTGGGGATCCGCCCACGTGTCCACCAAGCATGCCAACTTCATACAGGTGGACGACGGCGGCTCGGCGGACGACGTGGTGGCCCTGATCCGGCAGGTGCGCGAGCGGGTGCGGGCCGAGGTCGGAGTGGACCTCGAGCCCGAGGTCTGCCTCATCGGCTTCGGAACCGGCCGGAGCACGTGACACAGCAGCTGTGCCCGGCACCGCAGACGGGCCCGGCCATGGACCCGCGTATCCGCCAGCGCCGGGTGGACGTGCGCCGCCAGGAGGGCCGTCGGCGTCTGTGGTTCCTCGTGGTGGCCGCCTCGGTCCTCTTGGCCGCCGCGGCCGCCGTGGGCGCCACCCGCTCCCCGCTCCTCGACGTGGACACGGTGGAGGTCCGGGGGGCGACGCATACGCCCCGCGGTGCCCTGCTGGCTGCCGGCGGCCTGCAGCCCCGGCCCCTGATGGTGGACGTGAACCCGCCGCTGGTCTCGCGGCGGGTGGAGACCCTCCCCTGGGTGCTGCGGGCACGGACCAGGCGGGCGTGGCCGGCCAGGGTGATCGTCGACGTCACCGAGCGGGCCCCGGCTGCGGCCGTGCGGACGGGGACGGCGTGGGCCGTGGTGGATGTCACAGGCCGGGTGCTGGAGGCGGGCGCGGCCCGGCCGGCGGACGTCCCGGTCCTCACTGGTGCCCCGACTCCGGGGCCAGCCGGGACATCGCTTCCCGCTGCGGCTGCAGGGTCCCTCCGGGTAGTGGCTGCCATGCCCTCGCCGTTGCAGGCCCGGGTGGACGAGATCCTCACCACGCCCGGGGGTGAGGTGGTGCTCCGGCTGGAGCCTCCGGGCGGCGAGATCCTCCTTGGCCGCCCGGAGGGGCTGGAGTCAAAGCTCAGCGCCGCACTCACCGTGCTGGAGAAGGCCAACGTGAGCCGCCTGGCGGTTCTCGACGTGCGCGTGCCCGCGGCGCCAGTCTTGACGAGACGTTGAGGCCCTGGTTAGGGTTCGACCGCAGTCGGAGGTTGAGGCCCCACTCTAACCGTTAGGTAGAGGTTGAGGCAAGAGCTTCACAGCAGTTGTTCGGGCGGTCGAGTTCGGTGGGAGCGGGGGGGAGCCTCGTTCGACCATCGGGGAGGCTTGTGAAACCCATGACCGGAACACAGCAGAACTACATCGCCGTCATAAAGGTCGTCGGCATGGGGGGTGGCGGCGTGAACGCCGTCAACCGCATGATCGACGCCGGGCTGAAGGGCGTGGAGTTCATCGCCGTTAACACCGACGCCCAGGCGCTGCTCATGAGCGACGCCGACGTGAAGCTCGACATCGGGCGCCAGCTCACCCGGGGGCTCGGTGCGGGCAGCGACCCCGAGGTCGGCCGCCAGGCCACCGAGGAGCACCGGGACGAGATCGAAGAGGTGCTCAAGGGCTCGGACATGGTGTTCATAACCGCCGGCAAGGGGGGCGGCACTGGGACCGGCGGGGCGCCCGTGATAGCCGAGATCGCCCGCTCGCTGGGGGCGCTCACCATCGGCGTGGTCACCCGGCCGTTCGGGTTCGAGGGCCGCCGGCGGGCGGTTCAGGCCGACAACGGCATCCAGCGCCTGAAGGAGGCGGTGGACACGCTCATCGTGATCCCGAACGACCGCCTGCTCACCGTCTCCAACGACAAGACCTCAATGGTCAACGCCTTCAAGATGGCCGACGAGGTGCTCCTCCAGGGCGTCCAGGGCATCACCGACCTCATCAACAACCCGGGGCTCATCAACACCGACTTCGCCGACGTCAAGATGATCATGCACGACGCGGGCACGGCCATCATGGGCATCGGAACCTCCTCGGGTGACGGCCGGGCCGTCAACGCCTCCCGGGCGGCCATCACCAGCCCACTCCTGGAGGCCTCGATCGAGGGCGCCCGAGGCATCCTTCTCAACATCGCCGGTGGGAGCGACCTGGGCCTGTTCGAGGTCAACGAGGCTGCCGAGATCATCCACAGCGTGTCCCACCCCGACGCCAACATCATTTTCGGCAGCGTGATCGACGACGCCATGGGAGACGAGGTCCGGGTCACGGTCATCGCCACCGGCTTCGAGCAGTGGGAGGAACGTGGCGGCACCGAGCGGGGCCCGGCCATGGACAGGGACGAGTGGGCGGAGCGCGAGCTCGGCCTCACCTCCGACCGGGACCCCTTGGGACCGGCCGACCAGAGCGATCTGGGCTTCGACGACGACGAGTTCGACGTTCCCTCCTTCCTCAAGTAGTCCGGCCTCGGGAGCGCCCGCAAAGGTCCTCCTTCCATGGGCCGGGGCGCGCTGGACCGGACGGGCCGATGGCGACGCCCGCCACCGGCGGGAGGGGCGGGCGAGGAGCTGGGAGGAGATCGTCGACCGGCCGGTGTTCTGGATGCGCCAGGTACACGGCGACGGGGTCGTGATCGTGCGGGACCCGGCGGACCCCCCGGTCCGGGAGGGCGACGCCCTGGTGACGGCCCGACCCGACGTGGCTCTGGGTGTCCTCACCGCCGACTGCGCGCCGGTGGCCCTGGCCAGCCCCGAGGGTGTGGTGGGCGCCGCCCATGCCGGGTGGGCCGGGCTGGCCCTGGGCATCCTAGAGCGCACCGTGGAGGCCATGCGGTCGCTCGGCGCCGGCCGGGTGCACGCGGCCCTCGGCCCATGCATCCACGCAGAGTGCTACCGGTTCGCCTCCCGCGACCTGGACCGCTTGGCGGACCAGCTGGGGGACTCGGTGCGGGGGACCACCGCAGCCGGGGCCCCCTCGCTCGACCTCCCGGCCGGCGTGGCCGTCGCCCTGGACCGGGCCGGAGCCGACCTGGTGCATCGAGCCGAAGCTTGCACGGCGTGCACACCCGACGCCCGGTCGGGCTACCGGTACTTCTCCCACCGGGCGCGCCGCGAGGCGGAGCGCCAGGCGATGGTCGTGTGGCGGGCGTAGCCGAGCGGCTGGGCGAGGTTCGGGACCGCATCACCCGTGCCGGTGGTGACTGGCGGTCGATCACCGTGATGGCCGTCACCAAGGGCCTGGGACACTCCGCCGTGGAGGAGGCGTGCGGCGCGGGCCTGCGGGACTTCGGGGAGAACTACGCCCAGGCCCTGCTCGGTAGGCCGACAGGAATGGGCAAAGTGTCAACGCCGCCGCCTCGCTGGCACTACCTGGGGGCGGTGCAGCGCAACAAGGTGCGCCGGCTTGCTTCCCACGTCTCCTCGTGGCAGGGGGTGGACCGCGTGGCCGAGGGCATGGAGATCGCTCGGCACGCACCCGGCGCCACAGTGATGGTGCAGGTCAACGTCACCGGCGCGCCACAGCGCAACGGCTGTGCCTTCGACGAGGTTCCCAGGCTGGTGGACGGTTTGCGCGAGCACGATCTCGACGTGCGGGGCCTCATGTGCGTGGGTCCGCGGGACGATCCCCGCAGCGCCTTCGCCCGGCTGGCAGCGGCGGCAGGCGACCTCGGCCTGGCCGAGCTGTCCATGGGTATGTCCGGTGACTTCGAGGTGGCGGTCCAGGAGGGCTCCACCATGTTGCGCCTGGGCACCGCCCTCTTCGGTCCGCGCCCGGCGTCGGGCACCGGCGATAGGCTCGATCGGCAAGGAGGGTTCTGATGCCTGGCATGCTCCGGCGCACGATGGTCTACCTCGGCCTCGTCGACGACGAATACGACGACTACGAGCCCTACGACGAGCCTCAACCGGTGTCCTCCCAGCAGGGCGCGGTGCGCTCCTACCCGGCTCCCGAGCGCCAGCAGGTACCGGAGCGCCAACAGGTCGAGCAGAGGCCCCAGGTCTCGGTCTCACCGGTGTCAGCGCCCCAGCCAAACATCCGCACCATCCCGCGGGAGCCGGCGCCCGCCGAGCAGCCGCAGCAGGCGGTCATGGCCCGGCCCTCGGCGGTGGTGCGCCCCATCGCGCCGCGCCAGAGCGCCAAGGTGCATGTGGTCACGCCGGCCCGCTTCCCCGATGCCCAGGAGATCGGTGACCTCCTGCGGGCCAGCCAGGCGGTGATCGTGAACCTCCAGGGTGCCGACCGGGAGCTCGGACGGCGGATGATCGACTTCTGCAGCGGCGTCACCTACGCCCTCGCCGGTTCCATGGAGAAGGCGGCCGACCAGGTCTTCCTGCTCACCCCGTCCAATGTGGAGGTCTCGGTCGAGGAGAAGCGTCGGCTCTCCGAGAGCGGCCTGTACGACGGCTGACGATCGACGTTCTCTGAAGACCTGACATGGCCCTTCTCTGCCTCGCGGTCCAGCTCTACGTCCTGGTCCTGTTCGCACGCATCATCCTCAGCTGGTTCCCCATACAGCCCGATTCGGCACTGACACCCGTCTTCTCGGTGCTCTACGCCGTGACCGAACCGGTGCTCGGACCCCTGCGGCGCGTCCTGCCGCCGGTCGCGATCGGCGGTATGGGCCTCGACCTTTCGCCCATGATCGTGACCGTCGTCCTCCAGTTCCTCCTGGTCCCGCTGCTCTGCCGAGCCTGAGCCTCGGCATCCCCTCGGTTCAGCCGGTTGCGGCGGTACGATCCTCGTCCATGGATGTTTCGCCCGAGACCATTCGCACGGTTGAGTTCCGTGAACGCCTGCGGGGCTACAACCAGGACGACGTCGACCAGTTCCTCGAGCGCATGGCTGCGGGGGTCGAGATCCTCCAGCAGCGGCTGCGTGACGCCAGCCAGCGCGCCGCCCAGGCCGAGGAGCGACCGGATGGCGACGACACGCTCCGCCGGACGTTGTCGTTGGCGCAGCGCACGGCCGACCTGGCGGTGGAGGAAGCCCGTGGGCAGGCGGCCCGCCTCGTGGAGTCGGCGCAAGGCGAAGCCCACTCCGTAGTCGCCGCCGCCCAAGGTGAGGCTGAAGCGGTCATGGCCGAAGCCGAAGAGAGGGCGACGCGCCTGATCGAGGACGCGCAGGCGCACGTCGCAGCCGAGGTTCAGCGACTGCAAGCGCGGCGGGAGCAGCTCGAAGGCGAGCTCGTCGCCCTGGAGCGCCACGTGGCCCAAGCTCGAGCCAGGGCGTACACCGCGCTCAACGAAGCCGCCCGCCAGGTGGAGCATCTCGTCGCCGCACCGGTGCCCTTGTCCATGCCTGTAGCTGGCGAAGCAGGTCCCCAGCGCGTCGAGCCCGGCGCCACCGCCGCCGACACCGTTCAACCGCCCGCCCCGCTCGGCCCCGACGGCCCGGCGCCAACCGGCCCCCACCATCACGAGAGCTACAGTCACGATGTCGAACCTCCGGCTGCGCCTACGACGGGTACCGCCGGTCCGGTGCCTTTCCAGGGCGCTTCAGTGCAGTCCTGAGTCTCTTTAGCCGACCAGCGCCGTCCCACCTTCCTAAGATGCGGGCGGCTCCTGTTCTCTACCCGGGTGGTGCTACGTGTTGCTTCTGACTGTCGGCTTGATACTGGTCGGCTTCGTTCTGCTCCTGATCGGTCTGTTCGCCGACGTCTATGCCCTCGTCTATGCAGCCATCGGCTGCGCCATGGCCGCCGGGCTCGCGCTGATCGTCTACAGCCGCCTGAGCCGGCGCACGGCCGCTCCGGCCCAAACCGGTGGCTCCGCTCCGGCACAGGCCGGTGGCTCCGCTCCGGCACAGGGATGGGCACCGCCGCCCCCGCGGTCCGAGGCCGCACCGTGGTCGCCGCCCCCGCCCATGCCGGAGGCCGAGGCAGAGCCTGCACCGACGTGGTCGCCGCCGCCTCGTCCCTCCCAAACCACGGTGACCATCGAGACGATCGGGAGCGAGGACGGGCCTGACACCGAGGTGGTGGCGCCGGTGAGCGCAGACGTCTATGACGACGGGGACTTTCCCATCGCCGACTACGACGAGCTGCGGGTGAGCGAGATCCTGCCGCTGCTCCCGGAGCTGGACCTCGACGAGCTCGAAGTGGTCCGGGAGCGCGAGCTGGCCGGCAAGCGCCGCACGGTGGTGATCGACCGGATCGACGAGCAGATGGACGAGCTGGAGGGCGAGGTGGCGCCGGTGGCCGCTCCTGTTGCCGCCGCTCCTGTTGCGGGGGGCTTCCCCATAGCCGACTACGAGAGCCGCTCGGTCGACGAGATCCTCGCTCTCATCCCAGATCTCTCCGACGAGGAGCTGGACATGCTGGCCGAGCGCGAAGAGCAGGGCCAGAACCGCGCCGCCGTGCTGGACGCCATCGACGACCAGTTCGAGGAGGTCGAGGTCGGCGACGAGGAGCTCGTACCGGCCGCTCCCCTCCCGGTCGAGGAGGTGCCCGTCAAGAAGGTCGGCGCCAAGAAGGTCCCGGCCAAGAAGGTCGTCGCCAAGGTCCCTGCCAAGAAGGTCCCTGCCAAGAAGGTCACCGCCAAGAAGGTCACCGCCAAGAAGGTCCCTGCCACCAAGGTGACCGCCAAGAAGGTCCCGGCCAAGAAGGTCCCTGCCACCAAGGTGACCGCCAAGAAGCTGGGGGTCAAGAAGGGCCCGGCCAAGAAGGTGGCCGTCAAGGCGGTCAAGTCCCCGAGGACGGCCGCGGTGAAGAAGGTCGCGGTGAAGAAGGTCGTGAAGAAGGCGGGCCGGCCGGCGAAGAAGCGGTAGCGGCTCAGCCCGGGACGCGAGGATCGTGGTCCCCTGTCCTGCGCAGCCCGATGTGCACGGCCCGGCCGTCGGGGAGCTGGCCCCGCCGGGAGTCGCTGATTGGCCCCGCCAGGACTATCTCGTCGGCCAAAGTCTGTTCCGCCAGGTAGGCCCGGTGGGCCTGGACCGCGGCGGCGACGTCGTCGGGGAGGTCGAGTACGAGGTGGATACGGTCGGCCACGTGGAGGCCGGCCTCGCGCCGGGCTTCGTTGACCAGTCGGACGACGTCGCGGGCCAGACCCTCGGCCTCGAGCTCCGGAGTCACCCCCAGGTCGAGGGCCACCACGCCTTCGCCGCCCGGTAGGGCCCGGCCTGCCCTCTGGTCGTGGGGAGCAAGGCCGAGGCTGAACTCGTCGGCCTCGAGCACCCGCCCGGCCACCTGAACGGACCCGTCGGCCTCGCGGCTCCAGTTCCCCTCACGGACCGCCTTGATGACCTTCTGCACGTCGGACCCGATCCGGGGACCGAGCACTCCGGGGACGACCTGGAGCACCATCCTGCCTCCGGCCTCGACGTCGCTCGACAGGACCACGCGCTTCACGTTGACCTCGTCGGCGATGAGGTCGACGAAGGGCTCGAGGCGCTCCGCCTCCGTAGAGGCGACGGTCAGGGAGGCGAGGGGAAGGCGGGCCCGCAGGCCCTGAGCCTTGCGGACGGAGTGAGCCGCCGAGCACACGTCTCGAACCAGGTCCATGGTGGCCACCAGCTCGGGATCCGAAGGCAGCTCCTCTGCCCGCGGCCAGTCGGTGAGGTGCACGCTGCGCTCGCCGGTGAGGCCGCGGTACACGTCTTCGGTGATCAGCGGCAGCAGGGGCGCGGCCACTCGGCAGAGCACCTCCAGCACCGTGTACAGGGTGTCGAAGGCGTCCGTGGACGCGGCCTCGTCGATGGCGGCGGAGGTGCGCCAGAAGCGGTCCCTCGATCGGCGTACGTACCAGTTGGTGAGGGCGTCCAGGAAGGAGGCGACGGACGCGCAGGCGTCGGCGATGGCGTACTCGTCGAGGGCCGTGGTGGCCTGCTCCACCAGCTGGCGGGCCTTGGCCAGCAGGTAACGGTCGAGCACGCCGCTGGCCTCGCTGCGCCATCGGGCCGAGTAGGACTCGGTGTTGGCGTAGAGGGTGAAGAAGTACCAGGTGCTCCAAATCGGGTTGATCACCTGTCGGACCGCCTCGCTCACCCCCTTGCGAGAGAACACGAGGTCCTGGCCCCGAAGCACGCTGGAGGAGAGCAGGAACCAGCGGACGGCGTCGGCGCCGAAGGTGGCGAACATCTCCTCGGGGTCGACGTAGTTCTGGAGGCGCTTGGACGCCTTGCGGCCGTCGTCGCCGAGGATGACCCCGTGGACAACGCAGTTGCGGAAGGGCGCCGAGTCGAACAGGGCGGTGGCCAGGACGTGCAGGTTGTAGAACCACGCCCGGGTCTGGCCCACGTACTCGACGATGAAGTCGGCGGGGAAGTGGCTCTCGAACCACTCACGGCTCTGGAACGGGTAGTGCACCTGGGCAAAGGGCATGGAACCCGACTCGAACCAGCAGTCGAGCACCTCCTCGACCCTGCGCATGGTGGACTGTCCGGTGGGGTCGTCGGGATTGGGCCTCGTGAGCTCGTCGACCCCGGGGCGGTGCAAGTCGTCCAGGCGGACTTCGAAGTCGCGCTCGATCTGCTCGAGGCTGCCGTACACGTCGATCCGAGGGTGGTTCGGGTCGTCGCTCTTCCACACGGGGATGGGTGATCCCCAGAACCGGTTGCGGCTGATGGACCAGTCCCTTGCGTTTTCCAGCCACTTGCCGAACGCGCCGTCGCGCACGTGCTCGGGTACCCATTGGATCCCCTGGTTCAGCTCGAGGGCCCGCTCCTTGAAGGCGGTGACGGCCACGAACCACGAGCTCACGGCCTTGTAGACGAGAGGCGTGTCCGTGCGCCAGCAATGGGGGTAGCTGTGCAGGTACGTCTCGTGGCGCACCAGCGCGCCCCGGTCCTTGAGCGTGCGGATGATGGGACCGTTGGCGTCGAAGACTTGAAGGCCCTGGTAGTCGGGGACGTCGGCGGTGAAGCGGGCGTGCTCGTCCACGGGCACCATGACCGGGATGTCGTTCTCCTCGCAGGTACGCTGGTCGTCCTCGCCGAAGCCGGGCGCCATGTGCACCGTCCCGGTGCCCTCCTCGGTGGTGACGAAGTCACCGGCCAGGACCCGGAAGGCGTTGGGCGTGCCCGCCAAGTAGTCGAACAGCGGCTCATAGCGGCGGCCGACCAGGTCGGCGCCCTTGACGGTGCCGACCTTCGTGGCCTGCGCCAGTTCCTTCTCGTAGCGAGGCGCGGTGGCCGATCCGACGATATAACGCCGGCCGTCCTCCTCGAACACGGCGTAGTCGATGTCGGTGCCCACGGCCAGCGCCAGGTTGGACGGCAGCGTCCAAGGGGTGGTGGTCCACACCAGGATGTCCTCGCCTGACTCGAGCCTGAACATCACGGTGACGGCCGGGTCCTGGCGCTCGCGATAGGCGTCGTCCAGGCGGGTCTCGAAGTTGGACAGCGGGGTCTCGCACTCCCAGCAGTAGGGCAGCACCTTGTAGCCCTCGTAGATCAGCCCCTTCTGCCAGAGCTGCTCGAAGGCCCACATGACGCTCTCCATGTAGGGGAGGTCGAGCGTCTTGTAGTCGCGCTCGAAGTCCACCCAGCGGGCCTGGCGCGTGACGTAGGACTGCCACTCGCGCGCGTAGCGCAGCACCGAGGTCCGGCAGGCCTGGTTGAAGCGGTCGATGCCATAGGCGTTGATGGCCAGGTGGCCGGTGATGCCCAGCTCCTTCTCGGCCTCCATCTCCGCCGGGAGGCCGTGGCAGTCCCAACCGAAGCGCCGCTCCACCCGCCGGCCGCGCATTGTCTGGTACCGGGGGACGGCATCCTTCACGTATCCGGTGAGGAGGTGCCCGTAGTGCGGCAGGCCGTTGGCGAACGGGGGGCCGTCGTAGAACACGAACTCCTGCTGCCCCGTCGGACGCCCTTCGACCGAAGCCCGGAAGGTGCCGTCCTCGGCCCAGAACGCGAGCACCCGCTCTTCGAGCTCGGGGAGGTTCGCCTGGGCTGGAACCTCGGGGTAGGGGGGCATGGGCCTACTCTATGAGTGGATCCGGAGCAGCCCGGCCGTCGGCGGCACCGGGTGGGGCCGGGCGCGGAATGCCCCGCCCGTTTTCGGCGTTGGGTCGTACCTCAGCCATCCGTCCGGGGGTGATGGACGCCCCGAAGTGATGGCCATGGTACGGTCCCGGACTCGCCTGCCCAGTCCGCCTTGCACCTGCGCCGCTCTCCTCTGGCGGTCCTCTACTGGAGAGATGTCCCTTGGCTCGAGCAACCAAAGGCACCAAAGCCTCCAAGAAGCGAGTTGCGACCCAGGCCAAGAAGGCAGTTGCGAGCGCAGGGGCGGCGGCCAAGAAGACGAGGTCTCGGGTGGCAACCAAGAAGGTGGCGGCGAAGGCGGGGGCCAAGCGGGCCCCGGCCGCGGGCAAGGCCGGCTCGGGCGCGGTCAAGGGTGCCTCGCCCGCCACGAAGCGGGCGTCCAAGGCCGTTGCCAAGTCCACCGGTGGCAGGGCTGCCGGGGCCGGCCTCGACAAATTCCTGACCGAGCAGCGCAGTGCGCTCGAGGCGGAGCGCCGAAGCTACGCGGCGCAGGCCGAGTCGTTGAAGGCCGAAGCCGACCAGATGGCCCAGGAAGCGGAGCCCGGCGACGTCCAGTTCGACGAGGAGTCGGGCGAGGGGGGGACGATGAACATCGACCGAGAGCGCGACCTGGCGCTGTCGGCCCAGGCCCGAGCGGCGGTGGAGGACATCGACTTGGCCCTGGCGAAGATCGCGAACGGCACCTACGGGACCTGCGAGCGATGTGGCCAGCCCATCCCGAAGGCCAGGCTCAAGGCCCTTCCCCAGGCCCGGCTCTGTGTGGCGTGCAAGAGCGGGGGCCTGTCCCGGCGCTGAGGGCCCACCGGCTGCTCCTTGCGGGGGCGGTGGCAGTGGTGGTCGTCACCGTCGACCAGCTCACCAAGGCCTGGGCCCTCCGAGCCCTGGACGACGGGCCCGTGCACCTGTTCTGGACGTTGCGCCTCAACCTGTCGTTCAACTCCGGTGCGGCCTTCGGACTGGGGAAGGGTCTGGCGCCGGTGCTGGCCCCGCTCGGCATCCTGCTGCTCCTGGTGCTTCTCGGTTTCGCTCGCTCCGCCGCAACCACCCGTGCCGGAGCCATCGGCATGGGGCTCGTGCTCGGAGGGGCTCTGGGCAACCTGGGCGACCGCCTCTTCGGCGGCCACGGGGGCTCGGTCGTGGACTTCATCGACCTGCAGTGGTGGCCGGTCTTCAACGCCGCCGACGCCGCCATCTCCTGTGGGGTGGTGCTTCTGCTGGCAACCGGCTGGCGGGGAACCGACCGGTGCGACGACCCGGCGGAGCCCGAGCCCGAGTCCCCGGCGGCGACGGGCCGCCGGACTTGAGGGGGGTTCGGCTGTGACAGAGCCGCCCCCCTACGCACACCTGAGCGAGACAGTCCCGGAGGCTCTCCACGGCGAGCGGGTGGACCGGGTGGTGGCCATGCTCACCGGTATGACCCGATCCGAGGTGGCCGCCATGGTCAAGGCCGGCGCGGTGCACGTCGGTGGACGCAAGGTGGTCACCCGCAGCCTCCGCCTGAGTGAGGGCGACGAGCTCGAGGTGGCCGTGCCGGAGCGGACAGCTCCCTCGGGTCTCGAGCCGGACACCAGCGTGGAGGTGACGGTCGTTCACGAGGACGGGTACGTGATCGTGGTCGACAAGGCGGCCGGCGTCGTGGTCCACCCCGGCTCGGGCCACGGGCGGGGAACCCTGGTCCAGGGCCTGCTGGCCCGCTTCCCCGACCTGGCGCACATCGGCGCCGGCGAGGACGACCGTCCGGGCATCGTGCACCGCTTGGACAAGGGCACTTCGGGCCTGCTGGCCGTGGCCCGCACGGCGGACGCCTACCATTCGCTCGTGGGCCAGCTCAAGGACCGGTCCGTGGACCGACGGTACCTGTGCCTGGTGTGGGGTCACGTCGCGTCCACCGACGGCGTGGTGGACGCTCCGGTGGGTCGGGCCGAGGACGACCCCACCCGCATGGCGGTGTCCACCCGGGGCCGCCCGGCCCGGACCCGGTACCACGTCCTCGAACGCCGGAGCGACCCCGACGTCACGCTGCTCGAGTGCGGGTTGGAGACGGGGCGCACCCACCAGGTGAGGGTCCATCTGGCATCCATCGGCCACGCCCTGGTGGGCGACGCCCGCTACGGCGGCTCGCGGCCACCCCTGACCCTGGCCCGGCCGTTCCTGCACGCGCACCGACTCGCCTTCGGCCATCCGGCCGATGGCGAGCGGGTGTCCTTCTCTTCGCCCCTCCCGGCCGAGCTCGAGGCCGTGCTCGGCGCCCCTCCGCGGGCCCAGGGGTACTAGCTCGACGTGTTGGCGCCGGCCGTTCCCCTGGCTCGGGCGACCATGTCGGCCAGGGAGTAGGAGTCGAGCTGGGTGCGCATCTGCTGCCCCACGTCCGACCACACGGCCAGGAGCACGCACTGCCCCTCGTGGTCACAAGCCCCGTCCTGGTGGGGCTCACCGAAGTCGCCGGCCACGATGGGCCCGTCCACCGCGCTCACGATCTGCCCCAACGTGATCTCGGCAGGGGGATGGGCTAGGACGTAGCCGCCCCCCACCCCCCGCTTGGAGCGCACGAGGCCGGCACCCTTCAGGGCCAGCAGGATCTGCTCCAGGTAGGGCTGGGGGAGCCCGGTGCGCTCGGCGATGTCGCGAACCGACGTAGGCGGACCGCCCTCGTCGTGCAGGGCCAGCGAGAGCAGCGCCCGGCTGGCGTAGTCGCCGCGCGTGGAGACCTTCACCTTGACCAGACCCTCACGGGCCAATGCTAGGGCCCAACGCCCTCGCCCAACGCAAGGGCCCATCCCAACAGCGGGTGCCCCGGCTTCGACGCTGCCGTCACCATCGACTGTGGGCTCGACGTGCCGAACCACACGGCGTGGTCGTAGTGTCGAGCGAGATGGCGCCCACTCAGCAGCCGGTGCTTCCCCATTACGGGGAAGGGTGCCTGACGTCGGTGGTGTCGGCCCTGATGGACCCGCCCGAGGTGGCGCCGGACTGGCTGCCGCAGCCGGCGGCTGCGGCCCGCCAGGTGGTGCTCCTGGTGCTCGACGGGCTGGGCTGGGACCAGCTCCGCCAGCGCCCGCGCCTGGCGCCCACGCTCCACAGCATGGTCGGCAGCCGCATCACGTCCGTGGCGCCGACCACCACGGCCACCGCCCTCACCTCCCTCACCACGGGCCTGGCCCCGGCAGTCCACGGAGTCGTCGGCTACCGCGTGCAGGTGGCGCGGGGTGAGGTCATGAACGTCCTGCGTTGGACCACCAGCCGGGGTGACGCCCGGGAAGCCGTACCGCCGGAGAAGTTCCAGACCCACGTGGCCTTCGGCAATTCGGGGGCGCCGGTGGTCACCAAGGCCGAGTTCGCCACCACCGGCTTCACCGCCGCACACCTGGCCGGAGTCCGGCTGCACGGATGGCGCCTGGCGTCGGCCCTGGCCGTGGAGGTGCGCCGCCTCCTCGCGCAGGGCGAGCCGTTCGTCTACGCGTACTACGACGGCATAGACAAGGTGGCCCATGAACGCGGGTTCGGGGAGCACTACGACGCCGAGCTGGTCGCCACCGACCGCCTGGTTGCCGACGTGGCCGACGCTCTTCCGCCTGGCGCAGTGCTCGTGGTTACGTCCGACCACGGCCAGGTGCAGGTCGGCACCTCGATCCTGGAGCTCGACGAGGAGCTCATGGGAGGCGTGGAGCTGCTCTCGGGAGAGGGGCGCTTTCGGTGGCTGCACGCCCGCCCCGGGGCGGCCAACCGAGTGCTCGAGGGCGCGAGGGACCGCTTCGCCCACCTGGCGTGGGTGCGAAGCCGCGAGGAGCTGGTCGAGGAGGGCTGGCTCGGCGGCTGGCCGGCCCCCGAGATCGAGCGCCGCCTGGGTGACGTGGTGCTGATCCCGTTCGAGCCAGTGGCCTTCCACGATCCCTCCGACGCCGGCGAGGCTCGCATGGTGTGCCGGCACGGGTCGCTCACGCCGGCCGAGGCCTGGGTCCCGCTGCTGGCACTGGACCCCACGGGTGGCTGAAGTGGGAGAGGATGAGGGCGTCAGCGAACCCCAGCTTCACCGTGCCCCGCCCGACCTGGTGACTGGCTCGACCCCGGTGCACCATGAGAAGGCCGAGCCCGACGAGAGCATCGAGCGTCCGGCCCGTGTCATGCGCATCGGCTCCATGACCAAGCAGCTGCTGGAGGAGGTGCGCCAGGCCCCACTGGACGAGGCCAGCCGCCGGCGGCTTCGGGACATCTACGACAGCTCCATCCAGGAGCTTGCCGGTGTGCTGTCGCCCGAGCTGCGAGACGAGCTGTGCCGGGTGACGCTGCCCTTCAGGGAGGCGTCGACGCCCACCGAGAGCGAGCTGCGCATTGCCCAGGCCCAGCTGGTCGGGTGGCTCGAGGGGCTCTTCCACGGCATCCAGGCCGCGCTCTTCGCCCAGCAGATGGCAGCGCGGGCCCAGCTCGAGGAGATGCAGCGGGGCCTGCCGGCGGGTCCTCAGGCTGACGCCGGCCGCCCCGCCGGTTACCTGTAGCCGGCTTCCCAAGTCTTCCCAAGGTTTAGCGCCGAGGCGCCATCCGGTACCGGGGTCGCCTCCGTAGAACAGGAATGCACACCGACACCGGTTCATCCACGAAGTCCCCGGCTGGCCGCGGCCGACGAAGCCTTCCATTCCGCACGGCCCTGGTGGGCTTCGCAGCCCTCTCGCTGGTGATGACCGCCTGCGGCGACGGTTCCGATGACGATGCCCAGGACTCAGGCCAGGCTCCCGCCCAGGCAGGTGCCACGGCCGGCGCACCGGAGGCGGAGTTCGTACAGCTCAAGGGGGTCAGCACCAATGTCGACCTCGATCCGGCCACCGCCGCCGTCCTCCAGCAGAACAAGGTGACGGTGACCCCGGTCGAGCCCGCCACGGCGTCCATGAACGGCTCCACCACCACGGTGAGCTTCCCCATCACCGAGGGCTACGCCTCCGTCTATCCCAAGAGCCAGCTCCCGTTCATCCGGGGAACCTTCAGCCACTCCGGAGGGCTCACCTTCAAGGCGGGGGGCAAGTCGCTGACCGCCACCGACTTCATCGTCAACCCAGGCTCGTCCACCCTCACGGCCACCGTCGGCGGCAAGGGCGTGCAGCTGCTCGACCTGGACGGCACCAACGTCATGGTCAGCAAGGACGCGGACGGCCAGACCCGCCTCGAAGGCACCGTCGCCAAGCTGTCGTCGGCCGCGGCGGACGCCCTGAACCAGACCTTCGGGGTCTCGGTCTTCAAGCAGGGAATCCCCCTCGGCACGGTGCGCATCATCGCTACGGGGACCGCCGGCCCGGGCGGCGCGCCTCAGGCCGAGCTCAAGCAGCTCAAGGGGGTCAGCACCAACGTCGACCTCGATCCGGCCACCGCCGCGGTCCTCCAGCAGAACAAGGTGACGGTGACCCCGGTCGAGCCCGCCACGGCGTCGATGAACGGCTCCACCACCACGGTGAGCTTCCCCATCACCGAGGGCTATGTCTCCGTCTACCCGCCGAGCCAGCTGCCCTTCATCAGGGGTACCTTCAGCCACTCCGGCGGGCTCACCTTCAAAGCCGGGGGCAAGTCGCTGACCGCCACCGACTTCATCGTCAACCCAGGCTCGTCCACCCTCACGGCCACCGTCGGCGGCAAGGGCGTGCAGCTGCTCGACCTCGACGGCACCAACGTCAAGATGAGCAGTGACGGCCAGGGCGTCACCAAGCTCGAAGGCACAGTGGCCAAGCTGTCCTCGGCGGCAGCCGACGCCCTGAACCAAACCTTCGGGGTCTCGGTCTTCAAGCAGGGGATCCCGCTCGGTGTGGTGCGCATCGCCGCCAGCGAGACCGTGCCCAGCGTCCAGACCGCTTCGTCCGGAGCAGCAGCGTCCAGCGCGGCGCCCTCGAGCTCCGCACCGTCGAGCGCGTCGCCTGCACCGTCCGCCACACCGGCCGGTGGGGTTGCGACGGGTGCCGGCGGTACCTCCAGCGGCGGCTCGGTGCCGGCCCTGCCGCTGGTGCTGGCCTCGGCCGCCCTGGTGCTGGCAGCGGTTGGGGCGGCAGGCGCTCGCCTTCATTCACGCTCCACTTCGAGCTGACACAGCAGGACCGGATGGGTCCACGATCTACCAGCCCGCGCCGTGCGCCGGGCTGGTAGCCGCGTGCCCGCGACCGCGGGCGGGCTGGCCCTGCTCCTACTCACCTCGATCTTCGGTGCCGCCGCTCGGCGGCGAGAAGCCGGCTCTGCCGGACAACCATTCCCCCAGCACCCAGCGGGCGCTCATCGGGGTCTCCACCAGCCCTTCGGGACCGGGCAGGGCTCTTCGCCCGCCCGCCCGGCCCGGGAGCCGGGCTGGTGGGCCGTCCCCGCCGCAGCCGCCGGTGCAGCCCTCCTCTTCGTCGCCGGTCTGGTCGGCGCTGTTTCCATGCGCGGCCCTGCAGTTGGTGCCGGCGGGCGGGCCGCCAGCGACGAGGCGCTGTTCTCTGCTGCAGCTCTTCCGGCCCCGCCCCGGGCCGAAGGGGCGCCTGCCCCGGTGCGCACACCGCCCATCTGGCTGGAGATCCCCGCCATCGCCGTGGGAGCCGACGTCGACCACCTGGGCCTGCGTTCGAACGGGGAGCTCGAGGTCCCGACCCGCTTCGAGCGGATCGGCTGGTGGTCCGGGGGAGTTCCTCCCGGAGAGCGTGGGCCGGCGGTGCTGGTGGGTCATGTGGACTCCCGGCGGGGACCGGCGGTGTTCTTCCGGTTGCGCGAGCTCCGGCCAGGAGACGAGGTGAGGGTGCGGGGCGCCGACGGGCGGACGGTCCTGTACACCGTCGAGCGCACGGGCAGGTACGCCAAGAGCGACTTCCCGAGCGCCGAGGTCTACGGGGCGACCGAGCGCCCGACGCTCAGGCTCGTGACCTGCGCCGGCCGGTTCGACCGCTCCACGAGGTCCTACGCCGAGAATCTCGTGGTCTACGCCACCGCCAGGGGGTAGGCACCGGCCCGTGCCAGAGGGCTTTCCCTCTCCGGTCCCGGCAACTAGCCTCGTGAATCACAGCGATGTAGTCCGCCGCCCGAGCACTTGGGCATGTCGGGCGAGCAGGGCAGGCAGTCGGACAAGGGGCAGCAGGAGTGGGGCCAGGATCTCAGTCACCACGGGCAACGGGCGCCGGGACGAGGGCGCCGGCGTGAGGGCCCGGGGGGTGCCCGTCGAATGAGCGCTTCGTTCTCCCACCTCCATGTGCACACCGAGTTCTCCATGCTCGACGGTGCGGCACGGGTGAAGGATGTGGTGTCGGCGGCCGTGGCCGACGGCCAGCCTGCCATCGGCATCACCGACCACGGCAACATGTACGGAGTCCTCGACTTCTACAAGGAGTGCCGGGCCCAGGGGATCAACCCCATAATCGGGACAGAGGCCTACATGGCTGCCAACAGCCGCCACGAGCGCCCGGTGAGGCGTGGTCGCATCGACGACACCGGTGGCAGCGGCGAGGGCGACGAGAAGCTCTACTACCACCTCACTCTGCTGGCGGAGAACGACACGGGCTACCGCAACCTCATGAAGCTCTCCAGCGCCGCCTACCTGGAGGGCTACTACCACAAGCCCCGCGTCGACTGGGAGCTGTTGGCCCGCCACCAGGACGGCGTGATCGCCACCACCGGCTGCCTGGGCAGCGTGGTGCTGCAGGCTCTGCTCCGCGGCGACTTCGAGCAGGCGTCCAGCCTGGCCGGGCGCCTGCAGGACATCTTCGGCACGGACCGCATGTTCGTGGAGCTGCAGGATCACGGCCTGGACAAGCAGCGCAAGACCAACCCGCAGCTCATCGACATCGCCGCCCGGCTGGGCGCGCCCCTGCTGGCCACCAACGACAGCCACTACCCGCGCCAGGAGGACGCGGTGGCCCACGACGCCCTCCTCTGCGTGCAGACAGGCGCCACCCTCGCCGACGAGAAGCGCTTCCGCTTCGAGGGTGACCAGCACTACCTGAAGACGGCGGCGGAGATGCGCGCGCTGTTCTCCGACTACCCGGAGGCATGTGACAGTACCTTGGCTATCGCCGAGCGCTGCCAGGTGGAGATCGAGTTCGGCAAGCCGCAACTTCCCCACTTCCCCCTTCCCGCCGGCTTTACGTCGGAGGCCGACTACCTCCGTCACCTCACCCTCGACGGAGCCCGCCAGCGCTATGAAGAGCCGGTCCCGGAGCCCGTGGCGCGCCGCCTCGAAGCCGAGCTCAGCGTGATCGCCGACATGGGGTTCTCGGCCTACTTCCTCGTCGTCTGGGACCTGATCCGCCACGCCCGGGAGTCGGGCATCCGGGTGGGGCCCGGCCGGGGGTCGGCAGCCGGGTGCTGCGTGGCCTACTGCCTGCGCATAGTGGACCTCGACCCCCTGGCCCACGACCTGCTCTTCGAGCGCTTCTTGAACGCGGGCCGCAAGCAGATGCCCGACATCGACATGGACTTCGACGAGCGTCACCGCGGCGAGATGATCCGCTACGCCGCAGAGCGGTACGGCTGGGACCACGTGGCCCAGATCGTCACCTTCTCCACCATCAAGGCGCGGGCCGCGGTGCGCGACGCAGCCCGAGTCCTCGGCTACCCCTACGCCATCGGGGACAAGGTGGCCAAGGCCATGCCCGCCCTGATCATGGGCCGCGACACCCCATTGCGTGCCTGCCTCGACGCCGACCCTGCCCATTCCGACGGCTTCAAGATGGCGGCAGAGCTCAGGGACATGTACGCCATCGACCCCGACGCCCGCAAGGTCATTGACGTGGCCAAGGGCCTGGAGGGCCTGCGCCGCCAGGACGGCATCCACGCCGCCGCCGTGGTGATTACCGAGCAGCCCCTCACCGAGCACCTACCGATCCAGCGCAAGCCAGAGGCCGGCGGCGACCCGTCCAGCGCCCCCATTGTCACCCAGTACGAGATGCACGGGGTGGAGGAGCTCGGCCTGCTCAAGATGGACTTCCTGGGCCTGCGCAACCTGAGCGTCATCGAGCGGGCCCTGGACCTGGTCGAGGCATCCACCGGCGTGCGTCCCGACATCGACGCCATCCCCCTCGACGACGAGCCCACCTTCGAGATGCTGCGCGAGGGCCGCTCAGTGGGGGTCTTCCAGCTCGAGGGCGGCGCCATGCGAGCCCTCATGCGCTCCCTCGCGCCCACCACCTTCGACGACGTGGCCGCCCTAGTGGCCCTCTACCGCCCGGGGCCCATGGCGGCCAACATGCACAACGACTACGCCGACCGCAAGAACGGCCGAAAGGCCATCCAGTGCCTGCACCCCGAGCTGGAGGAGCTGCTGGCCGACACCCAGGGGCTCATGATCTACCAGGAGCAGATGATGCGCGTGGCCCAGCGCTTCGCCGGCTACTCCCTTGAGGAGGCCGACAACCTCCGGAAGGCCTGCGGCAAGAAGATCCGTGCCCTCATCGCCAAGGAGCGAGTCAAGTTCGTCGAGGGCTGCGCGGCCAGGGGCTACGGCGCCACGCTCGGAACCAAGCTCTTCGACATGATCGAGCCCTTCGCCGACTACGCCTTCAACAAGAGCCATGCCTATGCCTACGGGCTGGTCGCCTACCAGACCGCCTGGCTCAAGGCCAACCACGGGGTGGAGTACATGGCCGCCCTGCTCACGTCGGTGAAGGACGACAAGGACAAGACAGCGGTGTACCTGGCCGAGTGCCGGGCCCTCGGGACGGAGGTACTGGTGCCCGACGTCAACCTGTCGAGCTCGGACTTCGCCTCCCGAGAGGGCTGCATCCCCTTCGGCCTGTCGGCCGTGCGCAACGTGGGAGAGGGCCTGGTGGAGCGAGTGGTCGCCGAGCGGGAGGCCAACGGCCCGTTCGGCGACTTCCACGACTTCTGCGACCGGGTGGACCCGCTGGTGCTCAACAAGCGCTCCATCGAGTCACTGGTCAAGGCCGGGGCCTTCGACGCCCTCGGCCACCCGCGCCGGGGGCTGTGCCAGGTCTTCGAGCAGATCGTCGACCGTACGTTGGCTCGCCGGCGGCGGGAGTCGGAGGGCCAGTTCGATCTGTTCTCCGTGGCCGCCTCTGAGGAGTCGGCGCCCGCTGGCACCGACGAGGGCCGCGTGACGATCCCCGACGTGGAGTTCGACAAGACGCAGCGCCTTGCTTTCGAGAAGGAGATGCTCGGTCTGTACCTCTCCGACCACCCCCTCCTCGGCGTCGAGTCCCTGCTCCGCCGTCACGCGGACACCACCATCGCGGAGATGCGCGATCTCCATGACGGTGACGTGCGCTGGGTAGGGGGGGTGATCACCAACGTGGCTCGTCGCCACACGAAGAAGGGCGACCTCATGGCCACCTTCCAGCTCGAGGACCTGGCGTCGTCCATCGAGGTGTGGGTCTTCCCCCGGACCATGCGCGAATACGGCCACGTCCTGGCCCCCGACGCCGTGGCGTGCGTGAAGGCGCGCCTCGATGGCCGGGAGGACCAGCCCAAGCTCACCTGTCTCGAGGTCAAGTGCCCGGATCTGCGGGCCGGGACCCGAGAGCTGCGGATCACGCTGCCGCCAGGAGGGCTGAGCCAGTCCCTCGTCGACCGGCTCAAGGGGGTGCTGTCCGAGCATCCGGGAGACTGCGCGGTCCTGTTGAACCTGGGCCCCAAGATCATGCGCCTGCCCGACGAGTTCAGCGTGGACGTGAGCAACGGGCTGCACGGCGAGCTCAAGGCTCTCTTGGGAGCCGGTTGCCTGGTCGACTAATCTATGGCTCTCATGGCGACTGAGGTCGAGACCAAGGACTGCACCGCGCTCAGCGATGCCGAGCTAGGCGAGATGGCCGACATCTGCGCCGACGGGCCGGCCAACTACGACGTCGGGCTCCTCTCCAAGCAGCGCGAAGAGTGGGTGCTCATCACCCAGGTGCGCGACAACGGAAAGCTCTGTGGTTTCTCGTTCTGCACCCTGGAGCGGATCGGCGGTACACCCTGCCTCCTGGTCGGGCTCGCCTCCGTCCGGCGAAGCGCCAAGCGCGATGCCGTGCTCAAGCACCTCATGGCCGACGAGTACCGCCGGGCCCTCCTGGCCTTCCCCGACGAGGACGTGCTGGTCGGGACGCGGCTCATCGACCCCGCCGGTTTCCAGGCCTTCAAGGGCTTGGAGGACATCGTCCCCCGGCCGGGCCACAAGGCCACCGGCGAGGAGCGGGCATGGGGCCGCCGCCTGGCCAAGCGCTTCGGCGCCGAGGGCCGCATAGAGGACCGCGCCTTCGTGGTGAAGGGCGACGGCAACGCCTGCGGCGTCCTCGATCACGAGGCGCTCAAGCCCGAGGACCACGATCCCGAGGTGGCCGCGCTCTTCTCGGGACTCGACCGCGTCCGCGGTGACTCGCTCATCGCCTTCGGTTGGGCGATGGCCGAGGACCTGGCCGCAGGCCGCCTCGGCAAGTAACCCCCAAGCCTTCTGGTAGCGAAATTCCCAACTCCCGCGGCTGCTTTGGACTAACCGTACCGTGCTGGCGCTCCGCCAGCTCCGGCATGACTCGATCCATCATCCACTCGTCCGTAGGCGAAGCTTGGCTTTGGGTGTGACAGGCCCAACCTCTGGTCGCCATAGCGGTGCTCGCCGGCTCGTCGGCTACCGATTTGGCTAGCAGAACGCCCTGGGGAGATGAGGGGCTATTCGAGCTGCTTCAGGAGATCCTCGGCGGTCGAGACCGGCGCCTGGCAGGCGTAGTTCCGGCACACGTAGGCTAGGCCCTCGGAGCGGCCCTCCCACAGCGGGGAGTCGTGGGGCTCGCCCCAGGCCAGGACGGCGTTGGGAAGGTAGCGGGCCTGGACGGCCGCCACCAGGTCGGGCCGGTCTCCCACCACGACGACCTCGCTGAGGCCGGTGACGAGCATGTCCACGGCGCCGAGCAGGTGGCTGAAGGCGCTCGGATGCTTGCTCAAGGGCTCCCCCAGGAGGCGGAGGACGGAGTGGGCATGGTCGGCGTAGCGCTGCTCTCCGGTCAACGCAGACAGGCGCAACAGGGCGTTGGCCGCCACCGAGTTGGCCGACGGCGTGGCGCCGTCGATGAGGTCCTTGTGGCGCACCACGAGGCGCTCGGCGTCGTGCCCGGTGGTGAAGAAGCCGGAAGCGTCATCGTCCCAGAAGAGGTCGAGCAGGGCATCGGCGGCGGCGCGAGCCTCGGTGAGCCAGCGGGCCTTGCCAGTGGCCTCGCTCAGCCGGCAGAAGGCGTCCACCAACCAGGCGTGGTCCACGGCGTAGGCGAGGTGGCGGGCCCCTCCGTCTCGCTGCCACGAGCGCAGCCACCGCCCGCCCTCCCGCCTGAGCGCCGAGAGGAGGAACTCGGCGTTGGCCACCGCCGCCTCGAGCCACTCGTCCCGGCCGAGGCCGGCAGCCGCCTCGACCAGCGAGGACAGGAACATGGCGTTCCATTCCGTGAGCACCTTGTCGTCCAGGCCGGGGCGGACGCGGTTCTGGCGTTCGTCGAACAGCCGCCCGCGAGCCGCTTCGACCTCCGGAGGGCGCAGGAGGTCGCCCCGGACAGGGCGATGGAGGATGTTGGCCCCCTCGAAGTTGCCCCCCTGGGTGACGCCGTACCATTCCACGGCCTCGGGACCCCCGATCCGGGCCACGTCGCTCTGGCGCCAGACGTAGAACTTGCCCTCCTCACCCTCGGAGTCGGCGTCCTCGGCGGAGGAGAACCCACCCTCGGGCTGGCCGAGGTCCCGCAGGACGTAGCTCACCGTCTCCTCCACGACCTGCCTGAACCGCACCTCCCCGGTGAGCTGCCACGCGTGCAGGTACGCCCTGACCAGGCCGGCCTGGTCGTAGAGCATCTTCTCGAAGTGGGGCACCATCCAGAAGGCGTCCACCGAATAGCGGTGGAAGCCTCCCCCCAGGTGGTCGTACATGCCGCCCGAGGCCATGGCGTCGAGGGTGGTCACCGCCATGGACAACGGTTCCCTTGCGTGCGTGCGGGCGTGGACCCGCAGCATGAGGTCGACGTTGGTGGGCATGGGGAACTTGGGGGCGCGCCCGAACCCGCCCCACTCGGCGTCGTACGAGGCGGCCAGCGCCTCGCCGGCGCGCTCGAGTAGGGACGGGCCCAGCTCGTGGTCGGCTCCGTGTTCGGCCCCCTGGGTGACCATGGCCGCCTGGGCCCGGATGGCCGACGACACGTGGTCGGCCTGGGCCAGCACCTGGTCCCGTCGCTCCCGCCAGGCCTGGTCGACGCCTCGCATCAGATCCACGAAGCCTGGGCGTCCCAGCTTGGTCGTCTTCGGGTAATAGGTGCCGCCGAAGAAGGGCCTCCCGTCGGGCGTGAGGAAGACGGTCATGGGCCAGCCTCCCTGGCCCGAGAAGGCCTGGACCGCCTCCATGTAGACGGCGTCAACGTCGGGGCGTTCCTCCCGATCCACCTTCACGTTCACGAACAGCTCGTTCATGACCGCAGCCACTTCGGGGTCCTCGAAGGACTCGTGAGCCATGACGTGGCACCAGTGGCAGGCCGAGTACCCAACGGATAGCAGGATCGGGCGGTCCTCCGCAGCGGCCCGCTGAAGGGCCTCCTCGCCCCACGGGTACCAGTCCACCGGGTTGTCCTGATGCTGGCGGAGGTAGGGGCTCGTCTCGCCGGCCAGGCGGTTCACGTCGGGATCACGGAGGCAGCCTAGGACCACCTGTCAGCGGCAGAGGGCAGCCCTCCAGGTCTTGCCCAAGGGAGTCTTCGGCAACTCGGCCACGAGCACCATGTCCTTGGGAGCGCAGTACGCCGGCAGCGTCTCCTTGGTCACCTCGCGCAACGACGCCAGGGTCGGCGGGGCGCCGGGACGGCGGGCCACCACCCACGCCACCACGCGCTGGCCCCACTCGGCATCGGGCTCCCCGGCCACGGCGACCTCCTTCACGTCGGGGTGATGGAGCAGCGCCTGCTCCACTCGAGCGGGCAGGACCTTCTCCCCTCCGGTCACGATCACGTCGGACATCCGGCCGTGGACCTGGATCTCTCCGTCGACCACGGCGCCCAGGTCGCCGGTGGGGAGCCAGCCCTCGGCGTCCTTGGGGTCGGTCCCGTCGCGGTAGCAGCGCAGCGTCACGGGCCCCCGCACGTGGAGCTGTCCGTCGGCATCGGTCCGAACCTCGACGCCGTCCACGGGACGGCCGCGATGCACGATGCCCCCCACGGTCTCGGTCATGCCGTAGGTGTGGACGACGCTCGGCCCCCGCTCGCGCCTGTCGGCGTCGCCACCGACCAGGACCATCCGGAACAGCTCCGGTCGCACGCCTCTGTTGAGCATGGTCGGTACGACCGAGGTGAGGGTGGCGCCGCTTGCGTTCACGGCATCGGGGTCGAAGGCGGCGTGCAGATCGAGGTGCGTGCCGGTGAGGAGGGCGCGCACCACCACGGCCATCCCTCCGATGTGGGCCACCGGGAGGCAGGCCAGCCAGCGGTCGCGGCCGGGTTCCACCTCCATCCTCCGTGAGACGGCCAGTGCCGCAGCACGTATGGCTTCATGGGTGAGGACCGCCGCCTTGGCGCCTCCGGTCGTCCCGCTGGTGGGCATCACCAGGGCATCGCCCTCGGCCACCGGCTCGTGCACTCGGGCGGCCTGCAGCACGTCGGCGCGCGCCGGTGGGGGCAGGCGCGGATCGAGAGGAAGGACGGCGTCACCCCGGTCCCAGGCGGCCCGGAGGGAGTCCACGAACTCCGGGGTGCCGACAGCGTCGAGGACCGTCAGCGAGGGCACCTAAGTAGGGTAAGCGCATGAACGGCGGCAACCCGGATTGGAGCGAAGCAGGCAGCTACGCCGACGTCCGCTACCAGACGGCCGAGGGCATGGCCAAGATCACCATCTGCCGGCCCGAGGTCCGCAACGCCTTCCGTCCGCAGACGCTGTTCGAGCTGTCCGACGCCTTCCACCGGGCCCAGGACGACCCGTCGGTCGGCGTGGTGATCCTCACCGGCGAGGGACCACTGGCATTCTGCTCGGGGGGCGACCAGCGCATCAGGGGCGACGACGGCTACATCGGCGACGACGACGTGGCGGGACGGGGGATCGGGCGGCTGAATGTGCTCGACCTGCAGGTCCAGATCCGCCGGTGCCCGAAGCCGGTGGTGGCCATGGTGGCCGGCTACGCCATAGGGGGCGGCCACGTACTGCACGTGGTGTGCGACCTCACCATCGCCGCCGACAACGCCCGCTTCGGCCAGACCGGCCCCCGGGTTGGCTCCTTCGACGGCGGTTACGGGTCCGGGCTCCTGGCCCGGAGCGTGGGTCAGAAGAAGGCCCGGGAGATCTGGTTCCTGTGCCGCCAGTACGACGCTCACCAGGCCCTGGAGATGGGCCTGGTGAACACCGTCGTGCCCCTCGAGCGTCTGGAGGAGGAGACGGTGACGTGGTGCCGTGAGATGCTCGCTCTGTCACCCCTGGCGCTCCGCCTCCTCAAGGCGTCGATGAACGCCGCTGACGACGGGCTGGCTGGCATCCAGCAGCTGGCCGGCGACGCCACCCTGCTCTTCTACATGAGCGAGGAGGCCCAGGAGGGCCGCGACGCCTACGTGCAGAAGCGTGCGCCCGACTTCTCGCGTTTTCCACGCCGCCCGTGAAGGTTCCGCCATGAAGGGTCCGGCTGCCAAGTGGGTGGCGGGAGCTCGGCCCCGCACCTTGCCCGCGGCGGTGGTCCCGGTGGCGGTGGGCACCGCTGTGGCCGGCGCCCAGGGGGAGGTCGTCTGGTGGCGGGCGGCGGCGGCGTTGGTGGTGGCCCTCGCCATCCAGGTGGGCACCAACTACGCCAACGACTACTCCGACGGCATCCGGGGCACCGACCAGCGCCGGGTGGGCCCCACGCGCCTGGTGGCCGAGGGCCTCGCCAGCCCCTCGTCGGTGCGGCTGGCGGCATTCCTGTCCATGGCCGTGGCCGGCGCGGTGGGCCTGATGGTGAGCATCGCCGTCGGCCCCGAGCTGCTGCTTGTGGGGGTGCTGTGCTTCGCCGCCGGCTGGCTCTACACCGGCGGGCCTCGCCCGTACGGCTACGCCGGGTTCGGCGAGGTGTTCGTCTTCGTCTTCTTCGGGCTGGTGGCCACGGCCGGGTCGGCCTACGTGCACCTCGAACGCGTCACCGGCCTCGGGCTCCTGGCGTCCATACCGGTGGGGCTGTTGGCCACTGCCCTGCTCGTCACGAACAACCTGCGCGACATTCCGAGCGACACGAGCGCCGGGAAGCGGACGCTCGCCGTGCGCCTGGGCGAGACGTGGACCCGCCTGCTCTACTTGGGCTGCGTGGTGGGCGCGTTCCTCCTGGTCCCGGTCATCGCAGTGGCCCAGCCCTTCGCCCTCGCTGCCCTAGCTGCCGCGCCTCTGGCACGCCAACCGGCCAGGGTGGTGGCGTCGGGCGCGACGGGGCGCCAGCTCGTGCCCGCCCTCGTAGCCACCGGCAAGCTTCAGCTTGCCTTTGGGGCGCTGCTGGCACTGGGCATCGCCATCTCGGGCTGAGTCCGAGCGATCAGTGCCCGTGCCCGTGATCGTCCTCGACAAAGGGCACCACCAGGTCGAGGAACGCGTCCGGGTTCTCGAGGTGGCAGGCGTGGCCGGCGTTGGGGACCAGGGCCAGCTGCGCAGTGGGACCGATCCACCCACCGAGGTGAAGCGCCTGCTCGGCGAACTTGTCGTCGCGCTCGCCGGCGACCACCAGCACCGGCATGGTGAGCTCGTCCAGCCGGCGCAACAGCGGCTCCTGGGTGCCCGTGCCCATGAGCCGCAGGGCGGCGGCCAGCCCGGCGGCGGTGTTCTCCCGCCGGGCCTCGAGCCCGGCTGTTTCGGGGGACAGGTCGGCGAACAGCGGCGTGGACAGCCACCGCTCGAGGAATACGTCCACGCCGTCTGCCTCCAGCGACTGCGCCAGCGTCTCGTCCTCCCGGCGGCGGGCGGCCCGCTGGCCGGCGTCCTCGATGCCCCCGGTGGCGCTCACCAGCACCAGGCGCTCGACCAGGTCGGGCCGGTCCAGCCCCAGGTGCAGGGCGACCCGCCCACCCATGGAGTAGCCCACGTACGCAGCCCGTCCACACTCCTCGCCCACCAGAGCGGCCGCTCCCCACAGGTCAGCCCTCACGTCGGAACGGGTGCCGTGACCAGGCAGGTCGGGGGTGAGCACCTCGTGGTGAGCGCCGGTGCGCTCCTCGAGGGCGGGCACCAGCGGCGCCCAGGAGCGGCCCGTCTGGGTGAACCCGTGCACGAGCGCCAGCCGAGGCATGGGCGATGACGCTACAGGCAACTTTCTGCGCAACCCTGGTGGACGAGTGGGTCCGCTGCGGCCTCACCGACGCCGTGCTGGCGCCCGGGTCCCGCTCCACCCCCCTGGCCGTGGCGATGGTCGATGAGCCGCGCATCAGGGTGCATGTGATGATCGACGAGCGCTCGGCGGGCTTCTTCGGGCTGGGGCTCGGCCTGGCATCGGGCGTCCCTCCGGTGGTACTCACAACCAGCGGCACCGCCTCGGTCGAACTGCACCCGTCGGTGGTGGAGGCCCACCAGTCCCGCGTCCCGCTCGTGGTCTGCACCGCCGACCGCCCCCCTGAGCTGCACCACGTGGGAGCGCCCCAGACGGTGGAGCAGGCTCGCCTGTTCGAGGGCGCGGTGCGCTGGGCGTTCGAGCCCGGGGTTGCCGACGAGGAGGCCGCCCACACGTGGCGCTCGATGGCGGCCAGGGCCATGGCCGTGGCGGGGGGCGGCCCGGCGGGCCCCGGGCCGGTGCACCTGAACCTGGCATTTCGCGAGCCGCTGGTGGGCGACCCCGGCACCCTCCCCGGGGGCCGGCCCGGAGGCGAGCCATGGCACAGGGTCGCGGCGAGCCCCAGGGAGGCTCCCGCCGAGCTGGTCGCGGAGCTGGCGGGCTACAACCGCCGGGGCGTGATCGTGGCCGGGTCGGGTGCCGGAGATCCCACGGCGGTGCAGGAGATGGGCCGGGCCCTGGCATGGCCCGTCCTCGCCGAGCCCCGCTCCGGTGCGCGGATGCCGGCGCCCATGACCGTTGCCGCAGCCGACGCCCTTCTCAGGTCACGAGGGTTCACCACCGCCCAGCGGCCCGATGTGGTGGTCAGGCTGGGCGCGCCGTGGGCGTCTCGCAAGGTGGGCGAGTGGCTGTCCGGCCTGGAGGTGCCGCAGTACCTGGTCGACCCGTACGGGGCGTGGCTCGACCCGGCTCGGTCGGCTACCACCGTGGTCACCGCCGACCCCACCAGCGTGTGCCGGGGAGTGCTCGCCGCCGGCCCCCGGCCGGCCCCTCCGGAGTGGCTCCGTGGGTGGCGGAGAGCCGAGGCCGCCGCCCAGGCCGCCTTCGACGGCGCCCTCTCCAGGCGCCGTGAGCTCAGCGAGCCGGCGGTGGCCAGGACCCTGGCGGCGGTGCTGCCGGGCGGCGCCGCCCTGGTGGCCTCCTCGTCCATGCCGGTGCGTGACCTGGAGTGGTACGCCCGTCCCAGGGAGGGCCTTCGCTACTTCTCCAACCGCGGGGCCAACGGCATCGACGGCGTGGTGTCGTCGGCCATGGGCGTGGCCGCGGCGTGGCCCGGCCCCACCACTGCGCTGGTGGGCGACCTGGCCTTCCTGTACGACGTCAACGGGCTGCTGGCTCCGCCCGGCGAACCGGACGTGTCGTGTACGTTCGTCGTCGTGGACAACGACGGCGGAGGCATCTTCTCCTTCCTGCCCCAGGCGACAGAGCTCGACCGCGAGCGCTTCGAGCGCCTCCTCGGCACCCCACATGGCCTCGACCTGTGCGCGGTGGCGGAGGCCCACGGCGCGCAGGCGTCCTCGGCGACCTCGGCGTCGGAGCTCGCCGAGGCAGTGTCCGAGCCCGATGCCGGACGAGGCGGCGTGAGGGTCGTTGTGGTCCGCACCGACCGGGGCGCCAACGTGGCCGTCCACGAGGAGCTGCACCAGGCGGTGGCCTCTGCCCTCGGGACCCGGGACCGCCCCGGCTGATCCCCCTCCGCCGCTGTACTACGGGCGGACGACGGCGGCCAGCAGGGCTTGGAGCTTGAGCTGGGTCTCGGCCAGCTCGGCCTCGGGCTGCGAGTCGGCCACAACCCCGACACCGGCGAGGAGGCGGGCACGGTTGCCGGAGATCTCCGCGGAGCGGATCCCGACGGCCCACTCGCCGTCACCCCTGGCGTCCATCCAGCCGACGGGCCCGGCGTAGCGGCCCCTGTCGAGCCCCTCCAGTGCGGAGATGCAGGCGATTGCCTCCTCGGTGGGCGTGCCGGCCACGGCCGGGGTGGGATGGAGCATGGCGGCCAGGTCCCAAGCGGAGGGACCCGGATCGGCCAGGCGCCCGGTGATGGTGGTGCCGAGGTGGCAGACGTTTCTCAAGGGGACGATGGAAGGCTGGGCCGGGACGTCCAGCGTCCGGCAGTGCGCGGACAGGGCGCCGGCCACGGCGTCGACGACCAAGCGATGCTCATGGCGGTCCTTGGCCGAGCTCATCAGGGCCGCGGCCAGGTGGTCGTCGACCTGGGGATCGCCGCTGCGGGGGATCGTGCCCGCCATTGGCTGGGAGCGCACCTCCGAACCCTGCCGGGAGACGAGGAGCTCGGGGCTCGCCCCCACGAAGCCCTCCACCGAGAACAGCATGCACGATGGGTACAGCGCTCTGAGGCGGGCGAGCACGTGGGTCGCCAGTACGGGCCGGTTGGCCTCGACCGCCACCTCGCGGGCCAGCACCATCTTCCGAAGCCTTCCGGCGCGGATCTCGGCGATGACCTCGCCAATGACGGCCAGCCATTCGTCATGGGGACGGGCCGCAGAGAGCGTGAAGCGGTCGGGTGGCCGCGTAGCGGCGGGGGCCGGCGCCGGCTCGGGTGCGTCGGTTCCGACGGTGGTCAGCCACGCCGTCCCGTCGGCGGCGCGGCCCAGAACGGTCCGGGGTATGACCATCGTGGCCCGGTCGTCGGGGAGGAAGGGCAGGGCGCCTACGGCCACGGGCCCGCAGCCCCGCAGCCCTACCTCGTCGTCCACGGTGATGGCGGCCAACGAATCGGCGACGTCCGCCGCCTTCACGCGGAGAGCCACGCCCCGGCCGGCCAGGCCGGCGCCGGCGTGCTCGAACAGCACACCGTCGTCGCCGGCGAAGGCGGCGAGGTCCGCGTCGGCCCCGTCCCTCCGCACCGTGCGGGCGGTGAGGCGGTCCGTCCCCACCGGCGACGTCGTCGGCTTGGTCGTCGTTTCCTTCATCGCCGCTTCGCCGTGCCGGTTACCAGCTGGGTGACACCGTTGCTGAGGAGGCGTCGCTCGAGGGCGGCGAACCCTGCCGCCCGGAGCTTGGCGAGCATCTCCGCCGGCGGCGGCAGGTAGGCCACCGAACGGCGAAGGTAGCCGTAGGCCGAGGCGTCGGACAGCAGGCCGCCGAGGCGGGGCATCACCTTGTTGAAGTACAGGCCATGCCCCCAGCGCAGCACGGGGTTGACCGGCTCCGCCACCTCGAGCAGGGCGATCCGCCCACCGGGGCGCACCACGCGCCCGAGCTCGGAGAAGAAGGCGTCGAGGTCGGCCACGTTGCGCAGGGCGAACCCGCAGGTGGCGCCGTCGGCGGCGTGGTCAGGGAAGGGGAGGCGAAGGGCGTCGGCCTGGACCAGTGGAGCGCTGGTACGAGCGTGGGCCAGCATGCCCCAGGAAAGGTCGAGCCCGACGGGTGCGTGGCCAGCGGCCTGGACCTCCCGGCACAGGTCACCGGTGCCGGTGGCCAGGTCCAACACCCGGGAGCGGGGCCGCAGGCCGAGGGAGCCCACGGTCGCCTTCCTCCAGCCCACGTCCATCCCGAAGGTCATGACCCGGTTGACCAGGTCGTAGCGGGGCGCGATGGCGTCGAACATCTCTCGCACCGCCCGCACCTTGGCCTGGCCCTGTGGCAGCTCGTCCAGCTGTGCCAGCTCCTCCTCCGGTTCGCTCACTGCTTCAGAGGACGACACCGCAGCGGGTGCAGCGGGGGTACGCCCTCGACGTCGGCCGCCGGCAGGCGTGGCAGCGATGGACCTCGATCTGCCCGGCCCTGAGCCGCCTGACGGCCGACCAGAGCATGCCGCCCACGGCGACGACGAAGAGCAGTTCGAGGCCGTCACGGATGACGACGTCGTTCACTTGAACCAGATGCGTTGGTATTCGCGGCTCTGGGTGTGCAGAAGCAGGGCGACGAGGGCGATCTCGAACATCAGGTTGAGCAAACCGGTGCGCAGCAGCCCGTCGGCACCGAAGAGGAGCACCCGGAAGACGAACGGGAAGAACGCCATGACCACGCCCAGGACGTAGCCCCATTTCTTCTCGTTGGCGATGCCGAAGCCGGCGGCCACCCCACCGGCGGCGACGGGAACCGAGTACACCGGCGACACGCCGAAGAGCAGCATGTAGACAGCCGCGAAGGCCGCGTCGGCGTAGAGGAGGAACACCGCGATCTGCAGCGTCTGCGGTTGGCTCTGGTTGACCCAGCGGCGAGGTTCCTGCATGGCTGGCCCCTAGGGTAGAAGACGTGGCAATCCCGGAGCCGGTCGCCGAGCACCAGCACCGTGACGTTCAGGGCGGAGCCGTCCGGGCCGCGGTGTTCGGGATCAGCGACGGCTTGGTGTCCAACGTGGGCCTCGTGCTCGGAGTGGCGGGGTCGAACGCCGCGTCCGCCTTCGTGCGGCTGGCGGGGCTGGTGAGCCTGGTGAGCGGCGCGTTCTCCATGGCTGCCGGGGAGTACCTGTCCATGCGGGCCCAGACGGAGCTGCTCGAGCACGAGCTGGAGATGGAGCGCACCGAGATCCGGAGGAACCCCCAGTCCGAGCGCCAGGAGCTGGCCGCCATCTACACCAGCCGGGGAGTGGATCCCCACATGGCCGACGAGCTGGCCACGGAGATGATGCGCGACCCCGAGCTGGCTCTCGAGGTCCACGCTCGTGAGGAACTCGGCATAGACCCCGCCAAGCTGGGTTCGCCGGTGGGGGCGGCCGTGTCCTCGTTCGTGGCCTTCGCCCTGGGCGCCCTGATCCCGCTCTTCCCGTGGTTCCTGTCCGGGGGGGCCGCAGCCGCCGTGGCTTCGGTGGTCCTCGGAGTGCTGGGCGCCGTCGGCATCGGCGCGGCCCTCGGTGCTGCAACCGGGAGGACGCCACTGCGACCGGCCCTGCGCCATCTGGTTGTGGCCAGTGCGGCGGCGGCGGTGGGCTACGGGCTGGGGACGCTGATCGGGGGCACCACCCCCGTGTAGGCCCGGTCCGCATGGTGGACGCCGAAGCCCATCGACTCGTAGAGCCGCAGCGCCGCCCGGTTGGAGGCGTCGACGTAGAGGATGACCCAGTCGAGCTTCCTGTCGTCGACGCGTCTGTGGGACAACCAGTCAAGACCGGCAACCACCAGGCGGCGCCCCAGCCCCAGCCCCTGGAAGCCGGGGTCGACGGCCACCACGTAGAGCTCGCCCACCGGCGGATCGGCGCCTTCGTGCACCTTGTTCCAGCAGAACCCGGCCAGGCGGCCCTCCCGCTCGTGCAGTAGTAGGCCCTCGGCCTCGAACCAGGGCTCGGCCTCGAGCCGCCTGATGTGCTCCAACGTCCATCCACCCTGGTCGGGGTGCCCGGTGAAGGCCCGATTGTTCACCTCCAGCCACGCCTGCTCGTCCCGGCCCACGACGAAGCCTCGGGTCGGGAGCGTGGACGGCTCCTTCACAGGCAGGGGGCGGCGCATCTGGTACAGCTCGCGCTCGATGTCGAGCCCGGCCGCGCCCGCCATGGCGTCGTGCTCGGGCCTCGCTTCATGGACCCACACCCGTACCGGGCCCCCTCCCTCCTGTCCCACGACGTCGACACCAGCCCGCACCAAGCTCTCCCACGCCGGCAGGGCGGCGGCGGATCGGGGGTCGACCACGAGCTCGAGCGACCATTCCGGCTCGTCCCTGGAGACCTGGGCGAACCCGACGGGGTCGTTGCCATCCGGCCCCCAGGCCATCACCCAGCGAGAGGCGGGGTCGGCGTCGACAAAGCGGTGCACGCCCGCCCTTCCGGCCCTGTCCGACAGGGCCGAGACGGCCCGCTGGTCGGCGGCGGTCATCTGCTGCTTGACCTCCACCCGCGGCATTGGGTGCCAAGCTACCTGTGCCCATGGCCAGACCCAGGACTCCCCGAGGCCGGGCGCGGGAGACCGTGGCCCGGCTGGCGGCCGAGTACCCGGGCGGTGCTTCGGAGCTCTGCGCTCTTCGCCACAGGGACCCGTTCGAGCTGTTGGTGGCGACGATCCTCTCCGCCCAGACGACGGACGAGCGAGTCAACCTTGTCACGCCGAAGCTCTTCGAGGAGTACCCCAGGGCCGCCGAGCTGGCTGCCGCCGACCCTGGGGACGTGGAGCGGATCATCCATCCCACCGGGTTCTTCAGGTCCAAGGCCCGAAGCCTGGTCGCCATGGCCCAGGCAGTCGACCAGCGCTACGGAGGCCGGGTCCCCACGGAGATGAAGGAGCTGGTGACGCTTCCGGGCGTGGGCCGCAAGACGGCGAACGTGGTGCGCAGCGTGGCCTTCTCGCTCCCCGGCCTGCCGGTGGACACCCACGTGGGACGGCTGAGCCGCCGGCTGGGGCTCACCCGCCAGGAGGATCCGGTGAAGGTCGAGGCCGAGTTGAACGCCATGGTGCCGGCGAAGGAGCGCGGGGCGCTGAGCCTGCGCCTCATCCTGCACGGTCGCCGGGTGTGCCTGGCCCGCCGACCTCGTTGCGAGGCGTGCATCCTGAACGACTTCTGCCCGTCGTCGACCCTGCCCACCAGGGGAGGTAGAAGCGGGAACAAGGAGGGCGGTCCCGGGGTTCAAAACCCATGAGGAGCGGTTTCCCGCCTCCGCTCCCAGAGCGGTCCCCGCCGCTCGGCCGACGGCGCCTCCCCGGCGCCGTCGGTCTTTTTTTGGTGGAGATGGCCTATCGCTCCGCGTCCACCACCCGGGCCAGGTTCCGCCGGGCGCCCGCCAGGCTCCGCTCGGCCTGGTACAGCTCTCCGGCCAGGTCGTCCCGCTTGGCCGCCACATAGGCGTCGGCGATGACCGTCACCCTTCGGACCAGCTCCTCCAGGGCGGTGGCGAGCGAGGAGAGCTCGGCGGCCGGCGAGGACCCGGCTGAGGGCCCACCTGAGGACATGGGGTCCCACAGTACGATTCGAACCCGTCCATGCTGAAACGACTCGACCTCCGCGGTGCCCCCCAGGGGTGGCGGCAATCGCTGCCACGCGCAACGGCGGCCAAGGAGCCGCCCACGTCCTCGGTGCAGGCCATCCTCGGTGACGTACGGGCCCGCGGCGACGCCGCGGTACGCGACTGCACCGAGCGCTTCGACGGCGTGCGCCTTGGCGCCCTGCGGGTACCTCCCCAAGTCGTGGCCGAAGCCCTGGACTCCATCCAGCCCGAGCTTCGCCTCGCCCTCGAGGTGGCTCGCGACCGCGTGCTCGCCTTCCACCGCAACCAGCTCCGGCAGGAGGGCGGCGTGGTGCAGGACGGCGTGCAGGTCCGCGAGCTGCATCGCCCGGTGGCACGGGCGGGCCTGTACGTGCCGGGCGGGCGGGCTCGCTACCCGTCGACGGTGCTCATGACGGCTGTGCCGGCCCGGGTGGCGGGCGTGTCCGAGGTGGTGCTGTGCGTGCCTCCGGACTCCGACGGGTCCGTGGGCGTGGTCACCCTGGCGGCGGCTGCTCTTGCCGGCGTGGACGAGGTGTACGGCATCGGCGGCGCCCAGGCCATTGCGGCCATGGCCTACGGCACCGAGAGCATCGGCGCGGTGGACGTGATCGCCGGTCCGGGGAACATGTACGTCTCCGTGGCGCAGCGGCAGGTGGCGGGGGAGGGGATCGTGAGCGTCCCCGCGGCATTCGCTGGCCCGTCTGAGGTCGTGGTGGTGGCCGACGACGCCACCGTGGCCGACCACGCCGCCATCGACGTGGTGGTCCAGGCCGAGCACGGTCCGGACGGGCTGGCCTGGCTGATCACGTGGTCCGAGGCGGCGGCGGACGCCATCTCGGACGCCGTGGGCCGCCTGGTGGCCGAGTCGCCCCGCCGCCAGGAGATCGAGGTCACCTTGGGCGACGGTGGGTACGCCGTTTTGGTGGACGGCCCGGAGCAGGCCATGGAGGTGGCCAACGCCATCGCCCCCGAGCACCTCGAGCTCATGAGCGCGGACCCCGAGTCCCTCGTTCCCCTGGTGCAGAACGCCGGTGCCGTGTTCCTCGGCGCCCACGCCCCTGCCAGTGTGGGGGACTACGTCGCCGGGCCCAGCCACGTCCTGCCCACGAACGGGTCGGCTCGCTTCGCCGAGGCCCTCGGCGTGCACGACTTCCAGAAGACGGTCCACGTGGTCTCCGTGACGGAGGACGGCCTGGAGCGCCTCGGCCCCCACGTGGTGGCGCTGGCCGAGGCCGAGGGCTTGGCCGCCCACGCCGACTCGGTCCGGCTTCGACGTCGAGCGGGTGGCCGATGAGCCCACTCATGCGCCCCAGCGACGACCAGGGCCTGGGCGCGGGTTACCACTCGCCACAGGTGGTGGTCGACGTCCGCCTCAACACCAACGAGTCGCCGTACCCGCCGCCCCGGGCATTCGTCCACGCGCTGGCCACAGAGCTTTCGGAGGTGGACTTCAACCGGTACCCCGACCGGGAGGCCCGCCAGCTGCGCGCCGCCCTGGGCCGCCTCCACGGGGTCGGCCCCGAGCGGGTGTTCGCGGCCAACGGCTCCAACGAGGTCCTCCAGACCCTGCTCCTCACCTACGGCGGGCCGGGGCGGCGGGCGGCGGTGTTCGAGCCGACGTACGCCCTCCACTCCCACCTGAGCCGTCTCACCCGCACCGGGCTGTGGGTGGGGGAGCGCCAGCCCGACTTCGCCCTCGACCTCGGTGAGGTGAAGCGAGCCGCCGCCGAGGCCTGCCCTGCAGTCACCTTCGTCTGCTCGCCCAACAACCCCACGGGCGGCGCCGAGCCCCGCGCCGTCGTGGAGGAGGTCCTCGACCTGGCCCCCGGTCTGGTAGTGGTGGACGAGGCCTATGGGCAGTTCGCCCCGTGGTCGGCGCTGGAGCTGGTGGGCGAAGACGTGCCCCTCGTGGTGGTGCGCACCTACTCGAAGACGTGGTCCATGGCCGCGGCCCGGCTCGGCTACCTGGTGGGGCCGGCCGCCGTGGTCGCCGAGCTGGAGCACCGCACACTGCCGTACCACCTCGACGCCGTGAAGCAGGCCGCCGGTCGGTTGGCGTTGCGGTTCACCGCCGAGATGGAGGCTCGGGTGGCCGCGGTCAAGGACGAGCGCCGGCGAGTGCTCGACGGGCTCGACCAGATGGCCGTGGAGTGTTGGCCCTCGGACGCCAACTTCGTGCTGTTCCGCCCGACGGAGCGCGACGGCCGGGAGGTGTGGGGCGCGCTGGTGGAGCGCTCGGTGCTGGTGCGTGACGTCGGGGACTGGCCGCGCCTGTCGGGATGCCTGCGAGTCACGGTGGGCACGCCCGCCGAGAACGATGCCTTCCTCGGGGCCCTCTCGGAGGCGCTGCAGCAGTGACCGCACCAGGGACGGGAGGACAGCCGTGAGCACCCGCATCGCCGAGCGCAGCCGCACCACCAAGGAGACGTCTGTGAGCGTCTCCATCGACCTCGACGGCTCGGGCCGCTCCTCGGCGGCCACCGGTCTGCCCTTCTTCGACCACATGCTGGCGCAGCTCGGCCGCCACGCCGGCTTCGACCTCGACGTCTCCGCCACCGGGGACCTGGAGGTCGACGCCCACCACACCGTGGAGGACACCGGCATCCTCCTCGGCGAGGCCCTGCGCCAGGCGCTGGGCGACAAGGCGGGGGTGCGACGGTTCGCGTCCATCAGCGTCCCGCTGGACGAGGCGCTGGTCGAGGTGGCCGTCGACCTGTCGGGCCGCCCTTTCCTGCACTACGAGCTGGAGACCCCGGCCGAGGCCCTCCCTCTGGGCACACCCCCGTTCGACCCGCAGCTGGCCGAGGAGTTCTGGCGGGCGTTCGTCACCGCCGCCGCTCTCACCGTGCACCTCCGGCTGCGCAGCGGCAAGAACGCCCACCACATCCTCGAAGCGTCGTTCAAGGGCGTGGCCCGGGCTCTGCGCGACGCGGTGAAGGTCGAGGGGGACGGCGTGCCTTCCACCAAGGGAGTGCTGTGAGCGAGGGGCGGGCGTGATCGCCGTCCTCGACTACGGCATCGGCAACCTGCGCTCGGCCCAGAAGGCGCTGGAGAAGGTGGGTGCCGACGCGGTCCTGGTCACGGACCCCGAAGCGGCGCAGCGAGCCGGCGGTGTGGTGCTGCCGGGGGTTGGAGCGTTCGGTCCGTGCATGGCCGCTCTCCGCGCTTCGGGCCTGGACAGGGTCGCGCTCGACGCCGTCGAGTCGGGGGTGCCGTTCCTCGGCGTGTGCGTGGGGCTTCAGATGCTGTACCGGCGGTCCGAGGAGAGCCCCGAGGTTGCCGGCCTGGGGGTCTTCGACGCCGAGGTACGCGCCTTGCCCGAGGGTGTGAAGCGGCCGCAGATGCAGTGGAACGTGCTGCAGCCCACCGGTCGCTGGAGCGCCCTGCTCGACGGAGTGGCCCACCCGGCGTGGGCCTACTTCGTCCACTCGTACGCTCCGGAGACCACCGACGACGTGGTGGCCACCTGTGACTACGGAGGGCCGGTGGTGGCCGCAGTGGAGCGGGGCAACCTCTGGGGGACGCAGTTCCACCCCGAGAAGTCCGGGACGGTGGGCCTGTCCCTCCTCCAGAGCTTCGCCAAAGCGTGCGGTTGAGTGCATGGATCTGTACCCGGCCATCGACCTCAGAGACGGGCGCTGCGTGCGCCTGGTGCAGGGCGACTACAGCCGCCAGACCGTCTACGACGGAGACCCCTTGGCAGTGGCGAGGGAGGTGGAGGCCGATGGGGCGCAGTGGATCCACGTCGTCGACCTCGACGCCGCCCGTACCGCCCGGCCCGAGAACCGGGACGCGGTCAAGGCCATCACCGAGGCCGTGGGCATCCCGGTCCAGGCGGGCGGAGGGCTCCGGGACGAGTTCTCCGCCGAGGCTCTGCTCGGCGCCGGCGTGGCCCGCATCGTCATGGGCACGGCAGCGGTGGAGGACCCGGCCATGGTGAGGCGGGTGGCCGCCCGCCATCCGGGCCGGGTGGCGCTGGGCCTCGACGCCCGCCACGGCGAGGTGGCGGTGCGCGGATGGACAGAGGGCTCGGGCACACGCGTCGCCGATCTACTCGACCGTTTCCAGGGCACCGCGCTCGGCGCCGTGGTGGTCACCGACATCTGGCGCGACGGGACAATGGGCGGACCCGACCTGGCCGGCCTGGCGACGGTGCTGGCGGCGACGGCTCTGCCCCTAATCGCCTCAGGCGGGGTGGGGACGCTCGAGGATCTCCGCGCCCTGGCCGAGGTGGAGGTGGCGGGTCGGCGCCTGGCCGGGGTGATCGTGGGCAAGGCCCTCCACGACGGAGCCTTCAGCGTTGGGGAGGCGATGGCCGCGTGCGCTCCATCCGGGTGATCCCATGCCTGGACGTGGACGCCGGCCGGGTGGTGAAGGGCGTCAACTTCGTCGGTCTCCGCGACGCCGGTGACCCGGTGGAGCTCGCGGCCCGCTACGACGAAGCCGGCGGCGACGAGGTTGTCTTCCTCGACATCACCGCCTCCTCCGCCGCCCGCCGGACCATGGCGGACGTGGTGGCTCGAACCGCCGAGGAGGTGTTCATTCCCCTCACCGTGGGCGGCGGGGTCCGCAGCGTCGACGACGCCCGGCGGCTCCTGCGCGCCGGTGCCGACAAGGTGGGCGTGAACACCGCCGCCGTTGCCCGCCCCGAGCTTGTGGGCGAGCTGTCGGCGGAGTTCGGGGCCCAGTGCGTGGTGGTGGCCATCGACGCCAAGCGCCGCGGCGGGGGCTTCGAGGTCCACACCCACGGCGGACGCACGCCTACCGGGCTGGATGCGGTGGCATGGGCGGCGGAGTGCCAGCGACTGGGCGCGGGAGAGATCCTGCTCACATCCATGGACCGGGACGGCACACGGGACGGCTTCGAGCTTGCTCTCACCCGCCAGGTGGTGGACGCCTGTGACATTCCGGTGATCGCCAGCGGCGGGGTGGGCACCCTGGACCACTTGGTGGACGGCGTCCGGGAAGGCGGAGCCGACGCCCTGCTGGCGGCATCGGTGTTCCACTTCGGCGACCTCACGGTGCGCCAGGCCAAGGAGCACTTGACCGCTGCCGGCATCACGGTACGCCCGGCGTGAGACGGCTACCTGCGTCTGCGGCCACCGTATTGGTGGCGGCGGTGCTACTCGTGGCCAGCGCGTGCGGCGGGGGTGGGGAGGACGACGCCCCCGTGCTGGAACCGAACGAGGAGGAGGGACTGACCCTCACCCTCACCCACACCGAGCCGTTGCGGGCCAAGGCGCCCGTGACGTGGACGTTGGAGGTGCGCAACACCGGCACCGAGCCGGTGAC
>JALYGF010000066.1 GCA_030777325.1 Actinomycetota bacterium | reverse complement strand
CCGAGGAGCGAGCCCGCGCCACCCAGGACGGGGCCAACGACGCCGCCACCGCCCTCGAACAGGCCCAGGCCCGGGCCAACCCCCTCATGGCCCCCCTGGGACCGGCCGATCCCATGGCCCCCTTCACCGCCCCGGCCGAGTCCAGCGCCTATGCCAGCGCCCAGCGCGCCGCCACCGAGGCCAAGGCTGAGGCCAGCGCCACCCGCACCAAAGCGCTCAAGGAGGCCAAGGAGGCGGAGTTCTCGAGCTCGTGGGGGGCCCTCTACCTCGAGGATCGGGACTGGTTCTTGGCAACCGGTGACATCAAGCACGCGGTCACGGGTTATGTGGTCGTCTCTCCCGATGATGCCTCGGAGGTAGAGGTCCACTAGCGGAGCCACGTCTACGACCGCTACAACTGGGACAAGGAAAAGGATGTGGACTTCGGGCCGGTGACCGTGAGCGATGAGCGCATGGGCGGTCTGCACACGGCCGGACTGGAGTCGGCCGAACCACTGGGAAGCCACCAGATCGCCGGCATCGACCGTTTAGTTGCTCTCGCGGTCGCGCTCCCGCCGGCCCTGGTACAGGAGGTGCTCCGCGACGCCGGTTTCACAGGCGAGCTACGGGCTGGCCGGAGGGCGTTCCAAACACCTGTGGAGGGAGTTGACGTGGACCGGGCCAAGTCCTTTTCGACCGGTCAGGACCAACGCTAAGTGAACGGAAGGACGGTCACCCGTGAGGTCATGTTGATCACCGACGACTCGAGCAGGACGGTGCTGCACGTTTGGGCCTTCGACTGATCCCTCCGCTCGTTGCGCCGCGAGCATCTTCCCGAGTCCGTCTGCGAGCGGTGCAGCAACATCGGTGGGACCGCCCGGAGCTGACCGCACGTGGGCGAGGATGCCCGGCGGCTGCCGGACCCACGCCATACAGGCTCGACTGAACCCACCCCGGCGGGGGTGCGCAGCGGTTAGCGTCAGTGGTCATGGCAGAACGTGGGGGGCAACCCATCATCGCCGGGCTCGGCGCCGCCATCGTCGCGTTGATCGTGGCCTCGGTGGCAGTCCTCGTCTTCGTGGACCTAGGAGACGACCCCTCCGGCGCGTCCTCGACGTCTTCGGCACCGTCGCCTCGAAACGGCGAGCGGTCGGAGCGAAGGGGTCCGGCTCAGCCGTCCGGCCCTCCGCAGCCCGTGAGCGACGCCTGCGCCTTGGTGAGCCTGGAGTCCGTCGCCTCCGCCATCGGGGCCAAGCCCGGCGAAGTGACGCCGGAGCCGAGCATGCAGACCCTGGGGCCGAAGTGCGACTTCAAGGCCCCCCAGGGTGAGGACGTGCTCGTCGGCTTCACTCTGCAGCTGACCGAGGCAGGGGACCCCACCTTCGCCCGCAGCACCATCGAGGCACGCAACGGGAAACGCATCCCCGGCCTCGGCGACGTCGCCGTCTTTGAGCAGAGTGACGTGGGTTCACAGATCTCGGTGGTGAAGGGCTCTCGCTACGTACAGCTCCAGACCCGCCGCAAAGCGGCCAGCGAAGAGGCCATGGTCGACCTGGGCAGGCAGGCGGCAGCAAAGCTCTGAGGCGGCCGTCAGGCCGCAGGCGCCGAGGCGGCGGTCAAGCCAGCGGAAGAGAACGTGGCTCTTCGCATGTTGTAGGGCCGAGGCGGCCCGCCCGGGGACGAGGGGACACTAGTGGCGAGAAACCATGACTCCGAGGTGATCCACGCCCGGCGGTGGCACATCCTGGCCGTGCTCAACCTCAGCCTGGTCATCGTGGTGGCGGCCAACTCCTCGCTCAATGTCGCCCTGCCCACCATGGTCCGAGAGCTTCGGGCCACCAACGCCGACCTCCAGTGGATCGTGGACGCCTACGCCCTGGTGTTCGCCGGTCTCCTGCTCCCCATGGGCGCGCTCGGCGACCGCTTCGGCCGCAAGGGCCTCCTCCAAGGCGGGCTGGCCACGTTCGCCCTGGGCGCCCTCGTCGCCACCCTGGCCACCGAACCGTGGCAGGTGATCGCCACCAGAGCCGTCATGGGTGCCGGTGCGGCGGCGATAATGCCCGCCACCCTCTCGATCATCACCAACGTGTTTCCCGCCCGAGAGCGCTCGAGGGCCATCGCCATCTGGGCCGGTTTCGCCGGAGCCGGCGGGAGCATCGGGCCGCTGGCCAGCGGATTCCTGCTCGAGCACTTCTGGTTCGGCTCGGTGTTCTTCATCAACGTGCCGATCATCGCCCTGTCCCTCGTCTCCGGTGCCGCTCTCCTGCCCTCTTCTCGGGACCCCGAGCACCGGCCCCTCGACCCGGTGGGAAGCCTGCTGTCAGTCGCCGGCCTCGGGGTCCTGCTCTACGCCATCATCCAGGCGCCCGAACGGGGCTGGACCGACCCCCTCATCATGGTTCTCTTCGTCGTGGCGGTGATGACGTTGACCGCCTTCGTGCGCTTCGAGCGCGCCAGCCCGACACCCATGCTGCCCATGGATCGGTTCGCCGACGCCCGCTTCTCCGTTGGCTCGGGCGCCATCTTCCTCACCTTCTTCGCCATGTTCGGCCTCTTCTTCGTGCTCACCCAATACCTGCAGTTCGTGCTCTTCTACAGCCCTCTCCAGGCTGGCGCGGCCACCCTTCCCATGGCCCTGTCCATGATCCTGAGTGCCCCCCGGAGCGCGCCGCTCGCCGAGCGGTTCGGGCGGAAGCGGGTGATGGCGGCCGGGATGGTGCTTCTCGCCGTGGCCATGGTCGTGCTCTCCACGCTCTCCGCCGGAAGCAGCTACCCCAACCTGGCGATCGCCTTGGTCTTGCTGGGCGGTGGCATGGGCCTGGCCATGGCACCGGCAACCGGGGCGATCATGGAGTCCATGCCGCTGGGCAAGGCAGGTGTGGGCTCGGCGGTGAACGACACAACCAGAGAGCTCGGCGGCAGCCTGGGCGTCGCCGTCCTCGGGAGCCTCCTCTCCTCCGGCTACCGAGGTGGCCTCGGACAGGACTCGTTCACCGGGGACCTGGCGGCGTTACCGCCGGCTGTTGCCGAGACGGCCAGGGAGTCGGCAGGCGCGGCCCTCGGGATCGCCGGCCGGCTGAGCGGATCGGCCGGGGACGCGCTCGCGAGCCTGGCCAGGCACTCCTTCACCGATGCCATGGGGACGGTATTCCTCGTGGCGGCCGCGGTGGCGCTGGTGTCGGCCGGCCTGGTGCTCCGCTTCATGCCCGGAAGAGAACCGTCCTCAGCCGTACCGGACACGCCTTCGGGGGACCAGGGGGAGTCCGTCCCAGCCTGAGAAGGGAGACGGCCCCGGGGCAGGTAGGGTCGGGTGATGGCCGATCAAGCGAGGTTCGTGGAGCTGGCCATGGAGCACATGAGCTCGCTGTACTCGGCCGCCGTGCGCATGACCCACAACCCGACCGATGCCCAGGACCTCGTCCAGGAGACCTACCTCAAGGCCTTCCGCGGCTTCCACACCTTCAAGGAGGGCACCAACCTCAAGGCTTGGCTCTACCGGATCCTCACCAACACCTACATCAACTCCTACCGGGCCAAGAAGCGCCGGCCAGAGCAGTCCGACGTGGACGACGTGGAGGACCTCTATCTCTACCGGCGCCTCGGAGGGCTGGAGGCGGCCGCCGCCGGCCGCAGCGCCGAGGAGGAGGTGCTCGACCACTTCACCGACGCCGACGTGAAGAAGGCGGTCGAGTCGCTTCCCGAGCAGTTCCGGATGGTCGTCCTGCTGGCTGACGTCGAGGGTTTCTCCTACAAGGAGATCGCCGCCATCCTCGACGTGCCCATCGGGACGGTGATGAGTCGCCTGCATCGGGGAAGAAGGGCGCTGCAAAAGGCGTTGTTCGACTTCGGTATGGACCGAGGCCTCGTGGAGCAGCGGGACTGATGTCGCCGGAGGGCTGGGGCTCGACGGAGGGAGGTGGTCCCGGCTGTGGCTGCGGCGACGCAGTGCACCGCCTCTATCACTTCCTCGACGGAGAGCTCGACGACGAGCGCCGCTCGTCGATCCGCCGCCACCTCGACGAGTGCCAGCCCTGCTTCCAGGCCTTCGGGTTCGAAGCCGAGCTCCGGGTGGTGATCGCCCGGAAGTGTCAGGACCAGGTTCCCGAAGCGCTCCGCCAACGGGTCTTCCACGCCATCCAGGGCGAGGCCGGCCCGCTCGGCGGACCCAAGCTCCCTTGGTAGCGCCGCCCCCGTTACCCCGCCGAGTTCCTACGACGATCAGCTGACGGCCGGGCGCCTACCATCTCGACGATGAGTCTGCTCCTCTCGGCCGAGGTCTGGCACTACTGGCTTTCGTTCGTCATCTTCGGTGCAGCGGTGGCGGCCGTCATCGCCACGATCGTCGGCTACCTGGCCAAGGTCACCAGCAACAAGTACCCCAAGCAGCAGCAGCAGTGACCGAGCCGATCTCCTGGGACCTGGCCGAGAAGGTGGCGGTCCGCCTGGCCCGGCGCCAGCCCCCCACTCCTGCCACCGAGATTGCCTCCCTCGACCAGGACTTCCAGGAACTGACCGCCGTGGCCGAGGGGCTGGTCGAGGAGGCCACCGGTCTGCGCTCCGAGGCGGGCCCGGCGCGGGCCAGGGTCACCGACCGTCCCGGTTGGGTGAGGGCGAACCTCGTGTCGTTTCAACGCCTCCTGCGGCCGGTCACCGAGAAGCTCGGGGCTCGGCTGGCTCAGAGCCCCGTGGCCCCGGTGACCCGAGCCGTTTCCGGGGCCCAGCTGGGCACCATCCTGGGTTGGATGTCCACCCGGGTCCTCGGCCAATACGACCTTCTCCTGATCGAGGAGGAGAGGCCCGAGGACCAGGACATCGTCTACTACGTGGGCCCCAACGTCTTGTCCCTGGAGAGGCGCTTCGGCTTCCCGCCCAGGGAGTTCCGCCTCTGGTTGGCCATCCACGAGGTCACGCACCGGTCCCAGTTCACCGGTGTTCCGTGGCTGCGTCCGTACTTCCTGTCCCTGGTCGAGCGCAGCCTCGGCTCCATCGACCCCGATCCGCGCCGGTTCGTCGAGGCCCTCCGCCGGACGTTGGAGGAGATCCGAGCGGGCCGCAACCCGCTTGCCGACGGCGGCCTGGTCGGGCTCCTCGCCGGTCCGGAGCAGCAGGTCGTCCTCCAGCAGATGCTCGGGCTGATGAGCCTCCTGGAGGGTCATGGTGACATCACCATGAACCGGGCGGGCGGCGAGCGGGTCCCGAGCGCCGAGCGCTTCAGCCGGGTGTTGCGACAGCGCCGGGAGCAGGCCAAGGGGCCGGCGAAGCTGCTCCAGCAGGCGATCGGCCTCGAGGCCAAGCTCAAGCAGTACGAGCAGGGCGAGCGCTTCGTCGAAGCCGTCGAGCTCGCAGGTGGCGCCGGCCTCCTCGAGCAGGTATGGCGCGGACCAGAGTGGCTCCCGAGCCTGTCCGAGATCCGCCAGCCCGGCCTCTGGATCGATCGGGCACGCTCCGAGTCACCGGCAGGGGCATAACCCGCCCGTGGCCCCGTCCGGACGCCCTCGGCCCGAAGCGTCGAGAACCCGGCTGGCGCACCTCCTCTCCCGCTGCCGCTTCCCCGGCCATGGAGCGCCGCTCACCTGCGCCGTCTCTGGCGGCGCCGACTCCCTGGCGCTGCTGGTACTGGCCGTGGAAGCCGGCTGCCGGGTCACCGCCGTGCACGTCGACCACGGGCTGCGCCCCGGCTCGGCGTCGGAGGCCGACGTCGTGGCATCCGCGGCCGCTCGCTTCGGAGCCGACTTCCGGTCCGAACGAGTGCAGGTCGCCCCCGGGCCGAACCTGGAGGCGCGTGCCCGGGCCGCCCGCCGGGCGGTCCTCCCCCCGGGCGCCGCCACCGGCCACACCGCCGACGACCAGGCGGAGACGATGCTCCTTAACCTGGTGCGCGGCGCCGGGCGGGACGGTCTGGCCGGCATGCGGCCCGGGACGACCAAGCCGCTCCTGGCCGTGCGGCGGTCCGAGACTCACGCGCTCTGTGCGGAGCTGGGGCTCGATCCCATCGTGGACCCCTCCAACCTGGACCCGAGCTTCCGCCGGAACCGGGTCCGCCACGAGCTACTGCCCCTCCTCCAGTCCATCGCCCAGCGCGACGTGGTGCCCGTGCTGACCCGCCAGGCCGACCTCATGAGGGACGAGGCGGAGGTGCTGGACGGGCTGGCCTCCTTGCTCGACGCCCATGATGGCCGAGCGCTGGCGGCGGCACCACCGCCTCTGGCCCGCCGGGCCGTTCGCCGGCTGCTGGAGGCGGTTCCCTCCGACGACCGCCGGCACCCCGAGGATCACCGGAGCGGGCACCCGCCCGATGCCGCCGCCGTGGAGCGGGTCCTGCGCGTGGCCCGCAAGCAGGCGGCGGCCTGTGAGGTACCCGGCGGCGTGCGGGTTCGCCGGTCGGGCGGGCGGCTGTACGCGGAGCGGGGGTAGTGCAGCCGGGCGCCTCTGAGTCCGGTGGGTCCGGCGCGCCGGTGAACCCGGACCTCGGGCCGGTCCTCATCGGGGCAGACGAGCTGCAGGCCAGGGTGGCGGAGCTCGGCGTGCAGATCACCGACGACTATGCGGGCCGGGCACCGCTGCTCGTCGGTGTGCTGAAGGGCGCCTTCATGTTCATGAGCGATCTGGCCCGCGCCATCCGCCTCCCCGTGGAGTTCGACTTCATGGCCGTCTCCTCCTACGGCAGCTCCACCAAGGCCAGCGGCGTGGTTCGCATAGTGAAGGATCTCGACCTCGATCTCTCCGGCCGCCACGTGCTCCTTGTGGAGGACATCGTCGACAGCGGTCTCACCCTCTCCTACCTCCGGCGCAACCTGCTGGCCAGGGACCCGGCCAGCCTGGAGGTGTGCGCCCTGTTGGTGAAGGAGGGGATACAGGAGGGCGAAACCGACTTCCGCTACGTGGGCTTCCGGATCCCCCCCACGTTCGTGATCGGCTACGGGCTCGACGTGTCCGAGCGGTACCGCAACCTTCCCTATGTCTGCGCCTGGGCCGGCTAGCCGTAGCTAGCCCGTCCTTCCTGCGCCGGGACCGGTGATCAGCCACGGGTACCCTACGGGCCATGGTGAGATCTCTGGTCCGCAAGCCCGCGCTGTGGGTGGCGCTGGGCCTGGTGGTGGTGCTGGGCACGGCCGGCGTCCTCGGTCGGGGCGAGGACCGCCAGAAGCTGCGCCTCAGCGAGCTCGAGCGCCTGGTGGCCGAGAAGGGAGTGCGTTCGGCCCAGATCGAGGGCGACGACAAGGTGGTGGGCCGGCTCACCAACGGGAAGAGGTTCGAGTCCAAGTTCCCGGCCGAGTACGGCGACGAGCTGACCCGCGACCTTCTGAACGCCGGGATCGAGCTGGACTCGAAGGGCGCCAAGGGCAACGTGTGGCTCTCCCTCGTGCTGAACCTCCTCCCCATTGCCCTCGTGCTGGGCGCCTTCCTCTACTTCATGAACTCGATGCAAGGCGGCGGGAACCGGGTGATGCAGTTCGGCAAGGCCAAGCCCAAGCAGGCGTCCGAGGACGGTCCCAAGGTCACCTTCGCCGACATCGCCGGGGCGGACGAGGCCATCGAGGAGCTGGTCGAGATCAAGGAGTTCCTCAAGTCACCCGCCAGGTTCCAGGCCACCGGGGCCAAGATCCCGAAGGGGGTGCTGCTCTTCGGACCGCCGGGGACGGGCAAGACGCTCCTGGCCCGGGCCGTTGCAGGCGAGGCGGGCGTGCCCTTCTACTCCCTGTCGGGCTCCGACTTCGTGGAGATGTTCGTGGGGGTGGGGGCCAGCAGGGTTCGCGACCTGTTCGAACAGGCCAAGACCCACGCGCCCGCCATCATCTTCGTGGACGAGATCGACGCCGTTGGACGCCACCGCGGGGCCGGCGTGGGTGGCGGCCACGACGAGCGCGAGCAGACTTTGAACCAGCTGCTCGTGGAGATGGACGGCTTCGACACCCACGCCGGGGTCATCCTCATCGCCGCCACCAACCGCCCGGACATTCTCGATCCCGCCCTCCTGCGGCCCGGCCGATTCGACCGCCACATCGTCGTCGACCGGCCGGACATCGAGGGGCGGACGCAGATCCTACGGGTGCACGCCCGGGGCAAGCCCATCGACGAAGCGGTGGACCTCGCCGTGCTTGCCCGTCGCACGCCCGGCTTCACCGGTGCCGACCTGGCCAACCTGCTCAACGAGGCGGCGTTGCTGGCAGCCCGCCACGGCCACAGCGGGATCGGGATGGTGGAGCTGGAGACGGCTATCGACCGGGTGATCGGCGGCCCGGAGCGCAAGACCCGTGTCATGAGCGAGAAGGAGAAGCTCGTCATCGCCTATCACGAGGGTGGGCACGCCCTCGTCGGCCACGTTCTGCCCCACGCCGACCCCGTCCACAAGGTCTCGATCCTGGCCCGCGGCCGAGCCCTCGGCTGGACCATCTCGCTGCCCACGGCGGACAAGTACATCGTCTCCCGCTCCGAGCTGCGTGACCAGCTCACGGTCCTCATGGGAGGACGCACCGCCGAGGAGCTGATCTTCGACGAGATCACCACCGGGGCGGCCAACGACATCGAGAAGGCGTCAGAGATCGCTCGGGCCATGGTGACCCAGTACGGCATGAGCGACGTCCTCGGCCCGCTCCAACTCGGTCAGCAGGGCGACGAGGTCTTCCTCGGCCGGGACATGAACCACCACGTCAACTACTCCGACCAGATGGCTTCCCACATCGACGTGGAGGTACGGGCGCTCATCGACGGCGCCCATGACGTGGCCGTCGAGATCCTCGAGGCGCACCGGTCCACGCTGGACCGCCTGGCGGCCTCGCTGATGGAGGAGGAGACCCTCGACACCCCTGAGCTCATGGACATTCTCGGCGACCTGCCGCCGTGGCCGGCTCGCTCGCCCGCACCGCCCTCCGAGGAGTTACCGGCGGCGGCGGCCATCGAGGTCCCTAGCGAGAAGCCGAGGGAGGCGCCGGGATCCCAGGGCGCAAAACGAGGCCGCCGGCGAGTGGTCCGGCCGAGGACGAAGCCGGCCACCGCGTGACGCCGCTCCCCGAAGGTGTCGACCGGGGGCGGATCCAGAAGGCCGTTAGGGAGATCCTCGAGGCCATTGGTGAGGATCCCGAGCGCGACGGGCTGGTCGGCACGCCCGAGAGGGTGTCGGCTCTCTACGCCGAGATCCTCGGAGGGCTCGGCGAGGATCCCGACGAGAGCCTGGACGTCAGCTTCGAGGCCGGCCACGACGGCATGGTGATGGTGAAGGACGTTCCCTTCTACTCCGTCTGCGAGCACCACCTCGTGCCCATGGTGGGAAAGGCCCACATGGCCTACATCCCCGGCGAGGACGGCCGCATCACCGGGCTGTCGAAGCCCGTCCGCCTGGTCCAGGCCTATTCGCGGCGCCTCCAGGTCCAGGAGCGGCTGACCACCCAGGTCGCCGACGCGCTCGAGCGCCGGCTCCGCCCGAGGGGCGTGCTGGTCGTGGTCCAGGCCGAGCACCTCTGCATGACCATGAGGGGCGTGCGTACGCCGGGGGCGACGGCGGAGACCTCGGCAGTACGGGGGCTGTTCCGCGACGACGCCCGGACCCGGGCCGAGGCCATGACGATGATCCACGGCCGGTGAATCCCGGCACGCGGCCCCTCTCCGGCCCGTACGCTTTACGCCGATGGCCCCCCTCCTGATGGGCGTCTTGAACGTGACGCCCGACTCGTTCTCCGACGCCGGCTGCTTCCTCGACCGGGAGGCGGCGATCGCCCATGGCCTGGCCATGGCCAGGGCGGGCGCCGACGTGGTGGACGTGGGCGGAGAGTCCACGCGCCCGGGCGCCGAACCGGTGGACGAGGCCGAGGAGCGTCACCGCGTCCTGCCCGTGGTGGAGGCCCTTGCACCCCACGTGAGGGTGTCGATCGATACCAGCAAGGCGACGGTCGCCGTGGCGGCCGTCGCTGCCGGGGCCACGCTGGTCAACGACGTCACCGCCTCGCTGCACTCCGTTGCCGCTGACACGGGTGTCGGCTGGGTGGCCATGCACATGCAGGGGGAGCCCCGTACGATGCAGCTCGACCCCCGTTACGACGACGTTGTAGGGGAGGTGCGTGGGTTCCTAGTCGAGCGGGCCGAGGCTGCCCTAGAGGCGGGCGTAGGGGAGGTGTGGATCGACCCCGGCATCGGTTTCGGCAAGACGAAGGAGCACAACCTCTCGCTGCTGCGCCGCCTGTCGTCCCTCGTGGAGACCGGCCACCCGGTGGTGGTCGGCACCAGCCGCAAGTCCTTCCTGGGTGCCCTCGCCGGGGGCGCTCCGGTCACCGACCGCCTGGAAGGATCGTTGGCCACCGCCGTCCACGCCGTTTCCCAGGGTGCCCGGATGGTGCGCGTCCACGACGTGGGCCCCACGGTGCAGGCCCTGCGGCTCACTGCTGGCGTTTCACCGACGGGGGTGTCCCGGTGAGGGGCAAGTGGGCGGCGGGAATCGCTCCCCGCAACTTCACCTGGATCATCAAGGGGAAGCTGGCTGTCAGCGAGCGGCCGGGCGGCTATGCCCGCAACCATCGCCGGGTCCGCCGCCAGGAGGAGATCATCTGGCTGCGAGAGCAGGGTTTCACCCGGATCGTGTCGCTGCTCGTGTCCCCCCACAACCTGCATGCCTACGACGAGCTGGGCATGACGTGGGCCCACGAACCGCTTGGACTTCAGTCCGACGCCCGCACCGTGCTGCCCAAGCTCTACGAGGACCTCCAGGGATGGTTGGACGCCGGCGAGCGGATCCTGGTCCACGAGGAGGAGCTGGGGGACCGGGTCATGGGCGTGATGGGTGGCTACCTCCTGTGGGCCGACCTGCTCGAGAGCGGGCCCCAGGCCATCGCCGTGCTCGAGCGGCTGGTCCATCGCCAGATGGGCCCCCCCGGCAGGGAGCTGGTGGCCCTGGCGCCGGCGCTCTGAGCGCCCGGACGACCGGACCACCCATTGACCGACCACATCGAGCTGCGGGGGCTGCGGCTCATGGGCATTCACGGAGCGCTGGCCGAGGAGCAGGCTCGGCCCCAGCCGTTCGAGGCCGACCTCGAGGTCGAGGCCGACCTGGCCGCCGCCGCGGCCACCGACGACCTCTCCGACACCGTGGACTATGCCGCGCTGGTGGAGGCCATGGCCCGGGTCGTGGACTCGGAGCGCTACGCCCTGCTCGAGTCACTGGCGGAGCGCATGGCCGAGGTGGTCATGGCCGACGATCGTGTCCGCGCCGTCACCATCGCCATACGCAAGCTGCGCCCTCCGGTGGCCGCCGACCTGCAGAGCGCGGGCGTTCGCATCACCCGCGCCCGCCAGCCCTGAGCACCCTCGGGCCCCACCTCGGTGCGCGCCTATCTCGGCCTGGGGTCCAACGTCGGCGACCGGTGGGCCCATCTACGCCGGGCGGCGGCAGCTCTGCCCGGCCTGGTGCGCACCTCGCCGGTCTACGAGACCGAGCCGGTGGGGGGGCCGCCCGGGCAGGGGCACTTCCTCAACGCCGTGGTGGAGCTGGAGACGTCCCTGGAGCCCCGCGCCCTGCTCGCCGTGTGCCACGGGCTGGAGGAGGCGGCGGGACGGGTCCGTACCGAGCGCCACGGGCCCCGCACCCTCGACGTGGACGTGCTTCTGATTGTGGGTGACGCCACTGATCACCTCACCGTGGACGAGCCCGACCTCACGGTGCCGCATCCTCGGATGTGGGAGCGGCCCTTCGTCCTCATACCCCTCGCCGACCTCGCCTCGGACCTCGTCCCCGACCCGCCGCTCGACCCCTCGGTCCGCCTCGCCGGCCATCTCTGACTTCGCCTCGGAAGCGGAGCTTCCT